>NZ_JBATHX010000229.1:0-26918 GCF_049667265.1 Algibacter sp. | reverse complement strand
CCTCAAGAATTATCGGCTATGATTCTTCAAAAAATGAAGAAAACGGCTGAGGATTATTTAGGAACTACGGTAACTCGTGCGGTAATTACTGTGCCTGCTTACTTTAACGATAGCCAACGTCAAGCTACTAAAGAAGCTGGTGAGATTGCTGGTTTAAAAGTAGAGCGTATTATTAACGAACCTACTGCTGCTGCTTTAGCTTATGGTATGGACAAAAAAGGAACGGACCAGAAAATTGTGGTTTTTGACTTTGGTGGAGGAACACATGATGTATCTATTCTTGAATTAGGTGATGGTGTATTTGAAGTACTTTCTACTGATGGTGATACCCACTTAGGTGGTGATGATGTTGACCAAAAAATTATTGATTGGTTAGCAGATGAGTTTCAAGCTGAAGAAAGTATGGATTTACGTAAAGACCCAATGTCTTTACAACGTGTGAAGGAAGCTGCTGAAAAAGCGAAGATTGAATTATCATCTTCTGCGCAAACAGAAATTAACTTACCTTATATAACAGCTACTGCTAGTGGACCAAAGCACTTAGTGCGCACATTAACACGTAGTAAATTTGAGCAATTAATTGACGATTTAGTAAAACGTACTATTGAGCCTTGTGCTTCTGCATTAAAAGCAGCTGGTTTATCAAAATCTGATATTGACGAAGTTATTTTAGTAGGTGGTTCTACACGTATTCCTGCCGTACAAGCTGCGGTTGAGAAATTCTTTGGAAAAGCACCAAGTAAAGGTGTAAATCCTGATGAAGTTGTTTCTTTAGGTGCTGGTATTCAAGGTGGTGTATTAACTGGAGATGTTAAAGATGTATTACTTTTAGATGTAACACCTTTATCTTTAGGTATTGAAACTATGGGTAACGTATTTACTAAGCTTATTGAAGCAAATACTACGATTCCTACTAAGAAATCTCAAGTATTCTCTACAGCAGCAGATAATCAACCATCTGTAGAAATTCACGTATTACAAGGTGAAAGAGCAATGGCTGCCGATAACAATACTATTGGACGTTTTCATTTAAGTGATATTCCACCAGCAAGACGTGGAACACCACAAATTGAAGTAACGTTTGATATTGATGCCAATGGTATTATTAAGGTATCGGCTGAAGATAAAGCAACTAATAAGAAACAAGATATTCGTATCGAGGCTTCTTCTGGTTTAAGTGAAGAGGAAATCAAAAAGATGAAAGCTGATGCTGAAGCAAATGCTGAAGCAGATAAAGCTGCAGCTGAAAATGCTCAGAAATTAAATGAAGCAGATTCTATGATTTTCCAAACTGAAAAGCAATTAGAAGAGTTTGGTGATAAATTATCGGAAGATAAAAAACAACCTATCGTTGATGCTTTAGAAGAATTGAAAAAAGCTTACGAGTCTAAAGACTTGGCTGTTATTACTCCAGCTCTAGATAAAATAAACGAAGCTTGGAAAGTAGCTTCTGAAGAAATGTACAAAGCACAAGCCGATGCACAAGGTGGCGCTCCAGGACCGGATGCTGGTGCAGGTGAGCAACCACAAGCTGAAGGAAGTGATGTGGAAGATGTTGATTTTGAAGAAGTGAAGTAAAAAAAAGCTTGAAGTTGGAAGACTTAAGCTAGAAGTTTAAAAAAAACGCAATCAGAAATGGTTGCGTTTTTTTTGTTTTTAAAACTTTACTTTTACCTGAAATATAAAGCATGTCTTTTTCTTCAAAAATAAAATCAAATTATAAACCAAATCGTTTAGCAGTAAAACTAAACTCAAAAGGCGAACAATTTGTTGTACAAGGGCATCCATGGGTATTTTCAAATAATATTACTAAAATAAACGACGATGCAAAATCTGGAGATTTGGCAATCATTTTTAGTAAAAATAAAAACAGAGTAGTTGGTTTAGGTCTTTATGATGCTAAATCTCCTATAAGAATCAAAATGCTACATAGCAGCCATGAGAAAGCTGAAATTAATGACGAGTTTTTTCGAAAAAAGATAGAAGAGGCTTATTCAAAAAGACAACCTTTATTAAAAACAAATACCAATAGTTACCGTTTATTATTTGGTGAAAATGATGGTTTTCCTGGGTTGATAGCTGATGTTTACGCATTGGTGTTAGTTGTTAAAATTTATTCAGAAATTTGGTTGCCTTATTTAGAAACTATTATTCCAAGTTTACAGCAAACTTCGCAGGCAGAAACAGTTGTTTTTCGATTAAGTAGAAGTTTAGAAAACTCTAAAGCTCATAAACTAGAAAATGGCGAGGTGGTTTTTGGAACCTTAGAAAACGAGGTTGTCGAGTTTGTGGAACACGATGTTAATTTTTCAGCGAACGTCATTAAAGGCCATAAAACAGGTTATTTTTTAGACCATCGAGCCAATAGAAAACAAGTAGGCGAGTGGAGCACAGGTAAAACCGTTTTAGATGTGTTCTCTTATGCAGGAGGATTTTCAGTTCATGCTTTGTACAATGGTGCTAAAGAAGTAACGAGTTTAGACATTAGTAAACAAGCCTTAGAAATAGCCATAGAAAACGGCAAGCTTAATAATTATTCTGGAAAGCATAAGATAATTGCCGGTGATGCTTTCGAAGAATTAAAAAGCCTTATTAAGAATAAAAAAACTTTTGATGTTGTTGTCATTGATCCACCAAGCTTTGCAAAACAAGCATCAGAAATTGAATTGGCTAAAAAGAAGTACGCCCAACTTGCAGTATTAGGAGAAAAACTAACAGCAAAAAACGGATTATTAGTTCTAGCTTCATGTTCTTCAAGAGTATTAGCACAGCAGTTTTTAGATATAAATAGCCAAGTTTTAACTTTTAGTAACCGACGCTATAAGGTGGTTTTAAAGACTGAGCATGACACAGATCATCCCATTAGCTTTCCAGAAGGTGCTTATTTGAAATGTGGCTATTATCGTTTTCAAGATTAGATTAAGTTTTTAAATTATTCTAAAGAATTTGTTTGTGTAAGAGAAATATTGATATAAAAAAAGCGCAATCAAATAAAATTGATGCGCTTTTTTCATCAAATAAGGGATTTATTAAATAAACGCCCCTTTTTCATCAGTCTTAATTGTTATGATTTCATCTTTATTTTGAAGCTTAATTTTATAAGCCTGTTTTAGTGAATCGCTATCAATATTATAATTTATAAAGTAAACATCTTCAACAATTCCCCAATTAGGAAAACGCTTTGATACGGCTTGCAGAACCTCAAGCGGTAATCTTATGTTTTTATATTTCTCAATGGTTCTTACAATTTTTCCATTTTTATCATAAGCAGCAACAATTTTCCCTTCTGGAACATAAAAGGAAACGCTATAAATATCGTGTTCATCATCATAAAGTTCTGACTGCTCAATGTTTTTATAATTTAGCATGACTTCTTCTAATTTTTTAACACGCTCAGGAACATTATCTGTGTCTACAGTAGCTAAATATTTGTAATTAACAGAAATTATTGTTTCTGGTAATTCAACTGTTTGAGCATTGATTTGGATGGTTAATCCAAAAATAAATAAACCTAGTACTAGTTTTTTCATGATAGATAAGTATTAATTCTATGGGATAAAATTAACTATGCACGCATAATAAAAACATGATAAAAGTCATAAAACCAGATGTTTAACAGTTTTTTAAAGAGAATAAAGTATAACTAATTGATTATTAGATACTATGCACGCATAGTATTTGGGATTTGAAATAAAAAAAATACAATAGAACTTGTATTTAAAAATAAAGGATTGATTTAGAATGTTTTTATTGTTCTTATAAATAAAATGAAGAAATTAATCAATCCCAGAAAAAAGAACATAAAAAAACCGCAAATAAACTAACTTGAGTAGTATCATTTGCGGTACTAGTGACAATTCATAATTATAAAATTTTAAAGCACTTTTCCTGATGGATCAATTTTTAGGTTAATTTTATTATCATCTTTCAAGAGTCTAATAGTATAATATTTTTTAGCTTCTTCTCCTGAAGAATATTTCACCAAATAGGTGTCTGATTTAAATTCCCAACCTGGATATTGCATCATTATTTGGTTAACAAGATCTTTTGGTAAAACAATATTTTTAAATTTTTCAAAAGATTTTATAATTTTTCCAGTTTCATCATATGATGCGATAATTCGAGCATGGGGTTCTTGAAAAGTAACTTGGAGAGCATAAATATCTGCTTCATCAAAGTTTGGATGTTCCGATACATCATAACTGGCAGCGGTTTTTTCCATTTTTTTGACGATTCTAGGCGAATTGTCATCAATAACATTACTTATGTAAGTGAAATTGGCAGGAACAATTGTTACTTCAGGTAACATTTCATTTAGGGCAAAACTGTGATTTTGCGCAACTGTTAGGTTGGTGAGTCCTAAAACTAATAAACCAATCATAAATTTTTTCATTTTTTTACGTATTTAATTAATAATATATTTTTCTATATAGATTATTAATTAGTTCTTAAAAAAAATAAAATTTTATTGCTGGGATTGAGTCAAAGGTAGTAGAGAAGTTCAGACTAAAAAGTTACCTAGGTGCGAAATACTGTTAAATGTTTCTTAACACCTAACTATCTGTTTTTATGAGTTTTATGAGTCTGTCCATGTCACAAATCTCAATATTTTTTCTTTTAATTTTTATAATACCACTTAATTTTAATGTACGAATATGCCTGTTTAAAACAGCACGTGTAGTCCCAATTAAGTTGGCTAACTCGTCATGAGGAAGATTATTAATAACCTCTAACTTATTTGTAAGTTTATTGTGATATTTGATAAGTAGTTTTGCAAATCGGGTAGGCGTATCGTCTATAATAATTTGCTTTACATATTCCTCAAGATAATTCATTTTGTGTAACGTAAAGTCTAAAATAGATTTTATAAAAATGGGGTTTTCAGCTAACCATTCCTTCATTCTATTAAGCGGAATGCACAAAACTTCACTATAGTTTAAAGATTCGTAATAAATATTATGTGTATAACCATTAATTAAGGTTAATACATCAAACATATCATTTGCTCTAAGTATGTAAAGCGTAAAATAGCGATCGTTTTCAATATTATAATTATAGACTTTTATTTTTCCAACTAAAATAATATGAAATTTATGAAGATTTTTATCACCAAAATGGCAAGTTTTTTTTGGCCATTGTTCAATGTAGCCAATATCAAAAAGTTTTAAAACAGATGGAATAGGCAATTTATCAAAAAGCTCACTCTTTTTTAAATTTATAAAATAAGCATTATTTTGATTTATTTTTCCCATTTAATTTGAGTTTGCGCTACATCAAATTAAATCTAAGGTTTGCTCAATTTTTGAGAAAATTGAATGATTCAAAATGTTTTTGAATTCAGAAGGGAACTATAAATATACAACAAATAATGGAGAAACGAAATAATATAATATACTATGCATGCATAATATTTATTATATTTGCTGAAATCAATATTACATAATGGATACTAAACTCACTAAACTTTTAAATATTACTTACCCAATTATTCAAGCCCCTATGTTTTTGGTTTCAAATGTTGCCATGGTAAAAGAAGCTATGAATGGTGGCATAGCTGGTTGCATTCCTGCGTTAAATTATAGAACTTTAGATGAGTTACGCGTTGCTTTACAAGAATTAAAGGCAGCAAAGCCAGAAGGAGGTTCCTTTGGGTTTAATCTTATTGTAAATAAATCGAATGTAAAGTATAAAGGGCAGTTAGAAGTTATTTGTGAAGAAGGTTGCGATTTTATAATCACCTCATTAGGAAGTCCTGAAGAAACCATCAATCAATCACATAAAGTGGGTATTAAAGTGTTTTGTGATGTTACCGATTTACATTTTGCCAAAAAAGTAGAAAGCTTAGGAGCCGATGCTGTCATAGCTGTTAATAATGAAGCTGGTGGTCATCGAGGGAACCTATCGCCAGAGGCATTAATAAAAGAATTAACCACACATTGTAGTATTCCGGTTATTTCTGCTGGAGGTGTTGGATGTAAGGCCGATGTTGATGAAATGTTGGGATATGGAGCAGATGGTGTTTCTGTTGGCAGTCCGTTTATTGCATCTGTTGAAGCTGGGGTTACAGAAGAATATAAACAAGCTTGCGTTGATTATGGCGCTGAAGATATTGTGATGACCGAACGTATTTCAGGAACTCCATGTACCGTAATTAATACTGACTATGTTAAAAAAATAGGCACGAAACAAACCTGGTTAGAATCTGTTTTAAACAAGAATAAGAAACTTAAAAAATGGGTTAAAATGATTCGCTTTTCTATAGGTATGAATGCCACTAAAAATGCTGCTACCAAGGCTACTTATAAAACTGTTTGGGTTGCTGGTCCTAGTATTGAACATACCACTAAAATATTACCTACTAAAGATATTATAAGACATTTAGTGAGTTAGAAATCTCTCATTTTAAATTGTTAAATTTGATTATCATAATAAATTTCTATTTATGAAAATCGAAAACGATGCGCAACTTCGCGAATTATACGGCTACCCAAAGGGAAGAGCAAAAGAGAAAGTATTATCTCATTTAGAAAAACACGGCATACATTTTATTAAAAATTCACCTTTTTTTGTCATGTCTACTTCCAGTAACGAAGGCAAGGCAGATGCTTCACCAAGAGGTGGCGTTCCTGGATTTGTAAAAGTAATAGATGATAAAACACTTATAATTCCTGATTCTAAAGGCAATAATAGGGTAGATAGTATTGGAAATATTGTGGAAACTGGGCGCATCGGATTATTATTTTTAATTCCCGGAATTGATGAAACTTTACGTATTAATGGAAGTGCTTATTTAAGTACTGACATTAAACATTTAGACTTATTTTCAGAAGGCCAAAACCCACCAAAAGCCTGCTTAGTAGTTTCAGTCGAAGAAGCCTTTCTACATTGTGCTAAAGCCTTTATGCGTTCTAAATTATGGGATGCATCTGCGCAAATTGAAAGTCAATCTTTTCCAACCATGGGAAAAATGCTTAAAGATCAATTAGGTTCTAAAGAAGATCCAGAATCAAGAGACGATATGATAAAGCGTTATAAAAAAGATTTGTAATTGGTTTAGTATTATAATTTCAATAATTTCGTAGATGTGATAAATGACTTAAAATCTTTTCAAATGAATTTAAAATACATCGTATTGAGTTGCTTATGCTTAAGTCTTATTTTTTCTTGTGGAAAAAAGAAAGCACAACCCAAAGAGGTCGAAGTTATTAAAACGATTAAAAAACCAAGTTTAGAATTAATTTGGCAAACAGATTCTCTATTGACTACTTGCGAATCGGTTTTATTTGATAAAGCCTCGCAAACTATTTATGTATCTAATGTAAATAATGGCCCATGGGAAAAAGATAATAATGGCTTCATTTCAACAATAAATACTAAAGGAGAAATAATCGAATTAAAATGGCTAGAAGGTCTTAACGCACCAAAAGGATTGGGGCTTTATAATGGTAAATTGTTCGTAAACGATATTAATTATTTAATAGAAATTGACGTAGAAAGTAGAAAAATATCAAAGGTTTATACTATTGAAAATAATCCGCAATTAAATGATTTAACCGTAAGTCCAGATGGCGTTGTTTACAGTTCTGGATCTAACTCTAACAAGATTCATAAATTAGAAAATGGACGCTTAACCGTTTTTGCTTCAAACCCAGAAGGAAAAAGACTCAACGGATTATTATGGCAAAAGAAAGGTATTTATTATGCAGATTTTGCCGAATCTGTTTTTGGTTTAGTAAACCATGAAGATCCTACTTTTAAAATACTTTCTAAAGCTATTGATCAAGCTGATGGTATTGTACGTTTAGAGAATGGAGATTTCATAACAACTGGTTGGAGCGGTCAGATTTTTTATATCTATGCTAAAGATTGGACTGCCGTTAAGCTTTTAGATACCAGAGAACAAAAAATATCGGCTGCCGATATAGATTTTATTCCAGAAACTCAAACCTTACTTGTACCAACCTTTTTTCATAATAGCGTTATGGCGTACAAGTTAAATTTTAAGTAAATAAAATTGTTTTTGTTAGTAGTAAACTTCAACTAATTATAAGGCATTTAGTTATATTTTTTTTAATTACTTATTTTATTAGATTAACTATTCGATTTTTCACCTTTTTTGAAAGTAATTGTTTTTAAAATATATTAACTCAAGTTTCTTATTAACTGACAAGAAATTTGTAACTTACTAATATATATCTAGTCTTCAAACCGTTAGAAATATCTTATAATATGACTAAAAAAACGTTCGGAACTTTCGCAGGCGTTTTTACACCTACCACTTTAACAATACTTGGTGTAATTATGTATATCCGTCAGCCATGGGTAGTTGGCAATGCTGGTATTGTTGGAGCATTGGGTATTATCTTAATATCGGTGGCCATAACTTTAACAACCGCATTGAGTTTATCTTCAATAACAACCAATGTTCGTATTGGAACTGGCGGTGCATTTAGTATTATCTCAAAATCTTTAGGATTGGAAATTGGAGGTGCTATTGGCATTCCGTTTTATATTGCTCAAGCTCTGGCAGTAGCCATGTACGTATTCGGTTTTAGAGAAGGATTGGTTTCTATTTTGCCTAATTTAAACCATTTAATGCTCGATGTTATTATTTTTTCTGTGGTAATGGCGGTGGCTTTTATAAGTACTAGTTTTGCTTTTAAAATTCAGTATGTTATTTTAGGGATTATTGGTTTGTCATTAATTTCTATTTACGGGGCGCTTTTCGTGAACGACTTAAATTATGATTTCCAATTGTTTGGAACCTATCCTGGATCCATCGAAAATAATTTTAGTGGCACCTCATTTTGGGTGGTTTTTGCTGTGTTTTTTCCAGCAGTAACGGGTGTTATGGCTGGAGCAAATATGTCTGGTGATTTAACAAGTCCAAGAAAAAGTATTCCAAAAGGCACAATTTCCGCAGTCATTTTAACAACCATAATTTACATCAGTTTAATTTTTGTGGCATCATTATTAGCGACTCCAGATGAAATGACATCAAACTATAATTTATTTATAGATAAGGCGCTTTATAGTCCTATTGTGCTTGCAGGCTTATTAGGAGCGACACTATCTTCAGCTTTAGGGTCATTTATCGGCGCACCTAGAATTATGTTAGCACTTGCCGAAAAGGGTATTTTACCCAAGAGCAAAGAGCTGTCTAAAACTTCAAAAAAAGGAGAACCTATAAATTCTATGCTAATTACAGCGGTTATTGTTTTTATTGGTATTTCATTGCGCGATTTAAATACCATTGCACCCATTCTTACCATGTTTTTTATGATTACTTATGCCATGGTAAATATTGTGGTTCTTGTTGAACAGTTATTAGGTTTGCCGAGTTACAGACCTACATTAAAAGTGCCGCTTATTGTTCCAGCTTTGGGTGCATTCGGCTCTATAGTCATCATGTTTGTTATTAATGTTATTGTAGCTTTAACGTCGCTTATCCTCATTTTTATATTCTACTTTTATTTAGTGAATTTAAAATTGAAATCTGAGGCAGGCGATTCTCGGAGTGGACTTTTTACTGCACTTGCTGAGTGGGCTACAAAAAAATCAAGCGATTTAAGTCCGCAAAAAGAAGTGAGGTCTTGGCGTCCAGATCTTCTAATTCCTATGTCTATGCCTAAAGAAATAAGAAGTTCTTATAAGCTTATTCATTCCATTGTTTTCCCAAAAGGATCCATTAAAATACTATCCATTTTTCATGAAAATCCGGAAGAACAGAAAAACATAGAATTATTTCTGAATAATGCTTCACAGAAATATAAGGAGAGCGGTATTTCGGTTTCGTATGCGTTTGTTGAAAATAAGGAGTTGAATACGACTATCAACATTAGTATGCAATCGCTTAACGCGGCATTTTTTAAGCCTAATATAATTTTTGCGACTATTGATACCGGACATGTTAATTTGGACTACTATAACCAGCTTATAATGGATGTTAAAAAGAATAATTTCGGAATGATTCTTTATATACCATATTCCACAGCGAGTCTTGCTATAGAAAAAAACATCAATTTATGGCTTACCGATATTCCAACCAATTGGAAAGAAACTTTTAACGTTGGGCATAATGATTTATCAACGCTTTTATCCCTTTTAATTTGCAAGAATTGGAAGGGAACTATTGATGCTTTTATAATAGACAATAATCCTGATTTAAAATTTTCAGAATCAGATCTTGAAAGTTTTAAAACCATGATTAGGTTTCCAAATAAAACTAATATTAATGTGAAGCAAGGCGAAATTTTGAACCATGTAAAAATGCATAGAAACGCCGATGTCAATATTTTTAGCGTCGATTCTAAAATGACCACTATCGATATGATTAGCATTGTTAGTGAATCACGAATTTCAGGTATTTTCTGTGTGGATTCTAATTTGGAGAATGTATTGGTTTAAAACAAAAGAATTTTAAATTATAATACTCAATTGGCTCATTCTATTCAATTTAGCAAATACGCAACACCCTTTGTCTGTAACAATTCAGTAAGTTTTGCTACATATAAATAGAACTCATTTAAAACAAGAAAAAAATGATAATAAATAAAGCAACAATAACTCTAGGTATATTAGCAGGCACAGCCATTGGCGCCACTATTGGTGTTTTGTTGGCACCAGAAAAGGGTAGTGCCACAAGAGACAAGTTAAAGAAAGAAGCAACAGCAATTAAGGAACAGTTTGTAAGTGATGCTAAAGAAGTTAAAGACGATTTAACCAAAACTGCAACTTCGGGTAAAGAAACGCTTAAAAAAGAGTTTGTTGAAGTGGCAACAAAAGCGAGCCATAAAACGGATCGTGTTATTACTTTCTTAGAAAAGCAACTTGCCATTTTAAAGGAAAAAAATAAAAATTTACAGAAAACGACTTAACAACTGTCTGAAAAGTCAATTTTGGATTAAAATGTCACATTGAGCGAAGTCGAAATGCATTCAAAATCAAGATTACATTGTTTTCGTTAAGCTACGTATTGCCTTAAACCACAACTTTAATCTAACAAATCAGGCGTATCCAAAATCAAGGCTATCTTTTTAATAATGATAGTAATTTGATTCATTTGGGTTTCTATGTTTCTAAAAAAGAGGCTAATATCTCTATTTACCCAACTTTCTGAAAGCACTCTTGCACCCAAACTAATTCTTAAAACAGCACTTTGTACACCGTTTCCATATTTTACATTCACCGCTTGCCCAATATGGCATCGTTGTCCGGCAAGCCTCATAGTTTCTATGGATGCTCCTTCAAATTTATCTGATAAATCAGAATTTAACAAGGTGTAGAGTTGTTTTACTTGCTCAACGGATAAGGCCTCGTTGTTTTTAAGAATAAAAAATGGAAAAATGGTTCGGATATTCCGAATTCCGAATTCTTGATTATTAAAATTATTAGCGCGTGCTGCATCGCCATAAATAGGTTCTAAAAAGGCCGCATCTTTAATAGAATCTTCTACAAAATTGCAAAACATTTCAATCCCCATATTTCTATATAGAATGGGCGTTTTGTAGTATCTATCCATTTCAACAATGGCAGCATTCCAACGCATATAGGAACCATAATTAAACCCGTCGGATAAATCTTTGGAGCAGAACCATGAAGTTGGCCAATCGGAACGATTGTAATATTTAGTTAAACCTGCTGGCAAGGTATTTTTTACTGAAAGAATTAATTCATTTACACTTTCGGGCAGAATTAATGCACCTGCATAAGGAGGTCCTGTAAAGTATTTACTTCCTGTGATGGTAACAATATAGCCTTTCTCTAAATAATTTTGAATATCAATAGGGTCCAACCTAAGTTGTGCCGCATCAATAATAACTTGAATGGATACATCTTTTAGCGCCTCTAATTCTTGCATCATTTTTTGACTAGGCGATTGATAGCCTAATTTTGAATGATCCATAACATGTAATACTATATGTTTGCCTGATTTACTGGTTTCTGTAATGGCTGTAAAAACTTCTTTATCTAATTGAGCGGTTGTTTTTAATTCGCCGTTTTCATCTCTAAAAGGCACTTTAATTAAATCAACATCTCTAAAACCTTCAATTCTATCGCCTTTTGTAATAGGATGGTTGAGCGCGGTGTTATTTTCAAAATGACAACCTTTTAATGCTGCCGGAATCCCGCTTCCTGTTTCATCAGAAGCCACAAGAATATGCGTAATGTCCTTTTTAGTAACAATTTGAGTAATGGCCGCAATTTGAAGTGATGAATCTGTTCCTGAAGGAGAAAAGATTATTTGACTTTCATCATTTAATTGAAATATTTTCTTGAGGTTGTTTTTTAGCAATTCCGAAAACTCGATGGTTGCATTTTTAAACCCATTTTTCAAGCTATTTTTAATTAAGATGCTTCTAACCTTATCGGTTTTATCGAAAGCAAAATTAGAAACACTAGTTGCTGTCGATGAAGCAAAAGTAAAGGCATCAGGTCTTGGAAATGGTCGGCATCCATATTTATTTAACAGAGCCACTTCATCAATATTCAATCTAAGATCGCCACCATCCATTAATAAATATTCAGTTGGTTTGGCTAAATTTTCAATAATAGGTTTCCATGATTCTTTAAATACTTTATTCTTGCTTTCTAATCCGTGAAACGCTTGAAGTTCTGTGTTTTTCAATAAAGAATCAGCATTTATTTCAGCTTCCTTCTTTATTAAATCAATTAAAATATAATTAAGATTATTTAATTTTTCCTTGTCTTCTTTAGGTAATAATTGATAGAATATTCGAGTCACTTTATAGGCAGCCACATCGCATAAAGCAATATCATTTATTTTATTTCCTAAGGCTTTATACCAAAGTTGCCATTCAATACCATATCGCAAATAAACCAATGCTAAAACAGGTTTTCTTAAAAATAATGCCCCAATTATAATGGATTCGTTTGGCACAATTTTAAATACATCAGGCTGACTAGTTGAGGTAATTATATTTATGTTATATAATTTAGGTACCGTGTTAAACCGCTTTAATACGTTTACTAAATAATTGACATTTTCTTTATCGAATAACGGCGTTCTGCTGTATTGATCCTCAATTAAAATATTGTTCGTCATAGGTGATTTTATTTAAAGTGTTCTCATATCCACGCGCAGTAATCAGCATATTATTAGGAAACTGATTTTGTTTCTAGAACACATTTAAAAATTTTTATAAAAATAAGATTATTTTAAAAACTGGAACCCATTCCTGGTCTTAATTGTCCATTTTAACTTTTATTTAGGTAATTGAAGTTATAAATGGGGAATTTAATTTTTGGCAATCAGGAATCTCTTTAATTATGTCTACAATTATAACTACAATTCGTACTTTTACAGTCCCTATGTAAATTAGAATATTTTATGCAATTATCGAAAAAAGAGGTTTTGGAACAAGCAAATAAAGCCTGTAAAAACACCTTAATGGAAACACTACAAATTGAAATGATAGATTTTGGTGATGATTTTTTAATTGCAAGAATGCCAGTAAATTCTAGAGTGCACCAGCCAGATGGTGTGTTGCACGGTGGCGCAACTGTTGCTTTGGCAGAAAGCGTAGGTAGTTTTGCGTCGCATTTATTTATTGATACCGATAAATTTTTTGTTAGAGGTATTGAAATTTCTGCAAATCATTTAAAAAGTATCAAAGCAGGCTATGTGTTTGCAAAAGCTACATTCTTACATAAAGGCAGAACCACACAATTGTTGGACATTCGCGTAACTGATGAAGCTGATAATTTAATTTCTATCTGTAAATTATCTACCATTTCTTTACCTAAAAAGTAAGCATGACTTCAAACGAATTTTTTCAGCGTATTGAAGCGCATTTTAATAATCAACTTCCATTTGTAGCGTATCGAAAACCAAATCAAAATGAAGTTTCGGCGCGTTTACAAAAAGATACTAGTTTACATTTTACGAAAGATTTTATAGAAACAGGATTCGTTTTTTCGCCCTTTGATGCTATTGAAAAAACGGTTTTAATTCCTGACATTCTTTCTGAAAGTATGACCTGTTCAGACGCTATTGATAATCTTGAAAAAACAGGAATTCCATTAGAAAGTGATGCTATTTCGAATGAAGAAAAAATAGTTCACCTAAACCTTGTAAAAAAAGGCGTGGAAGCAATTAATAATTCAGACTTAAAGAAAGTGGTTTTATCTCGTTGCGAAAGCGTAAATCTTGATGACGACAACCCATTTAAAATTTTTAAGCGTCTTTTAAATAAGTATCAGTCGGCATTTGTATATTGTTGGTATCACCCAAAAGTAGGGTTGTGGCTGGGTGCAACGCCAGAAACTTTAATTAAAATTGAAGGCAACCGGTTTTCAATTATGGCATTGGCGGGCACGCAGGATTATAATGGCAGTTTGGATGTGGTTTGGCAAAACAAAGAAAAGCAAGAACAACAGTTTGTAACCGATTTTATAATTGACCATTTAAAACCATCGATTGAAAACTATAAAATTTCGGATGTTGAAACCGTAAAAGCTGGAAATTTAGTGCATTTAAAAACCATGATTTCGGCGCAACTAAAACCAAATACACTTCTAGAAAATGTTATTGAAGCCTTGCACCCAACACCAGCAGTTTGCGGATTACCAAAACTATTAGCGAAACAATTCATTTTAAAACATGAAAATTATAACCGCGAATTTTACACAGGTTTTTTAGGCGAATTAAATTGTGAAACAACTATTGCACCACGATCTAGCAAACGCAATATTGAAAATAGAGCGTATGCTGTAACACGCAAAAGCACGCAATTATATGTGAATTTGCGTTGTATGCAACTAAAAGATAAACAGGCTTTGATATATGTTGGCGGAGGCATTACGGAAGCCTCTAATACTGAAAGTGAGTGGGCCGAAACGGTATCAAAATCGTTAGTTATTAAATCTGTTTTATAAGGACTTTTTATTAGGTGATTTTGTATTTTTGCTTAACAAAATTGCCACATGACTTACCCGAAAATTCCGCTTGCCCAAACCGTTATTCAACTTTGTAAATCCAAAGGTGTTAAACATATTGTAATTTCACCAGGAAGTAGAAATGCGCCCTTAACCATTGGTTTTACTAACGATCCTTTTTTTAATTGTTATAGTATTGTTGACGAGCGTTGTGCAGCGTTTTTTGCACTTGGTATGGCGCAACAATTGCATGAACCTACAGCAATAATCTGTACTTCTGGAAGTGCTTTGTTGAATTATTATCCAGCAGTTTCGGAGGCCTTTTTTAGCGATATTCCTTTGGTGGTAATTTCGGCAGACAGACCCAAACATTTAATTGGAATAGGCGATGGGCAAACTATAAATCAGCAAAACGTATTTGAAAAGCATATTTTATATTCAGCTAATTTAAAGCTGGATTTAAAAGATGAAAAGCAAGTGCCAAGCCATGAGGAGCTTCCAATAATGAAAAATTTGGAAAGTAAGTTTGAGCGCTTACTTGGTTTACAAAAAGATATTCAAACGCATAATGAGGAAGAAATAAATGCTGCTATTAATTTTGCTGGTATTAAAAAAGGCCCTGTTCATATTAATGTGCCCTTAGATGAACCACTTTATGAAACGGTTGATACATTAAGTTTATCTCCAAAAACTATTGAGGTAACTATAAAACCTGAAAATATTGAAGACTATTTATTAGAATCTTGCTTTGAGGATTGGAATTCTGCTACAAAGAAAATGATTTTAGTTGGTGTAAATGCACCAAACCAATTGGAGCAGAAATGGTTGGATGAATTGGCAGAAGATGATAGCGTGATTGTATTAACTGAAACAACATCAAATTTAAACCATCCTAGCTTTTTCCCAAGTATAGATAAGTTGATAGCGCCACTTACTGATGAAGAAAAGCAACAATTACAACCTGATATTTTAGTCACTTTTGGCGGATTAATCGTATCGAAAAAGATTAAACAATTTTTACGAAAATACCAACCCAAACACCATTGGCATATTGATACTAAAAAGGCAAATGACACCTTTTTTTGTTTGGAAAATCACTTTAAAAGCACGCCTAATGCTTTTTTCGAGGCGTTTTTACCAAGGGTCACACATTTTGTAAAAAGTAATTACAAGGCGACATGGACGGCTGTTAAAGAACACAGAACCAAAAGGCATAAAGCGTACATGTTGGAAATTCCGTTTTCTGATTTTTTGGCGTTTAAGTATGTGCTAAAATCGATTCCTAAAAATTACATTTTACAATCAGGAAATAGCTCGACCATTCGGTACATACAACTTTTTAAAATTCAAAAAAGTATTGAAGTGTTTTGTAATCGGGGAACTAGCGGCATTGATGGAAGCACCTCTACAGCCATTGGATGCGCCGTTGCCACAGAGAAACCAACGGTTTTAATTACAGGCGATTTAAGTTTCTTTTACGATAGTAATGCCCTTTGGAATAATTACATTCCTAAAAATTTCAGAATTGTGGTTGTAAACAATCAAGGTGGTGGTATTTTTAGAATTCTGCCAGGACATAAGGATACGGAGAATTTCGACACCTATTTTGAAACCAACCATAAATTAACTGCTGAGCATTTATGCCATATGTATGGTTTTAAATATGAAGCAGCTAAAGATAAGGAGGCACTTAAAACAGCTTTAGAATCTTTTTACAATGAAGATAAGCAACCAAAACTTTTAGAAATTTTTACACCAAAGCAAATAAATGATGAAGTGCTTTTAAAATACTTTGAATTTGTAAAGTAAGATTGTGACTTGTTGATAATTATTGTGTCTAAAAATTAGTTATCTTTAGAACAGTTATCAATTTAATTTATTTTCTAACACATTAAACGAAATCATTATGAGTAAAAGAGATGAGCTTATTGCAAAATATGCTGCAGATTTAAAAGACAAATGCGGAGTTAACGCAGACATGGATTTTTTAACAAAAGTAACTATTGGTTGCGGACCTTCAATTTACAACAAGGACGCATCGACAGTTTCGGGTTCTGACGAATCAGAATTAGCTACCGTTAAAAATAATTTTTTAATTAAAAAATTAGGTTTAAAAGATGGCGCTGATTTAGATAAAGGTATTGCTGCTGTTATGGATAAATACGGACAATCAAACCGTAATAAATATAGAGCGGTGGTTTACTATTTACTTGCAAAGCACTTTAAAAAAGAGTCGGTTTACAAATAATCAACTCACATAAATAATTTAAAACGCTACATTTTTGTAGCGTTTTTTTTGTGCCTTACTTTGAGATTTGGGTAAACGTTTATTTCGAAAAATGACGCTGCAATGGAGTGCGCAAGGGATAGTAGTGGATAGCCCACAGCCCGACTCAGGAGGTGCGAGGACTTGTAACGGATAGCCCGACGCCGACCTAAGGAGGGGTTGCGCCCAAAAAACATAAAAAATATTGCTTAAAGTTGGGTGATTTTAAACTTAGCTTAAGATTGAAAAAATGTTACCTTTGTGGCATGATAAAATTAGGTGAAATAAATACATTAGAAATACTTCGTGAAACTGAGCATGGTGCTTATTTGATTGATGACGAGGATAACCAAGTGCTATTGCCAAATCGTTATGTTCCGGAGACATTTAAAATTTGGGAAAAGCTTGAGGTTTTTGTGTATTTAGATAATGAACAACGCCCTGTTGCGACAACCGATATGCCCTACATTAAGCGCGGCGAATTTGCTTTATTGCGTTGTAACCAAATTACCGATTATGGTGCTTTTTTAGATTGGGGTTTGGTGAAGGAATTGTTTTGTCCGTTTAGCGAGCAAGCTTTTAAAATGAAGCAAGGTGGCTGGTATTTGGTGCATTGCTATTTGGATGAAAAGACTGATAGGCTAGTAGCATCGAGTAAAACCAACCGCTTTTTAGATAATAACGAGCTTACCGTTAGTGAGTTTGATGAAGTTGATTTAATTGTGTCGCATCCGTCTGATATTGGAATGAATGTTATTGTAAATAAAAAGCACATGGGGCTAATTTACAAAGACAGTATTTTTAGAGATTTAAGTATTGGTGATAAGCTTAAAGGGATTGTTAAAAAGATCCGACCTGGGAATAAGCTAGATATTGCTTTAGGGCAAGTTGGTTATAGAAATATTGAACCGAATGCTGACCGGATTATGAAAGAGTTGCAAGATAATAGCGGATATATAAACTTAACTGATAAATCGAGCCCAGAAGCCATTAAAGAGGCCGTGCAAATGAGCAAAAAGAACTTTAAAAAGGCTGTTGGAACGTTATATAAAAAGCGTTTGATTGAGATTAAAACGGATGGTATTTACTTAGTTTAAGGAAAAAGAACCGCTGTTTTTTACTTTTTCGTAAACTTCGTTAATGGCATCATAAATAGTATCATAATCTACTTTTTCAGAAACGCAAAAATCATTCTCCATTTCTGCGTTCATTTTCCCGGCTAAGTCATGGCCCACAACACCATAAGCATATAAGTTTTTGGCTAATTTTTTATACAAGGGTGTGTCTATTAGGTTTACGGAATAGGAGTTTATTCTATTTGTAATAACACCATAAGGTTGTGAATTGCCGAAATAAGAATTTAGTTCATCAATTATCAAGGATGCATTACTTAAATCAAAATGAATGCCTTCATTGAGTTCTACAACAGCTATATGATTAAAGAAAAAAATAGATCCTATGTGGTTCTCAACGGACTTTATAATTTGATTTGATAAATAGGATTCAATAATTTTCATTTTACTGTTTTTATACTGCTTTGATTTAGGATATTTATTAATAAAGGACTCTTAATAGTTATCTAATGTTTTGACACACAATTAAGTAGGAGGTCACCGATAATTTAATTGTTTAGGTGAAATTAGCGACAAACAACATGCTATGCGCGCATAATATATTTATATTAAATATTTGATAATCAATAATTTAACAACGAAATAAGCGAAACTGAAAAAAGTCAAAAAAAGTTGAAATTACTTATAGAATGGTGATTTTTTTTCTGGTTTTCAAGCTTATCTACAATTTAGTAAGTAATAAATATTTGAAAGTATTCAATTAAAATTAAAATTCAAATGTTTGTGTTGGAAGTTGTAGCGTTTAGCATTTCAAATTTAGTATTTTTGTGGCATGATAAATCAAGACACTATTGTAGCCTTAGCAACACCATCTGGTGCAGGTGCTATTGCCGTAATTAGACTATCTGGAAATGATGCTATTGCTATAGCAGATTCGTGTTTTAAATCTGTAAAAAGCCAAAAGACGCTAGGCGTCCAAAAAACGCATACCATTCATTTAGGACATATTATGGATGGCACGCGAACTATAGACGAAGTGTTAGTGTCTATTTTTAAAAATCCTAATTCTTATACAGGAGAAGATGTGGTGGAGGTGTCTTGTCATGGTTCCAATTATATACAGCAAGAAATTATCCAACTATTTTTACGAAAGGGTTGTAGAATGGCTACGGCTGGTGAGTTTACACTTCGTGCGTTTTTAAATGCTAAGTTAGATTTAAGTCAAGCTGAAGCTGTTGCAGATTTAATTTCTAGTGATAATGAAGCGTCTCATCAAATTGCCATGCAACAAATGCGTGGTGGGTTTTCAAGTGAAATTGCTAAACTTCGTGAGGAACTTTTAAATTTTGCGTCTTTGATAGAATTAGAACTCGATTTTGCAGAAGAGGATGTGGAGTTTGCAGATAGAAGTCAATTTAAAGATTTGGTAGAGCGTATTCGATTTGTGTTAAAGCGTTTAATAGATAGTTTTGCGGTTGGTAATGTGATTAAAAACGGCATTCCTGTGGCTATTGTTGGCGAGCCTAATGTTGGGAAATCAACGCTTTTAAATGCTTTGTTGAATGAAGAGCGCGCTATTGTTTCGCACATTGCAGGAACCACTAGAGATACTATTGAAGATGAAATTTCGATAGGTGGCATAGGTTTTAGGTTTATTGATACTGCTGGAATTCGAGAAACTAAAGATGTGGTTGAAAGTATAGGCATTAAAAAAACCTTCGAGAAAATAGATCAAGCTCAAGTGGTTATTTTTATTGCTGATAGCACCAATTTTAAAGATGAATCTTTTGTGCATTCCTTTAAAATTGAGGTCGAAAAAATTAAGAATAAATATCCGCTTAAGCCATTACTTATTATCGCTAATAAAGTTGATAAGTTAAATGAAAAACAAATTGAATTTGTGAAGAATGATATTCCAGAAATTCATTTGTTATCCGCAAAAACAGGCATAGGAGTCGAGGAGTTGAAAGACAAACTTTTAAGTTTTGTTAATACTGGGGCGTTAAGAAATAACGATACTATTGTAACCAATTCTCGTCATTATGATTCGTTATTAAAAGCTTTTGAAGAAATTGATAAAGTAAAGGATGGTTTAGAATCTGGTTTATCTGGCGATTTATTAGCCATTGATATTCGTCAGGCTTTATACTACTTTGGCGAAATAACTGGTGAGATTACTAACGATGATTTGTTAGGGAATATTTTTGCTAATTTTTGTATCGGAAAGTAAGTGTAATTCAACAACTATAAATTGATTAGTTGCCTTTTTTGGAATTAAAAGCACAAAATCTTGAGATTGTTAATCCGATATTTATAAACAGACTTATTAAACAACAACGGACTCAATGTATCAAGTTTCATAAACTGATTCCCAAGGTTTCTTTCTATCCAATGCTATTGTTTAGTTCTGAATATACCAATAGGATCAGTTGAGTGGGATGGCAATAACTCTCAAAATTTAGATTAAAAAGGTGGGTCTAAAAACCTATGCAGTATGGCATATATAAAGAGTTGTTTGTAAAACAGAAAACACGCCATAGAAACACTATACTAGTATTGTAAATGCCATCTACCAAATACCATCAACTTTCGTGATATCCATATTTATGGCCGTAATTATAGTCATACTTTCCAGAATTACCAACCGAATTAATCACAAAGGCTAAATTTTTTAGTTTCTTGTTTTTATACAATTCAACCGAATGCCCCAATAAATTCTTTTCAGTAAAATCAGCTCTAACTATATATAAGGTAGCATCGGCTAATTGCGAAATTAATAAGGTATCTGTTACCAAAATAGTTGGCGCTGTATCTACAATTATATAATCGTATAATGTTTTAGCTTCTTCCAATAAAGCTTCAAAACGTCCATTGGTTAACAAATAGGCTGGGTTAGGAGGCAAGCTTCCGGAAATTAAGGTATCATGATTCGGGTGTTTCTCAAACCCTTTTATGAGCGATTGTTTCCAATCTTTTTCAGGATTATGCAAATAATTAGAAAGCCCTGCTTCTTTTTTATCGATATTCATATAGCTATGCAATTGCGGATTGCGTAAATCGGCACCAATGATCAATACTTTTTTATTTAAACTCGATAAGGACAAGGATAAATTTAAACTCACAAACGTTTTTCCCTCTCCTTTAATTGAAGATGTGCAGAAAATCACTTTGGCAGTATCATCTTGTGGCAGCATATATTTCACATTAGAACTTAATATCCTGAACGATTCGGCTAAACCGGTACGGTCGTTCGGATTGCTAAAAACAAGGTTGTCTTTTGCTTTAATACTCGGTATTTCTCCAGCTACCGGAATGGTGGATGTAAATTGCTCAATATCTTTTTTACCATGCAATTTGGTATCCAACATAAATAGGAGGTACAAGATGCCAAATGGTATTAACAAGCCTGCCAAAATAGATCCCGCATAAAACACATTTCGTTTTGGCGAAATAGGAAGTGAACCCGACAAGGCATGTTCCACCACTTTTACCGCCGGTTCTGTAATGGCTAAATTAATAGAGGCTTCTTCACGTTTTTGTAAGAGAAATAAATAGAGGCTTTCCTTTATTTTTTGCTGACGCTCGATAGCGCGTAATAATTTTTCCTTTTCTGGTAATCGAGAAACCTCACCTTTAAAACGATTGTTTCGAGCTTTAAGCTGTTGTTGCGAGAGGCTTAATTGTTGTTTATACGAATTTAAAGAGCCGTTAATATTGCCTCGTAGATCACTTAATCTAGAATTTAATAGCAGGACTGCAGGATTATTGATGCCTCCACTACTTACCAATTTATCTTTTTCTAAAACAGCGGTATTATAATCCTGTATTAAGGAATTCACGTTCCCATTTTCTATACCTACATTGGCAGGTAAGAGCTCACTTTGGCTACTGCCGCCTTTTAGGGCATCCATGATAAGTTGAGATACCGCTAATTGGTTTTCGACTCTAAAAACTTCTTCTTCCGACTGTTGTCGTTGCTCCATCCTAATCTGAGAATCCGCTTCTAGATACACCAAATTGTTATCCTGCTTAAAATCTTTTTTATCGACTTCTATCGAGTCCAGTTCCTGTGCTAAAAACATAAAACGATCGTCAATAAAATCCAAGGTGCGTTTAGAGACCTGTTGTCGGTCATTAACCCCATCCATATTAAATACAGCAACTACCGCATTTAAAATCAATTCAGAGCGTTCTGGGCTTTCGCCTTTCATACTGAGTTGTAACAAATGACTATTTTCTCCAATAGGTTCAATATTAATACTAGCTTTTAAACCCAACACGGCATTTTTTAGAGGGACTAGTTTTAAAATAAAAGTTTTATTTAAAGCGTCTTTAAGTTGTGCCTTATTTTCAACTTTATTTTGGAATGGCAGTTTATGGTCAATGGCATAGGTATCGTGATTGGCAACGGTTAAGCTGTAGTTAGTTGTCATATCTGTGATTTCAAACCCAGTCTTAGTGGCAACTATTTTATAGGCCATGCTTTTAGTAATACTATCAACAGGGATGGTTTGCTCATACTTAAAAGGTAAATGAACTCGTTGTGTGGTTTGAATCTTTCCTTCCTCTAAAAATATAGAAGTCAAATTTAAATCCGATGCTACCTGTTCCAGAATGCGATAGGAGGTGAGGATTTCTATTTCATTCTCCAGATTGATATTTGTGCGATTAAATACAAAGGCAGAGGATGGTAATTCCAAACCTTTACCTTCATTCAATATTTTGATTTTTGTCGAAGTTTGATAAATTTTAGGTGCATAGCGTAAATAAAAATAACAAGCAAAAGAAAAGAGCAATAAACTCACTAAAAACCAAGGCCAATAGCGTAGATAACGAAGCACTTCATGTTTTAAATCTATGTTTGATTCTTCGTCAGAAAAAAAAGGGTTCTGTGGGCTGGGTTGCTGCATTGTTATCTAGTTAATAAAATGATTACACTAAGCGTTAAGGAGGCCAAGGCTAAAAACGTACCCGTATCAACCACGCCTGAACCTTTAATAACGCGCGTATTCGGATTTACAATAATCACGTCGTTGGGTTTAATTTGGTAAGCATCGCTAGTTAACCACGCGCTTGAATTCAAATTAATATGGCTTATTTTTCGGGTGCCGTCCAGTTCTCTAATCACTAACACATCGTCTCGTTTGCCGTTAATACTTAAATCACCTGCATAGCCCAAGGCTTGTAATAGGTTAATGTTGGTTTCTGTATAATTAAAAGTGCCGGGGCTATTAACCTCGCCCAAAACTGTAAACTTGGCATTCAGCAATCTAATATCCACCGTTGGGTTACTCAAGTGGCCACCTTCTTCCAGTAGGGTTTTGATATGAGCCGCTAATTGATCGGTTGTTTTGTTTGCTACTGAAATAACGCCCAAAATAGGTAATTGTATGCTTTGCTCTTGTGAGACCACATAGCCTTCAAGTTTCATGATATCGATACTGGTAGCCTGCACCATTCCAGAACTTACTTTGTTATAAGGGACTGCTGCTTCCGGAACTAAGGAACCTATGTTTATTTTTAAAATATCATTGGCCTGAATGCGCGTTTCAGAAAACGATACTGCCGAGGCATCTATGGTATTGGCATCCTGAAGATAGAGAACATCCTTTTTAGATACACAGGATTGCAATTGGATTAAGGCTAAAATAATTAAAACTCTAAATTTCATTAATGGCGAATGTATTTATGTAAAAAACAAATATAGTTGGAAAATGTGCAAGAGCAAAAGTATCTGCTTCTAAAAATTGTTGAGATAGAGTTGTAGTTTTAACTTTAAAAACTTCAGTTTAGTGGTATTTATGGTCTTTTTTTTTATCATAGCGGGGATAGAAAAAAGAAATATACCAATGCTTAGAAGTAGCATTAACTGTAAATGAATTTCTAAAGGCCTCAAAATTAAAGCAGCAGCAATTACGATTAAATTAATTGTTACAATAATTCCTGTGGCTTTCAAATGCTAATAGCCCAAATCTAATAGGCGATGATGTATGTGATTCTTATCGGCTAAAAACGGACTGGTTTTATAAATAAATATGCGGACAAAAAATATGCGGAGGGTATCCATTAAGGGGAAAAATAAAATAGACAAGGCAATAAGAGGCGAACTATCTTTAGCACCAATAGGGGTGTTCGATTGCACATACGAAATATAACTCACCGCAAAAACCGCGAGCATAAAACCAACAATCAACGAGCCCGTATCGCCCATAAATATTTTGTTCTTTTTGGAAGCATTCAATCTTAAAAATGGAAGTAAGGCACCAGCCAATGCTGCGGTAAGCGTGGCAGATCCTATATAATTAACACGATAGAATAACCAACCAAAAACTAAGGAAGCCAACAAGGCTATAGAGCCAGCCAATCCATCAATACCATCTATTAAATTATAGGCATTGATAATTAAGATAAATACAAATACGGTAAAACCTATAGATACCCAATACGGCAATACTTCCACCGAGAAAATATTAGAAAACCCACGGATCCGAATATCAGTTATAGTCACAAAAAGAAAGGAAGCAATCAACTGGCCTAAAAATTTCTTTCGTGCTGAAAGCACTAATAAATCATCTTTCAAGCCTAAAAAGAACAGGATGTTTAATCCACCTGCTAGCACTAAAAGACTCTTTGAATTTAAAACAACCCCAGCTAAACAAATAACCAATACCAAACTGATATAAATACCAACCCCGCCAAGTGTTGGGGTGCTATTGGTATGGACACTTCTGTCGTCTGGTTTGTCCATCAGATGTTTTTTAATAGCAATATACATAATGGGCCCATACGAACGATAGGCAATAAACAAGGCTAATAAAAAAGTGCTTAATAGCCAAAGCTCTAAATGGGCTGTGACATCAAAATTATTAAGGAATTCTTTTATCATAATACTTTGTTTGGTGTATGCTTAAACCTAAATCCATTGAGCAAAAACACGACATTTAAAAAGAATGATTGGGTACTATGTCACCCTATTTTATATTTAATAGTTAGCGTAAGCATTACAATAGTAATTGAAATTATAATTTGAACCCTATAAAATAGTTAATCCATCACATTATATCGATGAATCTATATTTATGCCTTTATGTGTACTTAATAAGAGGGTAATTCAAGTGTCGGAAAAATAACTAACTTCTTATAAGTTAATTACGGTATAGCGCAAACCATGGTAAGTTTTATAGTGGTTTGTATTAGGAGGCTTTATAAAATGCCACGATGAAACAATTTATGACTGAATATTTCCAATAAAAACTTGGGTGTAGATATTAAATTCCGTTCAGCTAAACGTCTGGGCTCTTTTAAAAAACGAGGTAACCATTCCAGTCCTAACGAAATCCAGAATGGGCTGGAGCGTTTTACGTTGCCTGCATAAAAATCGAACACAGCACCTATAGAACAAATAATGTTAGCATCTAAATGATCTTTAAAGGTATCCACCCATTTTTCTTGTTTGGGTGCCGTCATACCCACAAACAGCACATCAGGTTTTACAGCATTCACTTGTTCGTACATCTGTTTGCTATCTGCTTCACTAAATTGCGTCTTATAGGGTGGGGAATAGGCATGCACGCTTACGTTTGGA
Source organism: Algibacter sp. (assembly GCF_049667265.1). GTDB lineage: Bacteria > Bacteroidota > Bacteroidia > Flavobacteriales > Flavobacteriaceae > Algibacter_B. The sequence goes on along the minus strand of NZ_JBATHX010000229.1, from coordinate 1,096 downwards.
TACTCAACGGTTGTTTTTTTCTTTATCTTTTCTAAGGTTTCATTGGAAGCGCCTAGAAAAAAACAAGTGCCTTTGGTGGTATTTAAATGTGCCATTAAGTGCATAAACACATCATAACCTGCTATTTTTTGGATGCGTTTCTTATTCAATATTTTGGCAGCCAATACAATGCCTACACCATCTGGAAGTAATACATCAGCATTTTTTAAAGCGGTTTCAAAGGCTTTGTCTTTTTTTGTTATGCAATAACTGTGTGGATTTATGGTGTTAATAATGCGTACAGAATTTAAATCTATATCCGATAACGATTTTGTAAACACATTAAAATTTAACAGCATCCGTGATTCTAATTAGGGTTAATAGATTTTAATATGGAACACATGTTTTTTTCAAACTTCGAAAGGGTGTATGCATTCATATACTTTTTATAAGCGGCTGTTCCCATGGTTCCCCTTAAAGCTTCATCGTTAATTAAAACTTCCAATTTCTCTGCTAAAGCTAAACTATCTTTTTTTGCAACTAAAAATCCATTTAAACCGTCTTCTATTATTTCTGGAATTGCTCCTTCAAAAGTAGAAATCATGGGCAACTTAAACTGTGACGCCTCTAATAGCACTAAGGGAAAGCAATCACTATAGGTTGGATGTACAAAAATATCTGAACTGTTAAAAATAGCGGTTTTTTCCTCGCCAAATTTCTTTCCTAAATAGCTAACGAAATCCTGTAATTGTAAACAATTCACTTTATTAATAAAATCATCTTCTTTAATATCTCCAAGACCACCTACAAAATTACAGTAGAATTTAATCGATTTACTTTTTAAAATAGATAAGGCTTCCAATAACACATAAACCCCTTTTGACTCTATAAGGTTTGATAAAAATAATAATTGAACGGTTTCGTTTTTAAAATTTGAATTGCTTTCTTTTAAGCTTATTTCTGGAATACCATTTGGGCAATAATACACATTTTCTACTTTTACATATTTGCTGATATCTGAAAACAGATGTTTAGACAGTAAGATAACTTTGGCATTCTTAAAAACCCGTTTATATAAAAAATGATCTAAGGCTTTATTTTGACGACTGCTCACTCC
>NZ_JBATHX010000228.1:0-3573 GCF_049667265.1 Algibacter sp. | reverse complement strand
AATTTATGCTAAAACTATCAGAATTATTACGCTCCTTTTGTTTTACGTTTCCTTTTTTGTAATCTTCATATTTGCCAGAGCCAGTTTTGGTTTGGGTAACAACATCTGTGCCTTCATAATTATATTTATTGCTATCATAGCGGTCCTTAAAATCGTCGTCAAACTTCCTAATGTTTTCAGGTGTTTGCATTGGGTTTATTGCAAATGATGGCTGATAAATACAAGTGATTAGACATAAGAATAAGAAAATATGTAGGTGCTTTGTTTTCAAATATGCGACGGACTTAAATTTGGGATTTGAGTGATTTGTTTTTGTATTTTAAAAGGATAAATTAAATAGTAATAACTGATGATACTTAGTGTGATTAGAATGATACTAACCGATAGCCAATGCGGCATAATATTAGAATAGCGTGTAATAAAGCCTTCTAAAAATCCAGCTGCAAACGTGAATGGAAACGTACTTATTAAAATTTTAATGCCAATTTTTGCGCCCTTTTTAAACGATGTATATCTGGAATGCGTTGCAGGGAATAAAATGCTGGCTCCTAAAATTAAACCCGCTGCACATTCAATTACAATGGCAAAGATTTCCATAGCGCCATGGATCCAAATCCCGCGAATACTTTCCCAAAACACGCCTTTTTCATAAAAAAAATACTGAAAAGAGCCTAACATGATACAGTTGTTAAACATAATGTAAAGTGTGCCGATTCCTAAGAAAACACCTAGCACAAAAGCGATAATACCAACTTTTAAATTGTTAATAGTGATACCTATAAAGCTTCCCCAATTACTACCGCTTTTGTAAACGGCAACTGGATCGCCAGCTTCAATATTTTCTAACGACATATTTACATAGTCATCACCTAATACAGAGCGTACAAATTCCCCGTCATTAGCAGCCGAAATAGCACCAATAAAGGTAAACGCCGAAAAAATGATAAAAGCTATGTAAATGAATTTTCGGTATTGATAACAAATTAAAGGCACTTCGGTTTTCCAAAAAGAAATAATTCGATTAGTATCGGTGCTTTTAGTTTTATAAATTTTCTGATAAGCGTTGGCAGATAACTGATTCAAATAGGCAATTACCTTGCTTTTAGGGTAGTAAGTTTGAGCATAAGCCAAATCATTTATAACCTGAATGTATTGGGAAGCTAATTCGTCAGGATTATCAAAATCATTATTGACGATTGCTTTTTCAAAACTCAACCATTTTTCTTTATTTTGCTTGATAAATGCAACTTCCCTCATAAATTCGTTCAACCACATTTAATTTTTATCTTAAATCCAAAAAGATTAAATGAGTTCTTATATTTGATAAATTAAATTATAAAATGTCAGAGTTACAAATTAACACGACTCAAAATGTAAAAATAACGTTTAATGCCGCGGGAGTAGGCGAGCGATTATTAGCGTTTTTTATAGATATGGCTATAAAAATTGGCTATATGTTGGTTTTAAACTGGACTTTCGGAGCCTTCGATAACATGGACCAATGGTCGCAAATAGCCATAAACACGGTGCTTAGTTTTCCGGTTATGTTTTATACTTTGGTTTTGGAATCTTTAATGCAGGGGCAAACGCTAGGTAAAAGGGTTTTGAAAATTAGAGTCGTAAAAATTGATGGTTTCCAAGCGTCGTTTTCAGATTATGTGGTTAGGTGGTTTTTCAGAATAGTAGATATTTATATTTTCGGACTCGGTTTTTTCATCATGTTATTTAATAAAAAAACGCAACGTCTTGGCGATATGGCGGCAGGAACGGCGGTTATAGGTTTAAAAGATAATGTGAATATTAGTCATACTATTCTCGAAAATTTAAAGGAAAATTACAAGCCAACCTATCCAAATGTTATCAAGCTGTCTGATAATGATGCCAGAATTATAAAAGAAACATTTCAGGTGGCAAGAGCGTCAAAAGATTATCAAACCTTAATTAAATTGAGGCTAAAAATTATTGAAGTTGTTGGTATAAAAACGGTAAAGCAAAGCAACGATATGGAGTTTATCGCTGTTATTTTAAAGGATTATAATTTTTATACTCAAAGTATGTGAGCAGAGAACCAATTTTTTGCTTTTGGCAAAAATTGTGTGAATCGCTCATCCCAATGCAAAATCGGGATCTCGTTTAAATGAAAGTAGAAATTGAATTTGTTAAAAAAGAATGATTAATTATAGGTACTAATTGCGTTAGGCCTGCCGGCAGTCAGGGATTGTAGTGGAAAGCCCGCAGTCCGACGAAGGAGGTGGGAGGACTTGCAACGGAAAGCCCGACCCTTGTGGTAACCTGCCTGCCGGCAGGCAGGCGCCCAAACTATTAAAAATTTTAAAGCCGATTAAAAAACTATGTATTACATTATTGATATTTTAGGACTCATATCTTTCGCCATTTCTGGTGCCTTGGTGGCATTTAATAAAAGGATGGATGTGTTTGGTGTCTTGATAATTGCATTTGTTACTTCTGTGGGCGGTGGAACGCTTACCGATTTGCTTATTGGGAATACACCGGTTGGCTGGATGAAAAATATTATTTATGTATATATTATATTAGGTTCGGCCGTTTTTGCCATTATCTTCAGAAGTAAAATCAACTATTTAAGAACATCACTATTTTTGTTCGATACCATTGGGATTGGTTTGTATACGCTGTTGGGTATAGAAAAAGGATTGAATGCCAATTTGCACCCACTAATTTGTATTGCTTTAGGAACCATGACCGCAAGTTTTGGAGGTGTTATTAGGGATATTTTGTGCAACGAAATTCCTATTATTTTCAGAAAAGAAGTTTATGCCACGGCCTGTATATTAGGAGGGATAACTTTTTTTGCATTACGAAAATTTAACGTACCTGAAAGCATCATTTTAATCGTTTCGGGTGCTGTGGTTATTGTTGTAAGGTTGCTGGCAGTAAAATTTAAAATAGCGTTGCCAAATATATATTCGAAGGATACTTGATTTAGCCTTCCGTCTTCTGTCTTCCGTCAATCAATAATCTCCACATTACGGATATAAATATTCTTATCTGGCCAATCGCCATCATCAGTTTCAACAGAAGCAATTTTATCAATAACATCCATGCCTTGAGTTACATGCCCAAAAATGGTATAATCGCCATCTAAAAAATGTGCACCACCTTTTTGGCAAACAATAAAAAACTCAAAAGGCGAAGCGAGTTTATGCGGATTTCTAATTTCACTACTAGGCATAGAAATCACACCTCTGTCATGTTTATATCCACGTTTAGTGTCTGGAGGCAATAAATATTTGCCAATATGAGCGCGTTTTCTAGAAGTTTTTACATCGTCGCTATTACCAGCTTGTACCATAAAATTATCTATAACTCTATAAAATTGGGTATCGTTAAAATAGCCTTGTTTTGTTAGCCAAATAAAGTTAGAGCGATGAAATTTTGTGTCGTCGTAAAGTAAAATATCAATGTCGCCAAAATCGGTGGTTATCCGTACTTTGTTTTCTTTGTAGTGTTTATCATATTCTAAGAAAAATTCCATGGCGCTTTTAGAATTTAGCTTGGGAAATTCACGCTCAGGTTCTTCAATGGTGTCTTCTT
>NZ_JBATHX010000227.1:0-5056 GCF_049667265.1 Algibacter sp. | reverse complement strand
AAATTACTAAATATGGAGTGGAAAACATGGTTGTTTGGTGCTGGGTATGTACAGAATGCATAAAATAATGATCTATCTACAAACTGCAAAAAAGTATAAGCTTCGTCATAAGAAAGCGGAAGATATATGGCATAAAAACAAAGTAGTAATAGGAATACAAGTGATAACCAATTAATACTAAAGGTTTTGGAAAGGTAAGTTGTAATGGCTTTTCGGAAGTTGAATATGCTTTTTCTGTTTTTAAGAAAAAGAAATCCCCAAATTAATAATAATGGAATTACAAAATAAAGATTTTTATAATTTGGATTACTAAAAAGCGCTATCATTTTTAGTATTTTATAATACAATACAAGGCTCTAAAACCATCTTTCCAGCCTATTTTTTTACCATCTTCGTAGGACCTTCCGTAATAACTAATGCCAACTTCATAAATACGAATGCCTTTTATTTTTGATAATTTACTTGTTACTTCAGGTTCAAAACCAAATCGTTTTTCTTTCAAATTAAACCCTTGAAGAATATCTGTTCGAATCATCTTATAACAGGTTTCCATATCTGTAAGATTTAAATTAGTGCACATATTTGAGAAAAACGTTAATAATTTATTCCCTATACTATGCCAAAAAAACAAGATTCTATGAGGATTGCTACCCATAAACCTTGAGCCATAAACCACATCGGCAACGCCTTTTACTATTGGGGCAAGTAAATCATTATACTCTTGTGGGTCATACTCTAAATCGGCATCCTGAATTATGGTAAACTCCCCTGAAGCTAATTTAATTCCCGTATGAATGGCAGCACCCTTCCCCTTATTAACCTCATGCTCAAAATAGTGAATATCAAAATCAGGATTATTTTTTATATAATTTTGGATGGATTTGTCTGTACCGTCCGTTGAACAATCATTGACAATGATTAATTCCTTTTTAATGTTATTAAGTAAAACAACCTCTTTTACTTTATCAAGAATTAAATGAACTGTTTTTGCCTCGTTATATACTGGAATTATAATTGATAATTTTTTAACCACTAATTTTTTTTTAAAGATTGTTCAAATATAATTACTTTTTGTGATTGAAAGTTTAATAGTCGAGGTTTTTAGAAATATTGAATTTGGATTAGTAATTTTGAACAATAATTATAAGTTTTATGAAAAAAGATATCCAAATACCAAAAGTTGAGGACGTTTACATTGCCATTGTAAACGAATACAACGACATATACAAAACCCAAGACTGGAACGCTTATATTATTAACAACAAAACAGTTGATTTAGAAATGGTTCTTATTGTTACAAGTGGATATTCTGAAAATAAAACAACGTCTGTTTTTAGAAAAAAATTAGACACGCTTCCTAAAAAAAGCTATGCCAAGATTGAGTTGATGCAAGAGGAGTTGTTTGCCCTTAATAATACTTTTAAAGTATCTTTTTTTGAGGGTAATGCCATGTTTGATAAAACTTTCTTGTTTAGAAAAAATACGATAAACTTAAAAGCTTTGCAGCCTATTCCTTTAATGGAACCTAAAGGTGTTTTGGTGAAGTAAAATTCCTTTGTAAAAAGGAATCTTTAAGCAAATAGTTTTAAAAAGCTATGTCTTTAGCGGATGGTTGCGTTAAGGATAGAAGTGAAAAGCCCACAGCCCGACGCAGGAGGTGCGAGGACTTGTAACGGACCTGCCTGCCGGCAGGCAGGTAGCCTGACCCGATAGGGTAACGCCCAAATGGTTTTAAAATTCGAAATTTCAGAATTTTTTTCTTTTACAAGGGTATGGATTAATCCAACTTATCAGTTAGTTTACTAAACACTTTTTTAGGATTTTTATTTTCATATAAAATCTCGTAAACCGCATCTATAATAGGAATTTTCGTTTTTTTTGTGCTTTTTTCATTAAGTACATAGGCGCTTTTAGTGGCATAATATCCTTCGGCTACCATGCTCATTTCCATTTGTGCCGATTTTACAGTATAGCCTTTACCTATCATGTTTCCAAACATACGGTTTCGTGAAAATACGGAGTAGCCTGTTACCAATAAATCGCCCAAATATGCCGAATTATTAATATTACGCTTCATTTTATGGCGTTTTTTAATAAAGCGTTTCATTTCGCGAATGGCATTACTCATTAATACACTTTGAAAATTATCGCCATAACCTAAACCGTGTGCTATTCCTGCTGCAATAGCATATATATTTTTTAGCATTACGGCATATTCAATACCAATAATATCGTCGCTTGTTTTGGTTTTTATATAGTCGCTTGATAAGGTTTTTGCGATAGTCTTTGCTTTGTTAGCATCAGAACATGAAATGGTTAAGTATGATAGTCGTTCTAAGGCTACTTCTTCGGCATGGCAAGGCCCAGCGATTACGGCAATATTATCATAAGGAATTTTATATGTTTCATGAAAATGTTCGCCAACCAATAGCCCAGATTCAGGCATAATTCCTTTTACTGCGGATACTATGGTTTTTTTTGAAATATCGACAGTCAATTTTTCTAATTCGCTATGAATAAAGGCAGATGGGATTACAAAAATTAAAACATCGGCATATTCAGCAATTTCATTTATGTCATTACTTAGTTTTAGTTGCTCTAAATGAAACTCAACCGAGCTTAAATAATTCGGGTTATGTTGTTCTTTTAATAAATGCTCTTTAGTATAAACACTTCGCATATACCAACCAACTTCATTTAAATTTTCGCAAAGCATTTTCACAATAGCTGTTGCCCAACTTCCTGCACCAAAGACGGCATATTTTAAAGGTTTATCCATAGGTATTGAATCATTTTCTATTTCAAAAATACATAAATATTTTTCCATTTAAGAACTGGCTGGTAAAAGAATATTGAAAAGAGAATAATGAGTAAAGACAGATTTATTTTGATAGAAATTTAGTGGCTGGAGACTGCTACTGAAACCTGCGACTTAAATTTTGGCACGCGTTTTGAAACTACCTAATCAATAACCCTTAAATGTTAATATTATGAAAACGATAAAAATACTTTTAGGTTTTGCCTTAACAGCAACCCTTTTTACATCTTGCTATACGGAAATACCAGGTAATGATTATTATAACGAGCCATCAATTTCTGTAAATCAATTATTGCGCAATTATGAACTTTGGTATGTTGATATAAATGCGACGCAAGGTTATGGAGAAACACCTTTTTTACAAAAAGCCTTTACAATTTCATTTATTAACGGCATTGTGTATGCCAACAATAATATTGCTGGAATAGGTGCTAATGGTAATGGATACGGAATTGATGTTGGTGCATATGATGCTTATGATATGATTTTAGACGTGCAGCATGATATTGATGGGTTTTCAACTTTTGATGTGTATCAAATAGATAATAATACCATCGAATTATACAACCCATATAATGATACGTCTTACTTTTTAAATGGGTATCAACGAAGCAATTTTGATTATGATTTCGTGTTCTACGATAACATTCATTATTTCTTACAAGAATATGAAGCTTGGGAAAAAACCTATACAAGTGAGTTTGGAGCTATAAATGAGTTTGACAATGAGAATTATTTACAGTTTTTAGCTGGAGGGAACGACTCTACTTTTAGAAGTTCGCAAGATGATAATGGACTTAATGCGAACAACTTATATTGGGATTATACTGGAATTTATGGTGTAGGTGATGTTTATGGAAATGAGTATTTAAAAACTTTAACATTAGATTATGACTTCTTAGACAATGAGTATTTTGAATTGAGCGTTATAAATGACAGTAAAATAGAATTGTATCATCCTGCATCTGAGACAGTTTATGAATTTAAAGGAAGAGGTTACATTCAGTATTTAAAATCTGCTGAAAACACTAAGGGTGAAAAAGTTCAAAAAGATAAAAAACGTAAGTTTAGAAAAGATAAAGTAGAAAATCCTAGAGAGAATACAAGGATTTAGGAATAAAAATTTTGGTTGGTTATTTAGTTAGGAAACCGTTTAAAGCACTCAGCTTTAGGCGGTTTCTTTTTTTTATTCAATAATTAGTGTGACCTATTACTAATATTGGTGTCTTATAATTGTTAACCTTTAAAACAAATTACAAAATGGGATTATTTTCATTTATTAAAAATGCAGGAGCCAAAGTATTTGGTATTGGAAAAACGGATGCTGAAGAAGCAAAAGAGGCTGCTGTTGAAGCTGCAGCAAAAGAATTAAAATTAGAAGAAGCTGCTGCTAGAAAATTAGAAGAAACTATTACAGATTTACAGTTGCAAGTTGAAGGTTTAAAAGTTTTTATTGATGATGATGCAGCAACAATTTCTGGATTAGCATACAATCAAGCTACAAGAGAAAAAGTAGTGTTAGTTGTTGGAAACTCAAATGGAATTGCAACGGTTGATGATAGAATGACCGTTGAACACGAAGAGCCAGTAGCAAAGTTTCATACAGTTGCTAGTGGAGATACATTAGGAAAAATTGCAAAAACATATTATGGTAACGCTATGAAATACCCTGTTATTTTTGAAGCGAATAAACCAATGCTTACCGATCCAGATAAAATTTATCCTGGTCAAGTATTAAGAATCCCAATTTTAGATTAGAACATGAGAACCTAGTTAATAGCTAATTAAGTTATGTTCAGAGCCAGCTTGGAAGAGTTGGCTTTTTTTTGTTTATTGAATTTTGATAAAGGAAAATGTCCTTGACCAATTGGTTGATTCTCCAGGTTTAATAAAAATATTAAAAAACAATTCAGGACTAATAACATGTTTAGAGCCCCAAAGATTTACTTTATTAGTTTTAAAACTACCAGTTTCACCAATAGCAATATTATTCTTTAAGTTTGTTAATTCCCATTTTGCATTAATTTCTTTGTTACCAGATAAATTGCTAAAAAAGAAGGGTGTTTTAGGTGTGCCATTAAATGTGAATTCTTTTTGCCCAATAGCAACTTTTTGTTCTGGGTTTACAGTTTCGGTAAATAGTTCGGGTTTTATTTCAAATGGAAATTTTAACACATAGTTTCTCCCTATTGAATCGTGATTTATTGCCGTAAAATTGTGAGTATATTCACTTGTGCT
>NZ_JBATHX010000226.1:0-8551 GCF_049667265.1 Algibacter sp. | reverse complement strand
ACTGATACAAGTCCATATACCCAAGACTTCTGCATTACTCCAAACGGTACACATAACGATTTAGATATTACCATTTTACCAATAGCAGCAGCAAGACCTGGTTTTGATACCGATTATAAATTAGTATTTAAAAACAAAGGAACAACCACCTTGTCTGGAACGGTTGACCTCACGTTTCAAGATGATGTTATGGATTTTGTAAGTGCCGACCCAACAGTTGATGCACAGGTATTAAATAATTTGAGCTGGATTTATAGCAATTTAATGCCTTTTGAAAGTCGTGAAATATTATTTACCATGAACCTCAACACACCCATGGAAACCCCAGCTGTAAATGGCGATGATGTATTGGTTTTCAACGCAACGGTTAACCCAACAACTGGCGATGAAACTCCCCAAGACAATGTGTTTACCTTAAACCAAACAGTTGTTAACTCTTACGACCCTAATGACAAAACTTGTTTAGAAGGCAATACCATAACACCAGATTTAATTGGTGGGGATGTGCATTACATGATTCGTTTTGAAAATACGGGAACTGCAAATGCCATTAATGTTGTGGTTAAGGATGTTATTGATACCGATAAATTTGATGTATCGACCTTATACTTAACAGATTCAAGTCATGATTTGGTTACTAATATATCCAACACCAATGTGGTTGAATTTATATTTGAAGACATTAATCTTCCTTTTGATGATGCCAATAATGATGGTTACGTCGCTTTTAAAATTAAAACATTAGCTACTTTGGTTGAAGGCGATATTTTTGAAAATGGTGCAGAAATCTATTTTGATTATAATTTCCCCATTATTACCAACAATGCACAAACAGCTATTCAAAGCCCTTTAAGTAAGAAAGATTTTGACAATACAATTATTGCTATTTACCCAAATCCAGCACAAAACAAACTGTTTATTGAAGGTGAAAACGGCATTAAATCTGTAACCATTTATGATATTTCTGGACGATTGATTCATCAAATTTCTTATTTAGGCCATAGTAATAGCAGAGAAGTTTCAACAGAAAACTTGGTTCAAGGGACTTATTTGGTGAAAATAAAAACAGCATCTGGAGAAAGCATTAGAAAAATAGTTAAGGAATAAATTTAGTTTTCAGGCGCAAATTCTACGGCAAGATCTTAAATTTGAAGTGTTATTTTATTAAACTGAACTAGCTATAAAAAAGAACGACTAAATTTTTTTAATTTAAACGTTCGCAGTTTCTATAGTTCAAAAGTAAAAATATGCTTCAAAAAAGATACGAAGGCTTTTTAAAAACACCCTGTTTATGGAAAGATGATGCTGTTTATAAGTTACAGCAATTTGAAATCAGTTCTGATTCTGATAAAATTGAGTTTGATTTTGATGAAAACCTTAGATTAGGAAAGTATGTTGAGCGCTTGGTTTCTTTTGAATTAGCCCAACAAAATAACATCTCCGTTTTAGCTGAAAACATCCAAATTCAAAAAGGCAAAACTACTTTAGGTGAAATAGATTGCCTGCTGCTTAAAAATAATAAACCGATACATTTAGAGGTTATTTACAAGTTTTACTTATATGATGCTACTGTTGGTGAAAATGAAATAGACCATTTTATTGGTCCAAACCGTAAGGATTCTTTAATTGAGAAATTGACAAAACTTAAAGACAAACAGCTACCACTTCTCTACCATGATGTTTGCAAGCCATATTTGGACGCACTTAATTTAAAAGCTGAAAACATAAATCAGCAAGTCTATTTTAAAGCGCAATTGTTTTTGCCTTTTTCTAACCAAAACATAGAATTAAAAACTTTAAATAAGGATTGTATTGCTGGTTTTTATATTAAGCAAACTGAATTGCATCAATTTGAAGATTGTAAGTTTTACATTCCAAGTAAAATAGATTGGTTGGTGTTACCGCATACCAATGTAAACTGGTTGAATTTTAATGCGTTTATATTGGCAACCCATCATTATTTTGAAGAAAAATATTCTGCTTTGTGCTGGGTGAAATTTAAAAATGGGGAATTAAAGAAACTATTTTTGGTTTGGTGGTGACCCTTCTTATAGTTAAAAAACAGGTTTTAGCCGGTACGCCCGCGTTAGGGATTGAGGCATTTGTTGAAGCTCGCCGACTTAGGAGGAAGCGACTGCCGAAAGCCCGACCCTTTTGGGTAACGCCCAAAGAAAGGGTAATTTAACTTTTGAAATTAATTTTATGAGATTCCTGCCTACACAGGAATTCTAACATTCTGGTGCCAGTTCTACTTCAAGACCTTCCATGTCTAAGGTCATTCTTATTTGACAACCCAATCGACTATTATCTCTTACATCAAAGGCTTCGGATAACATGGCTTCTTCATCGTCTCCCATTGGTGGCAAATCTGTTGCGCTTAAAACATAACATTGGCAAGAGGCACACATAGCCATACCTCCGCAAACTCCTATGGTTCCTTCTGGTGCTAACTCATAAGACCTTACAACCTCCATGAGGTTCATTGCCATATCTGTTGGTGCTTGCAAGGTGTGTGCAATACCATCTCTATCTGTTATTTTTATTGTAATATCTGCCATTTGAAAAAAATTAAGGGGCAAAAATATGTAAATAAGTTTTAAAAACCTAGTATTCCTACTGATTTAATAGACTAATTGAAACCTGAGCATTTACGTACCTTAACCTGCTATTTTGTATTTATTATAGAAATGTAACTTCAATAATCGTGCCTTTTAAACCTGACATAAATCATATAATTTCCTATGCAAATGTACTAATTTCATCCAATGAATTTATAAGATTATAATTTATGAGTTCGGAAATACCAAGTAAAAACACATTTGTTCATTCCGGTGTTATATCTAAAATAACCGGTAGCTCTGTTATTGTTTCTTTAGAACAAAATATTCATTGCGACTCTTGTCGTGCAAAAGCAGCATGTGGTATTTCAGAATCTAACACCAAAGAAGTCGAAATTATAAATTGTAACGATTCTTATAAAATTAACGAGCAGGTAAAAGTAGTTCTAAAAAGAGCATTAGGTTTTAAAGCCGTGTTTTGGGCTTATATTTTCCCTTTTATATTGATGTTTTCTACATTAATAATAGCATCTAGTTTTTTAAAAGAATGGATAGCTGGAATATTGTCGCTTATAGTTTTAGTGCCATATTATTTAATGCTCTATTTTTTTAAAAACACAATTAAAAGCGCCTTTAAAATGTCCATATTAAAATCCTAACTAAGTTATGTCTGATTCTATAATATATAGTGTTTTATTACTAGCCTCTTTAGGAACGATTGCGGCGATTGTATTGTATATCGTTTCTAAAAAATTCTATGTTTACGAGGACCCTTTAATTGGCAAGGTTGACGACATACTTCCTGCTGCCAATTGCGGTGGTTGTGGTTCGCCAGGATGTAAAGCTTTTGCTGAAAAACTTGTTACAACTGATGACATCTCAGAGCTATTCTGTCCTGTAGGTGGTAATGATGTTATGAAGCAAGTCTCGGAAATATTAGGTAAAGAAGTAGCAGAAAAAGACCCAACAGTTGCCGTATTACTTTGTCAAGGTGGTTGTGATGTTCGGCCAAAAACAACCCTATATCAAGGTCCAAGAACTTGCGCTATTTCAGCTATGGTTTATGGCGGAGAAACCGATTGCCAATATGGTTGCTTAGGAGATGGTGATTGTGTTGCTGTATGTGATTTTGATGCCATGTATATGGATGAAAACACAGGTTTACCTGTAATTGACACAGATAAATGCACGTCTTGTGAAGCTTGCGTAAAAGCTTGCCCAAGAGATATTATAGAAATGCGACCGCGTAACAAGCGCGACCTAAAAATATTTGTTGGATGCTTAAACCAAGATAAAGCCGGTATTGCAAAAAAAGCTTGCGATGTAGCTTGTATAGGATGCTCTAAATGTGAGGATATTTGCCCTAAAGATGCTGTTGTTATGATAGGCAACCTAGCTTATATCGATCCTATAGCATGTACCCTTTGCAGAAAATGTGTAGAAGTTTGTCCGACGCATTCTATAATAGAAACCAACTTCCCTCCAAAAAAGGTGAAAAAACCGGAAGCAGAAAAAGTAGCTGTGGTTAACCCGAATGTAGAATCAGAAAAACCTAAAACAGATGCTTAAAACATTCCCAAAAGGTGGCATTCATCCTGCAGAAAACAAGATTACATCGTCAAAAGCGATAAAAAGGATGCCAGTACCAAAGGTTGTCTATGTTCCGATTGCCCAACATATTGGGATTCCTTCAGAAATAATTGTTGATAGAAAAGATAAAGTTGAAATAGGACAAGTTATAGCCAAGTCTGGTGGATTTGTTTCATCAAACATACATTCTCCTGTTGCTGGAACAGTTACAAAACTTGATATGATTGTTGATTCAAGTGGTTACAAAAAACAATGTATCGTAATAAGAACCGACCCAAAAGATGAGTCCAACCTTCAAGTTCCAGAATTTCCTTTAAAAAAGGAGATAACTATGAATCAAAAAGATATTCTTCAACACATTACAGATTCTGGTATTGTAGGTTTAGGAGGTGCCACATTTCCTTCTCATGTTAAGTTAGATCTTAAAAATGATAACAAAGTTGATTGTTTGATTATTAATGGTGTGGAGTGCGAACCTTATTTAACTGCAGACCACAGATTAATGCTTGAAAAAGCAGATGAGATTATTGTTGGTATTCAAATTTTGATGCATGCCTTACACATTCATGATGCTGTTATTGGTATTGAAAACAATAAAAAAGATGCGATTGCGGTATTAAAACAAGCAGCTCAATCAGACAAAAGAATTAAAGTTGCCGCGTTACAGGTTAAATATCCTCAAGGCAGCGAAAAACAACTCATAAAAGCCATTATAAAACGCGAAGTGCCGAAAGGCGGATTACCAATGGATGTTGGAGTGATTGTGCACAACGTAGGAACAATTTTCGCCATTTATCAAGCGGTTCAATACGATCAGCCTTTAATTGAACGCGTTGTAACAGTTACTGGTAAAAAGATTGAAAACGCATCAAACTTTTGGGTTAAAGTCGGAACGCCAATTAAGGATTTAGTTGATGAAGTTGGGGGCTTACCAGAAGGCACACGAAAAATAGTGAATGGTGGACCAATGATGGGAAAAGCCATAAAAAATACCGATGTACCAGTTACTAAAGGAACTTCTGGAATTTTAGTTATTTCTGAAGATGAAGCTAGCAGGCAGGAAGCTAAAAACTGTATTCGTTGTGGCCAATGCGTATTTGTTTGCCCAATGGGACTAGAACCTCATCTGTTAATGAATTTATCTGAAAAAGGTTTATATGAACGTGCTGCTTCAGAAGATATTATGACCTGCATTGAATGTGGTTCATGCAGCTACGTTTGTCCTTCACACAGACCTTTATTAGACTATATAAGATTTGGAAAAAGTATTGTGAAAAAATTAAACACTACAAAGAATTAATATGGCAGATCCAATTATTATTTCAGCCTCACCGCACGTACATTCAGCCAGAACATCAAAAAAAGTCATGTATGATGTGCTTTATGCTTTAATCCCAGCATTTTTGGTTTCCATTTATGTGTTTGGGATAAGCGCTTTAATACTCACATCAGTCGCTGTTGTTTCGTGTATTGTATTCGAATATCTCATTCAAAAATATCTTTTAAAAACTGAAATCACCGTAACCGATGGTTCTGCACTCATAACAGGTATTCTTTTAGCCTTTAACCTGCCCGCTGGACTTCCAATTTGGATGATAATAGTAGGTAGTTTAATTGCCATTGGGGTTGCAAAACTTTCTTTTGGCGGCTTGGGTTACAACATTTTTAACCCTGCGCTTGTTGGTCGCGTATTTTTATTGGTTTGTTTCCCTGTGCAAATGACTTCGTGGCCTACTGCCGTTGAGAATAATTTGTCCTTAGATGCCGTTACTGGCGAAACTACATTAGGCATCATTAAAGAAGGTCTTATGTATGGAGAAACCATGTCCAGCATTAGCGAAAAAATACCTTCTGCTATGGAATTACTACTCGGAATTACAAGTGGATCTATTGGCGAAATGTCTGCATTGGCATTACTTCTTGGAGGTATCTTTTTAATTGTACGCAAAGTAATTACTTGGCATATTCCAGTTACTATTTTGGTAACTATGGCTGCTATGACTGGAATTTTCTGGTTGGTAAATCCAGAGCTGTATGCCAATCCGTTAATTCATATTTTATCTGGTGGTGCCATTTTAGGAGCTTTTTATATGGCAACCGATTTAGTCACCAGTCCAATGACAAAAAAAGGTATGGTAATTTTCGCCATTGGTATTGCAGTTATTACTGTAGTTATCAGATTATTTGGCGCCTATCCTGAAGGGGTATCATTCGCAATATTAATAATGAACGCTTTTGTACCGCTTATAGACAAGTATTTTAAACCAAGACGATTTGGGAATCAAATCAAATCAAAAATCATGTAATTATGAGTAAAAAAGAATCCACTTTTTTAAATATGACTATTGCACTTTTTGTAATTACAATTGTTGCAGGCATATCTCTTGGTTTTATAAATGATATTACCGAAGGTCCGAAAGCAAAAGCGAAATTAGAAAGAAAGGTAAACGCCTTAAAGCAAGTGTTACCTGAATTTAATAACAATCCTGTTGAAGCAGTTTTAATGCTTAAATCTGATAAAGCTAAAGACAGTATTGAAATTTATACTGGAACTTTTGATAACCAACCAATAGGAACAGCCATTGTTGGTTCGTCTGAAAAAGGTTATAGTGGGTTAGTGAAAATTATGGTAGGGTTTAATCCTGATGAAAGCATCAAAAACATTGTAGTACTCGAACAAAAGGAAACACCAGGATTGGGAACTAAAATGAAGGATGAAAAATTTATGAGACAGTTTAGAGGTAAAAAACCATCAGAATTTAATTTAAAACCTACAAAAGATGGTGGTGATGTGGATGCCTTAACTGGAGCAACAATCTCCACTCGTGCTTTTGGTGAAGCTGCTCAAATGGCTTACGATGTATTTGTAGAAACTAACCAATCTGAAAATTAGATATCATGGCAGAGAAAATAACTCAAAAGGAAAACTTTTTAAAAGGGATTATAAAAGATAATCCTGTTTTCGTCATGTTGTTGGGTATGTGTCCAACTTTGGGTGTCACCTCATCAGCTTTCAACGGCTTGGGAATGGGAGTCGCAACTTTGTTTGTGTTATTAATGTCGAACATAGTGGTATCCTTAATTAAATCGCAAATACCAAGTAAGGTTAGGATTCCTGCATTTATTATCATTATTGCTTCTTTTGTAACCATTGTAGAGATGGTTTTAGAAGCCTACATCCCTTTCCTATTTGAACAACTGGGAATCTTTATCCCATTAATTGTAGTAAACTGTTTGATTTTAGGTCGAGCTGAAGCTTTTGCATCAAAGAATGATTTAGTGTCATCTATAGTTGATGCCTTAGGCATGGGAATTGGATTTACAATTGCTTTAACGGCTTTAGGAGCTGTACGCGAAATATTAGGAAGTGGAAGCCTATTCGATTTCCGTTTCGTATCAGAAGATGCCAACACGTTATTACTTTTCATATTGCCTCCAGGGGCATTTATCGCATTGGCATATTTATCTGTTTTATTCAATAAAGTATCTAAAACAAAATAACACATGGAATATATTTTAATTCTTATAGCCGCTGTTTTTGTAAACAATATTGTACTGTCACAGTTTTTAGGGATATGTCCGTTTTTAGGTGTTTCAAACAAAGTATCTACATCTATTGGAATGTCTGGTGCCGTATTATTTGTGATGACTATTGCCACGACGGTAACCTATTTATTACATGAATATATTTTAGTGCCTGCTGGATTAAACTATTTAAGAACCATCACGTTTATTTTGGTTATTGCGGCGTTAGTGCAGATGGTTGAAATTATTCTAAAAAAGGTAAGTCCACCCTTATATCAAGCGTTGGGTGTTTTTCTTCCTTTAATTACTACGAATTGTGCTGTTTTAGGTGTCGCCATATTAGCATTAGGATTGGAAAATAGTAGCTTAATAAAAGCTGTGTTTTTTGCAATTTCAAACTCTATTGGATTCGGTTTAGCTTTAATTGTTTTTGCAAGTATAAGAGAACAACTAGAATTGGCTAACATTCCTGAAGGCATGAAAGGTGTGCCTATCAACTTGTTAGTGGCGGGGCTTTTATCTTTAGCGTTTTTAGGGTTTACGGCATTAGTTTAAAAGAAGTATTGGATGTATTCCTTTTTTATATTCTGTATTACTTTTTTAGCACAACCACAAGGTTCGGTGATTCATCAGGGTTAAAAGGTTGTTTCTTTAGATTCCCATAGAATTCAATATTAAAACCTATTTCTTTCGCCAATTTATTGAAATCATTTTCTGAATGCCGGTATAATTTCGTTATAATTTGACTTTTCTGTTGGCTATTCTTTTCAATTTTATCGATGATAAAATCTAAATCATTCTTATTCATATTGTATTTCCTGATTATGGATACCTCATCATTTTCAAATACATTAAGTATATGGTTGCCACTTTCAGGT
>NZ_JBATHX010000225.1:0-10727 GCF_049667265.1 Algibacter sp. | reverse complement strand
CTCTGATTCGGAAATATATGCCATTGGCGAAGTCGCTCTTTATAACCAAATGATATACGGTTTAGTAGCTCCAGGGTATGATATGGCAGATGTAGCGGTTAATCAAATTTTGGGTAATCGCGATGTGGTAATGGCTGAGGATATTGATATGTCTACCAAATTAAAACTTATTGGTGTAGATGTAGCGAGTTATGGTGAACCGTTTATGCCGGTTGAAAAAGGGTACTCCATTATTTATGAAAACAAAACTAAAGATTTATATAAACGTGTCAATATAAGTCACGATGGTAAAAAATTATTAGGCGGTATTCTTGTTGGAGATGCTTCTGATTATAATATGTTCCATCAAATTTATTTAAACGGATTACCAATTCCTGAGGATGCCGAAGAATTAATTTTGGGAAGTAGAGGCGAAGGTGGTTCGTCCTTTGGAAGTGTTTTAGATATTCCAGATGTAGCACAAGTATGTTCTTGTGAAAGTGTCACGAAAGGCGATGTTTGCTGTGCTATTACTGATGGCGATTGCGCAAGTTTAGACGACGTTATTGCTAAAACAAAAGCCACTACAGGTTGCGGCGGTTGTAAGCCCATGGTTACCGATTTAGTAAACGAAACTTTAAAATCGTTAGGTAAAGAAGTCAAAACAACCATATGTGAACACTTTGATTTTAGCCGTCAAGAATTATACGACCTAATAAAAATTAACGAAGTACCAGATTATCAAGAAGCTCTTAATTTATTTGGAGAAGGTCATGGTTGCGAAACCTGTAAACCATTATTAGCGTCAATTTTTGCAACAATTACTATGGAAACGGCTAATAGACAGCCAACCATACAAGATACTAACGATAGGTTTTTAGCAAATATTCAACGTAATGGAACCTATTCTGTAGTGCCAAGAGTTGCTGGTGGTGAGATTACTCCAGACCAATTAATTGTTATTGGCGAAGTGGCTAAAAAATACGATCTATACACTAAAATTACTGGTGGGCAACGTATTGATTTATTTGGTGCTCAAATTCATGAGTTACCATTAATTTGGAAAGAATTGATTGATGCTGGTTTTGAAAGTGGGCATGCCTACGGAAAATCTTTAAGAACTGTAAAAAGTTGTGTAGGTTCTACTTGGTGTCGTTATGGAATGCACGAGAGTGTAACATTTGCCATTGATATTGAGAATAGATATAGAGGATTACGTTCGCCGCATAAATTAAAAGGAGGCGTTTCGGGATGTATTAGAGAATGTGCTGAGGCCAGAGGAAAAGATTTTGGATTGATTGCTGTTGATGGTGGTTGGAACTTATACGTTTGTGGAAACGGAGGTGCTACACCAAAGCATGCGGTTTTATTGGCAGAGCAATTGGATGATGAAACTGTTGTAAAATACTTAGACAGATTTTTAATGTATTATATTAGAACTGCCGGACCTTTAGTGAGAACGGCTCCTTGGTTGGATAAATTAGAAGGTGGTATTGATTACTTGAAAAAAGTGGTTATTGAAGATTCCTTAGGAATTGCTGAAGATTTGGAAACTGAAATGCAAGGACTGGTAAATAAGTACGAATGTGAATGGAAAGAGGCTATCGAGAATCCTGAAATGATGAAACGTTTTAAGCATTTTGTGAATTCTGATGATACAGATGATAATTTAGAGTTTGTTCCAATGAGAGGACAAAAGATGCCTAAGGCTTGGGAAAACTAAGCTTGAAGTTGGAAGTACGAAGTTAGAAGTGAGCAAGTTTGCGGATAGGTTAATGACTAATTACTGAAAACTAAAAATTGCAAACTAGCCCGCGTTAGGGATTGCAGAGGAAAGCCCATAGCCCGAAGGTGCGAGGACTTGTAACGTAAAGCCCGACCCTAGTGGTAACGCCCAAATAAAAATTTAGAATAAAAATAACACTTTTTAAGGATGGAAAATATATTAGAACAGTACAAATCAGTTACAGAAAAAGATGTAAAAACTTGGTTTAAAGTTGGTACGCCTGCTGATTTTCCTGAGGATAGTGGTGCCTGTATTAAGTATAAAACCAAGCAGATTGCAGTTTATAATTTTGCAAGAACTGGGAAGTGGTACGCAACACAAAATTTGTGTCCGCATAAAATGGAAATGGTATTGTCGTTAGGGATGATTGGCGATAAAAATGATATCCCCAAGGTGGCTTGTCCAATGCATAAAAAGAATTTCTCCTTGGAAGATGGAAGTAATTTGGCTGGCGAAGATTTAAAAATTGCGACTTATCCTGTTAAAATTGAAAAGGGAAATGTGTATATTGGCTTTTCGGACTAATACCTTACGAAAATGAAGCCAACGCGATTTGAAACTGCCATTGCATTAATTGATAAAGCAAACTCTGAAGATACAAACACGTACGAGGTTGCTGGAATGAATTACCCAAAAGAATTGTTATACTCGCAACGAATGACAAGAAAATTGTTGCAATTTGAACCAAATGCGTCTAAGGCATTACAAATTGCAGCGCGTGCACAGCATATTTGCCGTTGGAAAATTGCCCGAAATGAATACCCGATGGACCGCGTTGGTTACTTGAAATGGCGCGAGACTTTAAAGAAAATGCACGCTAATTTAACGGCTGAGATATTAAAACAAGTGGGTTTTGACGATCAATTTACAGATAGAGTTAAAGCTATTATTCTTAAAAAACTTATTAAGAAAAACGAAGAATCTCAAACACTTGAAGATACTATTTGCCTGGTGTTTTTAGATTACTACTTTGAGGAGTTTGCGGCTAAGCACGACGATGAAAAAATTATTGATATCCTTAAAAAAACATGGGTAAAAATGTCTGATAAAGGACATCAAGCTGCTTTAAAACTGCCATTCTCAGATAAAAGTTTGGATTTAGTAAAACAAGCTATTTCATAAATGTAACATAATGACAAAGTCGAGTAATTCATTAGACCAAAGAACGTTTGATAAATTACGCCGTTTATATATTATTGCTTTAAGTACCATTGCACTTTCAGTTATAGTGAGTCAAATATTAATACGCGCACATCTTAGCGGTCAAGAAAGTGATTCTAAAGTTATCAATGTAGCAGGCCGGCAGCGTATGTTGAGTCAGAAACTGACCAAAGAAATCGTATCACTTTCAGCAGAAACCAATCAAGAAAATCGCCTCCTTTTAAAAAATAAAATTAAAGAAACGCTTCATATTTGGGAGCTATCTCACAATGCTCTCCAAAATGGCCATGATAGTTTGGGCTTACCTAATAAGACTAGTAAAAATGTTAGTGCTAAGTTTAGCCTATTAAATCCTGTTTTTGATACCATTAGTTTTGCATCAAAATCCATCATAAAAAAAATAGAAAATAATCCGCCATTGCCTTTAGAGTTTTATTTACCTGATATTGATAAGGTGAAAGCTAAAGAAGCGTACTTTTTAACCATGATGGATGCCATTGTAAATCAATATGAAAATGAAGCAGAAGCAAAAGTTGATTGGTTGCGCAAATTAGAATTTTGGTTAACGTCACTTACTTTATTAATTCTGTTAGGCGAATTTTTATTCATTTTTTGGCCTGCTGCAAAATCTGTTAAGGCGGTATTAGCCGATTTGTTATCTGCTGAAAAGAAAGCAAAGAAAATGGCTTTTGATGCCGATGAATTAAGTAGATCAAAGGAAAAATCCATTAAAGAATTGCGTGCCTTAAATCGCGTAATGGATGAAACATTACTTTTTGCACGAATTTCACCAAATGGACAAGTCGTTCATTTTGGTGATAAATTTTCTAGATTATTTAAGTTTTCTAAATTTAATGAATCGGCTTTGTTTTGGAATGTCTTATCACGTGTTGAAACTGAACAATTAGCAATTGAAGAATTAATTCGAAAATTCAAAAAAACAGGTTGGCAAGGTGAGTTTAAAGCAACAGCAAAAGAAGGAAGAGCCATTTGGTTAGAAATGGCTGTTATTCCATTCAATCCTACTGAAGACAAATCGGAATTATTAATTATTGCATCAGATATTACCGAGAGAAAAATAGCCCAATTAGAGATTAATAGGTTGACAGAAAAGAGTTTTGAGGAGCAGATGAATCAGCAAAAAATTATTTCTAGTAAGATTATTGAAAACCAGGAAAAAGAACAAAACCGCATAGCCAAAGATGTGCATGATGGCATTGGGCAGATGCTAACTGGTTTAAAATATAATTTAGAAAGTATTGATACAAAAGATATTGCAAAGGCTACCTCAAAAATTGAACATCTAAAAGCGCTAACAACCGATATTATTAAAGGGGTAAGAACGGCCACTTTTAATTTAACACCACCTGAATTAACCGATCATGGCATTGTACCAGCAATTACAAAATTAACTTTTGAGTTGGGGAAACTTACCGGAAAGGAAATTGTGTTTTTTAATAAAACGGATTTCAATCAGCGCTTAGATTCACTAGCCGAAATTAATATTTATCGGATTACACAGGAAGCTATAAATAACGCCATTAAATACGCCGAGTCTACACATATTATAGTGTCGTTATCACACAGTAAAAAATTGTTAAGTATTGTTATTGATGATAACGGCAAAGGGTTTGATCCTGATAAGGTTAAACATGTAAAAACAGGCGATGGAGGCATGGGGATGACGTTTATGAAGGAACGTATTAAATATATTGATGGGCGTTTATTTTTAACTTCGGAAGAAGGAAAAGGGACTCGGGTTACCTTAAATATTCCATTAAATTAATAATATATTATGAAAAGAAAACTAATAAGTACAGGGTCTACATTCGAAGAGAAAATAGGCTATTCAAGAGCAGTTGTGCAAGGGGATTGGGTATTTGTATCGGGAACCACAGGGTATAATTACGATACTATGACCATTAGTGATGATATTGTTGAGCAAGCTGAACAATGCCTTATAAATATTAAAAATACTTTGGAAAAAGCTGATGCAAGTTTGTCTGATGTTGTTCGTGTTACATATATTTTAACGAATACTCATGAATTTGAAAAATGCTGGCCTATTTTAAAAAAATATTTTGGTACCATTAAACCTGCAGCAACCATGTTTTCTGCAGAATTGGCTGGTAGCAAAATGAAAATTGAAATTCAAGTAACCGCATTAAAATCTTAGGTTAATTCTTTTTTGATTGTCCGCAAAATATCATAAACCTATTAATTGTTTTATAATACCGACTCCTTTAAGGTGTTCTAAAAAAAATCAAATATTTGTTTTTAATCTGCGTAAATCTTTGAAATCTGCAGGATAATAAACAATCGTGAATTGCAAAATTTCCCCCAGAATTCACGGATAATCGCTGATTTTTTTTACCATTATAGCAAAAATCGAATAAACAGTATTCATTTTATGTGATTATTCAATTCCTCGAAATGACATGGAAATCTAATTTGAAACTTTTAGTCAAGTCGATATTAGGAGACATCGCACAAGATTTTATTATAAATCAAAGCTACTTATTAAAATTACGTAGTTTTCATATAAATACGTATTTTTGTATTTATAAATTTACTTTATGGATATTATTAATGTTGTACTTGCCGACGATCACGTTTTAGTAAGAGATGGAATCAAAGCACTTTTAGAAGATCAATCTGGAATTGTAGTTATTGATGAAGCATCAAACGGAAAAGAGGCTTTGGAAGTTTTAGCTAGAAACAAACCTCACGTGTTAATTATTGATATCCGAATGCCAGAAATGAACGGTATTGAGGCTGTTAGGGAAGTTAATAAAATCTATACAGATGTTCGGACTTTAGTGCTTTCCATGCATGATTCAGAAGAATACGTAGTGCAAGCTATTCAAGCTGGAGCAGATGGTTATTTATTAAAAGGTGCAAGTAAAGAAGAATTCCTTAAAGCGATACATAAAGTCGCCTCGGGTGGTAAATATTTTACAGGCGATGTTTCGGCTATAATAATGAATAACTTCGTAAACGGAAATACAAATTCAGCTGTTGTACCAAAAACAGAAATTAAAGAAGATCCTTTTAAACTCACTAAACGTGAAAAGCAAATACTTAATTTAGTACTTCAATTAAAAAACAATAAAGATATTGCTGATGAACTCAAAATCAGCAAACGTACAGCTGAAGTGCACCGTTTTAACCTTATGAAAAAGCTTGATGTTAAAAATTTGATGGAGTTGAGTAATAAGGCTAAGGAATTTGGCTTGGTTTAATCTTTAAATGAAAATGGATTTAATTTATTAGAAAAATATCCTGTTTTTTCTGGAATTACAATTTTGCATTTGGCTATTTTTTTGCTGATTTATAAGGTTAAAAAGAATGAGCCTACAGATTTTGATAATAGAAGTATAGCATCTTGGAATGTCTACATAAGTTCATGGGCAATAATAATTATTCGGTTCATATTTGCTTTTTTCTACTTTATAATTAGAATCGCCATGTTCTGAAATTCTCAAAATTCGACAAATTTCAAAGGCCATATTACAAATTCCGCAAAATCCACAATTCTAAATTATCAACTTCATAATTCTTTTTAATTACGTAATTTTTATATAAGTAAATTAAGTAAATATACTTAGTTTTGTATTATAAAAATACGTAATTATGAATACGATAAAACAAACAAAGTCCACAACATTAAAGCTTTATAACTTAAAAAGCTTACCAATACGTACATTTTGGATTACTGCTATATCATTTTTCTTATGCTTTTTTGCATGGTTTGGTATTGTACCGTTTATGCCAGATGTTGTTAAAGATTTAGGTTTAACACCAGATCAAAAATGGAACTCTATTATTTTAGCGGTTTCAGGAACTGTATTTGCACGTCTTTTAATTGGAAAATTATGTGATAAGTATGGACCGCGTTTATGCTACACCTGGTTACTTATGTTAGGTGCTATTCCAGTTATTCTATGTGGATTAGTACAAACTCCAACACAATTTTTGGTGTGCAGATTATTTATTGGATTTATTGGCGCATCATTCGTAATCACACAAGTACATACCTCTTTAATGTTTGCACCAAATATTGTTGGAACGGCAAATGCCACATCTGCAGGATGGGGAAATCTTGGTGGTGGTGCTAACCGATTAGGGATGCCATTAATTGCAGCCGCAGTAGTTGGTTTTGGTGTTGCCGAAGGGGAAGCTTGGAGATATTCTATGGTAATTGCTGGAATTGTTTGCTTCATTATGGGAATTATCTATTACTTTTTTACTCAAGATACTCCAGAAGGAAATTTTAAAGAACTAAGAGAATCTGGTATTAAAGTAGGGAAAAAGAAAGATCAAGTTGGATTTGGAACGGTTTTAAAAGATTACAGAACATGGATTTTATTTGTAGTTTACGCAGCTTGTTTCGGAATTGAATTAACCGTTTACGGAACAATGGATGATTATTTGCAAAACACGTTTCAATTGGAAAGAGTAACCGCAGGAAACATAGTATTATCATTTGCATTAATGAACATTTTTGCAAGAACACTTGGTGGATTCTTTGGAGATAAATTTGGAAAGTTAAAGGGCTTAAGAGGTCGTGTTTTATTCTTGGCAGCCATTTTAGCAGTTCAAGGTGTTATGTTAATGACTTTTTCAGCAACAACAAGCATTGTAGTTGGTTTTATATTTTTAATTTTATTTAGTTTATCTGTTCAAATGGCTGAAGGAGCAACCTTTTCAGTAGTGCCATTTATTAATAAAAAAGCTATAGGATCAGTTTCTGGTATTGTAGGAGCAGGAGGAAATGTAGGGGCGTTTTTAGCGGCGATGTTATTAAAATCACAATCGGCAGTAGCAGAAAAGGCAGCTATTGCAGCTAATGAAGGATTAGGTGAAGCCGCAGTAAATGCAGCACAATCAGCAGCAGCATCAGCAGCTGTTTCTAGTGGGTATTTCATTATAGGTGTGGTGGTTGTTGTAACAGCAATTGTTTCATTGGCTATTCGTTTTTCAACCGAAGATGAAAAAGTTGCCGAAATGGATTCAAATGTAAACGAAGAAGATCTTATTCCAATTAATATTTAAAATTAAAAGCGTCATACTCACAATTCCGCATAAGTGAAAATTAAAAAAGTATGCGATTGATAAATATAATTAATTATTTAAGGTGCTCATTATTATTAATTTAAAAATATAAAGCACCTTTTTTATGGTATTAAGAATAATAATGTATACACTTTAAAATAGTGAATAAATAGCTTAGTTTAGTATAAAATGTAGGTCCTGATGATTAAAAGCGAAGTAAAAACAACGTGTTCATATTGTGGTGTAGGCTGCGGCATTATTATTAAAAAAGATAGTAATAATAAAGTGTTGGTTGAAGGCGACAAAGATCACCCAGTAAATAAGGGGATGTTGTGCTCTAAAGGCATGAATTTACATTACGTTGCCAATGATACTTCCGATAGAATTTTATATCCGGAAATGCGCTGGAGTCGTTCGCATCCACGTGAGCGAGTAAGTTGGGACGATGCTTTAGATAGAGCGGCAAGTGTTTTTAAATCGATCATTAAAAAACATGGTCCGGATAGTGTAGCGTTTTATGTGTCAGGGCAGAGTTTAACCGAAGAATATTACATAGCAAATAAACTAACAAAAGGGTTTATTGGTACGAATAACATTGATACAAACTCGCGCTTATGCATGAGTTCTGCCGTGGTTGGCTATAAGAAAACTTTTGGTGAAGATAGTGTGCCAGTTTCTTATGAAGATATTGAATTGGCTGATACTTTTTTAATTACTGGAGCTAATCCAGCGTGGTGTCATCCTATTTTATTCAGGCGTATTGAAAAGCGGAAAGAAGAAAATCCAGATGTAAAGATTATTGTAATCGATCCTCGTAAAACAGACACAGCCAATTTTGCCGATTTACATTTACAGCTCAATCCTGGTACCGATGTTATTCTGAACAATGCCATTGGAAGATGCTTATATAAGCGCGGATTAATTGATGAGGATTTTATAAATAATCACACCGAAGGTTTTGAGGCCTATAAAGAGCTTATATTTAAAACGTCTTTAAAGCAAGCGTCTAAATTATGTGGTGTTGAGGAAAAAGATATTAGAAAAGCTGCCGACATTATTGGGCTATCAAAAGGCTTTATAAGCATGTGGACCATGGGGCTTAATCAAAGCGTTATAGGAACAGACAAAAACACATCACTTCTAAATTTATCATTAATTACTGGCCAAGTTGGAAAACCAGGAGCTGGGCCGTTTTCTTTAACAGGACAGCCAAATGCTATGGGCGGACGCGAAGTAGGAGGCATGGCTAATCTTTTAGCCGTTCATAAAGATTTAGGAAATGAAGAGCATCGTCGTGAAGTAGCACAGTTTTGGGGTGTAGATAAAATCAATCCGAAACCCGGATTAACGGCCACCGAAATGTTTGATGCTTTAGAAAGTGGAAAATTGAAAGCAGTTTGGATTGCTTGTACAAACCCATTAGTAAGTTTACCAAATTTGAACCGGATTGAAAAAGCCATGAAAAACGCCAAGTTTGTTGTGGTTCAAGAGATATCTCATAAGTCTGATACGGTTGCTTTTGCAGATTTAGTGTTACCTGCAGCAGCATGGTTAGAGAAAGAAGGCACCATGACGAATTCTGAAAGACGAATTTCTCATTTACCTAAAGCAATTGAAGCGCCGGGTGAAGCCAGACCAGATGTTGAAATCTTTTGTGATTTTGCGCAGCGGATGGGTTTTAGAGGTTTTAACTTTAATAATGCAAGCGAGATATATGATGAATATGCATCCATGACCAAAGGCACAAATATTGATGTGTCTTTTTTGAATTATGATCGGTTAAAAAATGAAGGCACGTTTCAATGGCCAGTTCCAGAACACAGACATCAAGGCACACCACGATTGTTTGAAGATAAAAAGTTTTATACACCATCTCAAAAAGCACAATTTAATTTACCAAATTCAATTGAAAATACATCGGATCAACCAAATGAAGACTTTCCATTAATTTTAACTACAGGTAGAGTTAGAGATCAATGGCATACCATGACCAAAACAGGAAAGGTGTCGCGCCTAAAAACACATTACCCAACACCAGTTTTAGAAATTCATCCAGTTGATGCTTATTTAAATAAAATAAAAAACGGTGATATTACAGAAATAAAAGGCGAAAATGGACAGGTAAGAGTGAGAGCAAAAATTACAGATACTATTAAAAAGGGCGTGGTATTTTTGCCAATGCATTGGGGAAAACAATTGCAAAGCAACCTTAATAGAGCTAACAATTTAACCAACACACATATTGATCCTGTTTCCAAAGAACCTGATTTTAAATTTACACGAGTATCTGTTTCAAAATATAAAAAAGTAGCCGAAAAAATTATTGTTGTAGGTGCTGGTGCTGCGGCTTTCAGGTTTATTCAAAATTATAGAGAACAAAATGAAACCGATGAAATTCATGTGTTTTCAAAAGAACCAAACCTATTTTATAACCGAGTTTTGTTACCAGAATATGTTACTGAAGAGTTATCATGGGAGCAGCTTTTAAAAATTAAGGAGAAAGAATTAGGTAGACTAAACATTCAATTACATCCTGAAACTTATATTACTGAAATTTGTAAAGTTGAAAAGTATGTAACTGATAATACTAGTGAAACTCATAGTTTCGATAAGTTAATTCTAGCAACGGGAAGTCGAGCGTTTGTTCCTAAAGATGTACAGATAGATTTACCAGGTCGTTTTACTATGCGTAATAAAAGTGATGCCGATAGGTTTAAAAACTACTTAAACGCCACAGGATTACCGC
>NZ_JBATHX010000224.1:0-2264 GCF_049667265.1 Algibacter sp. | reverse complement strand
TTAAATGAAACAGCTCATCGAAGTAACGTTTTTTCTGTAATGAAATAAAGCCAAGTCCAAGAAATTGAATAGCTGTTACAAAGGTAAAACCACCAATTAAAAAAGCATGCGGACGCTTGTTATAAACAGCAGCCACGGCCTCTGAGAACACATCGTCAAAAAACGCACCCGACGATTGAATTTCTGGGTAAATGGTATAAACATGATAAAATATCCAACCAATCATATACACGGATGCAAGTAATAATAGTAACCCAACTATCATAAAAAACCCATAAGGTCTAAATATAAAACTAGACATTAATCCATTTCGGATTCCTTTAAAAACATTGACACTAGAGGTTCTGTTTTCCCCATATTCTAATTGTAAAGTCCAATCTAAATGCCCAGGAACTTCAACAATTCGACCTCTTAAAATACGTGCTTTTTGAATAATTTCCGGATTTATTGAATACGTTGTTGTTTTTAGATTTAAGGTGTCTAAAAATTCTTTTCTATAGGCTCGAGCCATTCCAGTAAAGCTATGGATATTTATGCCTGAAGTATAACGCATAATTTTATTAAGCACTTTACTATAAAGTAATCTAAGAAATGGAATATTAGTTGTTTTACCACCTTTCATATAAGGCGAAGCAATAACGATATCGGCATCCTGGGTAATTGCAGCGTCCATTAATGATTCAACATGATCCGGACCAAAACTCAAATCAATATCAAGCACTACAATATAATCGCCTTTGGCAATTTTAAACCCAGCACGTAAAGCACCTCCTAAATTTTTATTCACTTTATTATGATGAACCGTAATATTTGGCAATGTTTTAGCAAGGTTGTCTGCAATTTCAGCGGTACCATCTTTACTACCATCATTCACAATAAGAATATCCCAATCATATTTATCATTCAGCCCTATCATATGAGCACATAGAATGTTAAGGCTGTCTTCAATAATTGCAGCTTCATTATACGCTGGTAATAGAATAGTTACAGTTGGTCTTATTTTTTGCCCCATAGGTTCTTTTACTATTTCGAGTGGTTTATATTGTGTTTCCATAATATTAATTAATTATTTCAATTCATTTTTTTTTGAATCAATATTTATATGTTATGCTTTTACATTGTTAAAGCTAATATCACACTTTTCGTATATTTTGGCTACTTGTTCTTCCATGGTTACTAAGGTAAAATGCTTCGCAAAAATTTTAATTATTGTCTTAAAAATCGCTTTCTTTTCATGGCTCGGAATCATCATTCCTGGAAAAAACTCCATACCCTTCACCATATCATCTCCAAGGAGATCTGTAGGGTGAATTAAAAAATTTGGGGATGTTCTTGTTAGTCTACATAGTAGCATAGCACATTTTAAGTATAAAAACATTAGTGGTTTTGATAAGCTACTGAGGTACATTAAATACGTTAAGTGAATTGGAATTCTGAAAATAGGCATCGTTGTTACTGGAACTTCCAATAACTTACTGTTATTCTTCAATTTCCAGAAATATGGTTTCAGCTTCATGAAGCCATCAGAAAATTTTCCAAAGAGTTCTTTTCTTTCCTTTTTTTGTTCATCTGTTAAATTGGACGTTTTGAAATAATACATTCTAGCCAAAGGCCCAATAAATGTTGGGAATGTAGATGAATCATAAACATAGCCTCGCGCCTCTAAAACTTCTAAAAGTGTTTCGCTCCAAGTAAATCCAGGACCACGAAACCCCTTTGGTTCTTGACCGCTGATAGATTTGATAATATTGTGCGATTTATCAATTTCCTCTTCCAATTCTTCCCTTGTATAAAGGTGAAGATAGGTTTCATGTTTAAAGGAATGATTACCTATTTCATGACCGGCATCAGCAATCATTCTTATGTATTCTTGATTCTTTTCAACAGCAGCATCTTGACCTACAATGAAAAATGTAATTTTCAATTCTAATTCCCCTAACAGCTTCAGAATATAAGGAACAAAAATGTCCAAATAGGTTGGAAATCCCTCCCAGCCCTCTGAATTATTGTTCTTCATGTAAGACCATTTATTATCTAAATCTAAAGAAAGACTTGCCGTTAGTTTGCTCATGTTTCTAGTTGGTATTAGATGTTGCCTTTTGTTTTAATTCTGCTGCAAACTCTTCCATGAACGAATTTACATGAGTTACCACAAAATTATTGTTTACTGAATCGCTTACAAATTGAGATGTATTTAGCACAAAAAAGTCTGGGTGTTTTGTTTTAATTTCTGGAACTATGTTCGAGTAATTCAAAACCTGTAA
>NZ_JBATHX010000223.1:0-2366 GCF_049667265.1 Algibacter sp. | reverse complement strand
AAAAAGCCCAATTTACCTGCAATCATAATATGAACGTATTTTTTAAGATAAAGTCAAGAACTAAAAATTATAAAGTTCCCTTATTTTTTTGCTTGTTTTTGGTGGTTACAAATATTTCAGCTCAAGTTTTACCAGATAGGGCATTTTCAAAAGAAGGCGTTGATTCTAAAGGTGTTAAAGATTCTTTAAATAGTCAATCAAGAGCATCAACAAGCATTAAAAATTTAAAAAATGTAAATGCTAAAATTGAAGATTATTTAATTATTTCTCACGAAAGTGATACAACATTCGTTGATACCTCCTTAACCATTCAAAAAGAATACAAATTTAATTATTTAAGAAAGGATAATTTTGGTTTAATACCATTCTCAAACTTAGGACAAACCTATAATAGCTTAACCCATAATTTTGAAAACACGAATTCCATGCCCATGTTTGGTGCAAGAGCGAGGCATTTCAATTATATGGAAATTGAAGATATTGACTATTACCACGTTCCAACGCCCTTAACCGAATTATTTTTTAAAACAGCTTTTGAGCAAGGTCAATTAGCCGATTCTTTTTTCACAGTAAACACCTCACCTCAATTCAACTTTTCAATAGCCTATAAAGGCATGCGATCATTAGGTAAATATCAAAACATATTAACCAGTTCGGGTAATTTTAGGTTTACATCAAATTATACATCTAAAAATAAACGCTATCAGGCCAAAGGACATATTGTAACCCAAGACCTGTTAAATGAGGAAAATGGTGGACTGCAAGATGCTAGTGTGGCCGATTTTGAATCTGGAGATCAAGAGTTTTTAGACCGTTCCATACTAGAGGTTAATTTTGAAAATGCAGAAAGTATCCTGCTCGGTAAACGTTTTCATTTAGATCAGAGTTATAATATTTTTAATAAAGTTGTTGAAAAACTACTTCCTAGAACACTAAACGATTCTACTTCAAAAAGTAGATTATCCGTAAGACACATTATTTCATTCGAAGACAAATATTATCAATACGATCAAACTACAGCAAATACAAGCTACTTCGGTGACGCCTTTAAAAGCAGTAGCCTAAGCGATAAAGCAACTTTAGAAAATTTTTATAATCAAATACAAATCGATTATTTTAATAATGTATTGGGTAGCGTTCAAGTAAATGTAAATAACACAAATTACAATTACGGATACAATAACTTAGTAGTTCTAAACGGCAACACAATAACCAATAGATTAAAAGGAGATGTTTTTGCAATAGGAGGAAAGTACAGTAAAATCTATAAAGGATTTCAATTACATGGTGAGTTAGGCGCAAACATATTTGGCGATTTTGATGGAAACTATTTTAAAGGAACCGCAGTTTTTAAACTAAATGATGACATTGCAGCTTCTGCATCAATCAATCATAGTTCTAAAGTGCCAAATTACAACACCCTATTATATCAAAGCGATTATATAAACTACAATTGGCAAAATAGTTTTAATAATATTGAAACCCAGCAAATCGGGTTTAATCTAAAATATAAAAAGCTAGCAAATATATCGGTCGATTATTCAACAATAAACAATCATGTATATTTCAAACAAGACGAAACCACGCTGCAAATAGCGCCTTTTCAAAATAATAAAACCATAACCTATTTAAGAGCAAAGCTGGAAAACGAAATAACGTTTGGTAAATTCGCCCTAAACAACACCATATTATATCAAAACGTAAAAGATGAAAACAACGTTTTAAACGTGCCAGAAATTAATACCCGAAACACCATATACTTTGCAAGTCATATATTCAAAAAAGCATTGTATTTACAAACAGGTGTCACGCTAAATTACTTCACCAAGTATTATATGGACGCTTATAATCCCTTGTTGGCCGAATTTTATGTGCAAAACGAAACTCAGTATGGCGATTTCCCGCGCTTAGATTTCTTTTTAAACGCAAAAATCCGTCAAACCAGAATCTATTTTAAAGCCGAACATTTCAATGCAGCCTTCACAGGTTACAACTATTACTCAGCGCCAAATTACCCATACCGCGATTTTTCAATACGTTTCGGTGTCGTTTGGAATTTCTTTTTATAATTTTTTAATTTGGGCGTTACCCTCAGGGGTCGGGCTACGTGCCTGCTGGCAGGCAGGTCCGTTTCAAGTCCTCGCACCTCCTAAGGGTCGGGCTGTGGGCTATCCACTACTATCCCTAACGCGGGCCTAACTGCTAGTTCAAGTTTCAAGGAAGGATTTTAAGCTTTTATGAAAACAATTATTCAAAAATAGATACATTATATAATATGAAGCATCCATTAAACTTCCAACGCCCGCACTAATATGCCGTTTTGCTTGTTCCCTTAAGGGGACTTTAGGGGTATGTTAACTAAGGAA
>NZ_JBATHX010000222.1:0-5435 GCF_049667265.1 Algibacter sp. | reverse complement strand
AAGCGCTCATTTACACCTAGTTTGTTTTTACTAACCTTGGCATCAAAATTTACTTGAGCAGTAGCAAAACATGTTGTGAGCATGAATAAAACTATAGTAATGTGTTTTGTTATTATCATTTTTAGATTTACGATTTTAGATTTACGATTGTAAATTTTTATTAAATCAACATTCGTAACTCGTTCATCTTAATTCGTTTTACCAATCTTTTTCGGTTTTTATTTTTACTCCTTTTTGTTTTTCAGCGTTCATTTTTTCTTGAACTTTTTGTTCTTGATTATTCATAGCTTCTAACAAATTTTTTATTTGCTGAGGCGATAATTGTCCTGGTTGTGGCTGCGGTTGTTTTTGTTCTTCTTTTTCTTTGTCGCCTTTTCCTTCATCTTCTTTATCCTTGTTCTCATCTTTAGGCTTTCCTTCTTCATCTTTTTTATCTTCGCCTTCCTCTTTGTCCTTGTCGCCCTCGTCCTTTTTATCTTCTTGATCCTCTCCCTCTTTATCTTTATTTTCTTGATCGTCTTTCTTATCCTTTTCGTCTTTTTGATTTTCGTCCTTGTCTTCCTTATCGTCCTTATTTTGGTCGTCTTGTTTTTGTTGTTCTTCAGCACAAACTTTTGCTACACCCAAATTGTATCGTGTTTCATCATCGGTAGGGTCATTTCTTAATGCATTTTTATATGCCTCAACAGCTTCCCTACATTTTTCATTTTGCATTAAAATGTTTCCAATATTATGAAATGCCTTGTGTTTTTCAGATTTTGATGTGGCTATTTTAGTGGCTTCCTGAAGACGATAAATAGCTTCCTCTAAATCACCATTTTTAATATATGACGTTCCTAAATTAAATGCCCCAACGCTATTATTTGGTTGTTCAGAAATTGCTTTTCTATAAGCCATTTCAGCCGAAACAAAATCTTCACCTTCAATTAGCTCGTTGCCCTCATACACAAAATTATTGGCTTTTTTTGCCGCTAATAACAACGCCTTATTTTCTTCTTGGGAAAACGAAAATACCGAAGTTAGGGTTAATAAGATTACTATTATGTGTTTCATTTTTATTTCTAAATTAAAAAACCTTGATTGTTTTTGACGTTAAAAAATTTATAAAATTGAGACCTTTCGACTGTCCTCAAGGTGACATTTCGTTTCAATTACAAGTTCTCATTAAATAAATTCAACTTTTTCAGCCATGCTGTTTTTCTTTCTAACAATAAAATATCTATCAATAAAAAGAAAATTCCGAAACCTAAAAACCATTGAAACTGATCTTTAAAATCGGCAAATTCTTTAGCTTCAAATTCGGTTTTATCCATGGTGTTTAAAATGTCACGAATCTGTTCAACAACATCATTCGTGTTTTTTCCATTAATATAAGCGCCGTTAGCCTCAGCGGCTATGTTCTTAAGTGTTTCTTCGTTTAATTTTGTAATGACGGTTTCACCTTGATTATCTTTCTTATAGTTTAAAACTATGCCATTTCGCTTTTCTGGAATTGGACCTCCTTTTATATCGCCTACACCAATGGTAAAAATTCTAATACCTTCTTCACTTGCCTCTTCTGCAACGGCTGCAGCCTGTTCGCTATGGTCTTCACCATCTGAAATTATGATAAGAACCCGATTGGTTTGCTCTTCATTATCAAAATACGTTTTAGCCAATTTTATCGCTTCATTAATTGCTGTTCCTTGGGAGGAAAGCATATCGGTATTCATATTATTTAAAAACATTTTGGCCGATGCATAATCTGTAGTGATTGGTAATTGCGGAAATGCTTTTCCTGCGTAAGCAATAATTCCAACCCTATCACTCGCCAAATTATTTATGATTTGAGTGACTAATTGTTTTGATTTCTCTAATCGGTTTGGAGCAATATCTTCTGCCAACATACTTTTAGAAACATCAACGGCAAAAACAATATCGACACCTTCTCTTTTAACGGTTTCAAGTTTTGTCCCAATTTTAGGGTTGACTAAAGCTATAGTCAAACAAAAGAATGCTAAGCTTAAAACAATGATTTTCAAAATTGATTTAAACAAAGACTGATTTGGACTCAACCTTTTAAGTAATGCGGCATCTGCAAACTTTTTTTGGGTTCTATACCTCCAAAACTGAAGCACCAAAAAGAGTAGGATTATTACTGGAATAATGCCTAACGCCCAAAACCATATTTTTTCTTCTAATAGAAACATCTTTTTTGTTTAGTTGTTCGTCGTGGATTTGTTTAGTTGATTTGCCACGATTTCACTAATATTTTTCTTTTAAGATTTCCGCCTTCGCGGAAATGATAAAACTTCTTATACAAAACTCCTGAAAACGGTATATCGCAATAGTAATTCTATAAGCAATAACAATCCTGCTAAAATCACTAATGGTCTATACTTTTCTTCGTAATTATAATATTTAAATTCTTCTATTTCTGTTTTTTCAAGTTTGTTAATTTCGGCATAAATTTCCTCGAGCTTTTTATTATTGGTTGCTCTAAAATACTCACCTCCAGTAACCTCTGCAATTTCTTTAAGTAAGGTTTCATCAATCTCCACTTGAATGCGCCCATATTGAAAGCTGCCGTTTGGTAAAATAGCAACTGGCGATAATGCCATTCCGTTTGTCCCCAAACCTATCGTGTAAACTTTTATACCATACTCAACGGCCAATTCACTTGCTATTTTTGGATCTATAAACCCAGAATTATTCACACCATCTGTCAATAAAATAATTACTTTACTTGCTGCTTTGCTGTCTTTTAATCGGTTTACCGAAGTAGCTAAACCCATGCCAATTGCGGTTCCGCCTTCAATAATAGTATTGTACTGAATACTTTTTAACGAGCGAAGCACAATTGCTTTGTCACTTGTAATTGGTGTTTTTGTATAGCTTTCTCCAGCATATTCCACTAAACCAATTCTATCGTTTGGTCTGCCTTTAATAAATTCCGCAGCAACCTTTTTTAAGGCTTCTAATCTATTTGGTGCTAAATCTTTAGCCAACATACTTGCCGAAACATCAATAGCCATTACAATATCAATACCTCTTGTTGTTTTCGTTTTTGTTGACACATCAACCGATTGTGGTCTGGCTAATGCCATAATTAAAAGCGCCAATGCTAGTAACCGGAACGCAAACAATAAATGTTTTAGTTTAGGCAACCATGAATTAGTGTTTTTAAAACCTTTTAAACTTGATATTTTAAGTTCGGCAGTTTGTTTTTTATGCTTAAAAACATACCAAAGCACAGCCAATGGAAGTGCTAATAGCAACCAGAAAAATTCTTTATTTACAAATTCAATGCCTTCTAACATTATTTTTCCGCTGGTTTAAGTTCAACTGAATTTAAAATACGATCTACAATTTGATCTGCATAAGCATCATTTCTTGGAGATGTAATAATAATTTGCTGCAATATGTTTTCTGAAACAAATTGTAATAACACATAATTACCTTCTTGAATTTTTTGAGTTAAAGGATTTTTCGCTTTTAATGTACCGTATGTTTTTAATCCTTCTGCGCCGTTTGGTGTGGTAAACTTATCTCTTAAAACAACAATATCTTGTGCTCCCTGTTGCTCCATTCCTTTTATACTCCCTTCAGAGGTTTGTTGAAGATCTATTTTATTATCTCCTAAATTCTTGTAGGTTGTAGTATTTACCATGATGCTGAATGGATCTAATAAAGAACCATACATGAAAGATGTGATACCTATTTGCGCCTTCATTTCTTCTGGAACAGGCAAATCAAATCGTTTTAATACTTTCGGTGTGGTTATAGTTACTGGAGGAAATCCATATTCACTAAGCACCCAATCACCTTCTAAAAGCTCTTTACTATCATGACCAATTATCGTGTCTTTTACGATATCAAAACCATATTTAATAGACAATCCTGTTAGCGTCGCAAGCAATAAAAAGATACTTATTCCAATGGTTAGCCAAATCTTTTTGCGTTTCTTTTTCAGTTCTTGTTCTTCTCTATATTTTTCATCTAAAAGCTTTTCTTCTTCCGTAGGTTCTGGTAAAGCTTCCTTAACACGGTCTATTTCAACATCAATGGTTTCTCTATCTATTTTTGCCAAGGCAACATCTGGAGCAGATTTTGCGAATTTTACTAAATCTGCACGTTTTAAAATGCTTTCTAAGTTTTTAATATCTTCCTTACTCAAATCGACTTGATTGCCTTCTTTAAGAATGTTCAATCTTGTAATTAACTCGTCTGTGGTGCTTTCTAATGCTCTATCATAAACCTTTTCATCAAGATATTTTCTGATGATAAAGGTCAATTCCGAATAGTAGCCCTTTAAATTTTCATTTTCTAAGAAATGACTGTCATCTAAATTTTTTAATGCTAATTTTGCTCTATCGTAAGGTGGTAATAAGGCTATTTTCTCATCTTCAGAAAGTGGTTTTTTTCTCCAAATAAACCAGTATAACAAGAATGCCAAAGCTCCGATAATTAGCATCGTGATTATAAGATATTTCCACCAATCGCTTCCGCTTTTGTTAACACCAATTATAGGTTTTATATCAAATAAACCTTTTGTAGTATCTACCACAACATTATTTACCTCAACTTTTAATGAATCGGTAAAAAAGGTTTTATCACCTATTATGATTTTTTGCCTCGGAATTGTGTATGCTCCTGAATCGAATTGTGTTAATCCATATTTTTTAATCAGGTTGTATTTATTGCTTTCCTTAAGGGTATCAATAGCGTAGGATTCAATCATTTCCAATGGCGAAAATGTTTGTCCTTCAGGAAAAACTACCAAATCTGTTGTGTCTGCTTCAACCTGAACATAATATGTTATTTGCTCACCAATTTTAATGGAAGTTGAATCGATGGTTGATGTTACTTGGGAAAATGAGAAGAAAGAAAGAAGCATAAAAAATAAGCTTGAAGCTTGAAGCTTGAAGCTCGAAGCCTTCTCACTCTTTTCAATAAACCTTAAATTAAATTCTTTCTTCATAAATAATGTCTTCATACTGCAAACTTCGCACTTCGTGCTCATTATCCTCTTCGTTTAAAATAGCCTAAAAGCTTTTTCACATAGCTTTCATCAACGCGGCAATCAATGGCTCCTGCACCCGATTTTGTAAAGCTTTCTTTGTAATAATCTACCTTTTGATTAAAGAATTTTCCATAATTAAGACGCACTTTTTTTGAAGCAGTATTTACAAGCATTAATTCACCTGTTTCTTCATCTTGCATTTGTACCATCCCTAAATTTGGAATGTTTTCCTCTCGTTTATCATAGACTCTAATGCCCGTAACATCGTGTTTTCCTGACACAATTTTCATGGTTTGGTGATAATCATCTGCAATAAAATCAGACAACACAAATACAATAGCCTTTTTTTTCATCACGTTTTGCATGAATTTTAAAGCTTCGGCTAAATTGGTTTGTCTACTTTCTGGATGAAATTCAATCAATTCTCGAATAA
>NZ_JBATHX010000221.1:0-1550 GCF_049667265.1 Algibacter sp. | reverse complement strand
GGTAAGGGCGCGCAAAACAGGAATTGTCATTGCCACATCGCCCATTGCAGAAAGTCGGATGACTAAAATGTTTTTTTGATTTGGCATCTCAACTATTTAGTATAAGATTCCTGCCTACGCAGGAATATTATTTTTGAGAACGAAGTACAGGATTCAATTCGTCATCATTGTACATTTTCATCTGTTTGTAAACCTTCATATACTTATCTCCCTTTTCAATATCACTTAAAAGTGTATCAATAGCCGTTGATAAATCCACACGTTGCTCTAATAAAATATCTAATTTTTTCTGGCAAGCAGCTTTGTGTTCCGCGGAAGCGTCATTACGAGTAGCCTCCTCATTCATATGGTAAACTTTTAATGCCAAAATAGATAATCTATCTACACCCCAAGCTGGACTTTCGGTATTTATTGTTGCATCTGTTTTTACCGAAACATCTTTATATTTTTCTAAAAAATAACTATCAATATACTCCACCATATCCGTTCTATCTTGGTTGGATGCATCAATTTGACGTTTCAATTTCAAAGCAGCAACCGGATCTATTTGTGGATCACGAATAATGTCTTCATAATGCCATTGCACCGTATCAATCCAACATTTTCTGTATAATAAATGTTCTAATAACTCGCTTTCTGGATACCCATTCTTAAAAGGCTGATCTACCGTATTAATAATGTGGTATTTTGCAATAACGTCTTGAAAAATCTTGTTGGCTTTACTTGTAAACATATTTGTGAATTTTTAAAGTACAAAACTACGGAAATTTTATAAGAATTATTTATTTATATAATCTTCAAAAGGAATGTAAATTGATTTCTAATTGGGTTTCATTAACTTTACTGAGCATAATTTATATTTTTACACATGACGATACATAACTTATCCAATCAAAATTCGATACTTAATAATTTTATATCAGAAATTAGAAATATTGATATACAAAAAGACAGCATGCGTTTTAGAAGAAATATTGAACGAATTGGTGAAGTTTTAGGCTATGAAATGAGTAAACACTTAAAATATAATTCTGAATTAATAAAAACGCCTTTAGGAACAAGCAACATCAATTTACCAGAAAATGACATTGTTTTATGTTCCATCTTGAGAGCAGGTGTGCCCTTGCATAATGGATTATTAAATTATTTTGATAAAGCAGAAAATGCTTTTATTTCGGCCTATAGACATCATAAACACAACCCTGATAGTTTTGAGATTGTTGTTGAATATTTAGCTTGCCCTGATTTGGAAGGTAAAACACTTATTCTGGCAGATCCTATGTTAGCTACTGGGCAATCTATGGTAGCTACTTTTGAGGCTTTAAAACCCTTTGGAGCACCAAAAGAAATTCATTTAATTAGTGTTATTGGAGCTCAAGATGGTGTGGAATTTGTCAAGCAAAACTTTGGAAAAGAAACACATTTATGGATTGCCACCATAGATGAAAAACTAAATGAGAAAGGCTATATAATTCCTGGTCTGGGCGACGCTGGAGATTTGGCTTTTGGTAAAAAATTACAACATTAATAAGATAAAAGGAAGTACCATT
>NZ_JBATHX010000220.1:0-8289 GCF_049667265.1 Algibacter sp. | reverse complement strand
GAAAAAACCATTCAACCAAATGATGATGTAAATAAATCACAATCATCAAATGATACGTTTCCAACGGGTATGCACATTGCGGCTTACAAGAAAATTGTTGAAACAACTATTCCAGGTGTGAAGCAATTACGTGATACATTGAAGAAAAAATCTGAAGCATTTAAAAATGTGGTTAAAATTGGTAGAA
Source organism: Algibacter sp. (assembly GCF_049667265.1). Taxonomy (GTDB): domain Bacteria; phylum Bacteroidota; class Bacteroidia; order Flavobacteriales; family Flavobacteriaceae; genus Algibacter_B. The sequence goes on along the minus strand of NZ_JBATHX010000220.1, from coordinate 8,102 downwards.
CCCACCTTATGGATGCTACTCCACTAACTTTAGGTCAGGAATTATCTGGTTATGTTGCTCAATTGGATCATGGTATTAAAGCCCTAGAAAACACCTTATCTCATTTAAGTGAATTAGCACTAGGAGGAACAGCCGTAGGAACTGGTTTAAACACGCCAAAAGGATATAGCAAACGTGTTGCTGAATATATTGCAGAATTTACTGGGTTACCATTTATAACTGCTCCTAATAAATTTGAAGCTTTAGCGGCACATGATGCTTTAGTTGAAACTCATGGTGCATTAAAACAATTGGCAGTATCATTAAATAAAATTGCTAATGACATTAGAATGATGGCTTCTGGCCCACGTTCTGGAATTGGTGAAATCATTATCCCAGCAAACGAACCTGGAAGTTCCATTATGCCAGGAAAAGTGAACCCAACGCAATGTGAAGCTTTAACTATGGTATGTGCTCAGGTTATGGGTAACGATGTAGCTGTTTCTGTTGGTGGTATGCAAGGGCATTATGAATTAAACGTTTTTAAACCTGTTATGGCTGCCAACGTATTACAATCTGCTCAGCTAATTGGAGATGCTTGTGTTAGTTTTGATGAAAACTGTGCGATTGGTATTGAGCCAAACCAAGAGGTTATCACAAAACTTCTTAACAATTCGTTGATGCTCGTAACGGCACTAAACACTAAAATTGGGTATTACAAATCTGCTGAAATTGCTAATACCGCACATAAAAACGGAACAACATTAAAGGAAGAAGCTATAAACTTAGGCTATGTTACTGCTGAAGACTATGATGCTTGGGTAAAACCAGAAGATATGGTTGGAAGTCTTAAATAAGGCTTAACTAAAATAGTGTATAAATAAAAAGACAGGTAAAGTAAATTTGCCTGTCTTTTTGGTTGGTTAGTTATCAATCCTTAGTAAATTGTAATCCACAAGGAAATCGAGCCAAATATATAACTAACACTTCTTTTTAAAATTAACATATGTTAAATTAAAAATATAAAAAACTCGATTTTGCTTATATTTTATCTGTTAGAAATAAAAACTTACAAAAAGTTTCAACTTCTTTATTTATTTTTTTCACTTTTAATCTTATTTCTAATTCTACTTAATTGAACTGGAGTAATGCCTAAATATGATGCAATTTGATACTGTGGAACAAGTTCATCTATATTAGGCGTTTTTTTCTGTAGTGCTATATATCTCTCTGTGGCATTCATAGTAATAAGCTCTACCAGTCGTTCTTCATTTGATATATAAATCTGTTCCAAAACCCGGCTATACAAATTACTGATTTGTATATCCTTTTTACATAATTCAATTATGTCTGAAAAGTCAGCCTCATAAAGGACACAATCAGTTAATGCTTCGTATGATAATTTTGAAGTTTGTTTTTTTATTAAGGCAGTTAAAGAGCCCGCGAAACAATATGGCATAAAAAAGTTTTTATTATACTCTTTTCCGCTTTCAGAACTTAAATAAGCTCGCATCATTCCAGAAACTAGTATATAAGCTTTGGTAGAAATTTCACCAGGTTTTGCTATAAAATCACCTGATTTAAGATTCTTGTATGTCATAATTTTCTCGATTTTTTGGTATGTTTCTTCTGAAACATCTAAAAACGAGTTTAGAAATTCTAAGTTAGGGTTCATACTATTTACCTTATTTAACATTTTCATATTCGTTTGCGCGAAAATGATTATGCTTGAAAAAGCAGGTTGGTTGGTAAAACTTTTTCAATTAGTTAATAATACTTTGTTGCGGCAAAATTAATACTTTTTCATAGTTGTTAATTACTTTATCTATAATTTGCAATTATATTTGTTTACCTGCTCGTTAAAATGCATCTGCTGTTTTTAATCGATAAAAAATTCATAGTTTTACTAACAAATTTGTTCACATGTCTATGCTAATAATCAACATCAAAGAACTTCTGCAGGTAAGAAATCAAAATATATTTAAGGTTTCAGGTGCAGAAATGAAACATTTACCAACCCTTAAAAATGCTTTTCTATTAATTGAGGATGATAAAATTGTTGATTATGGCACCATGGATAAATGCATTCATAATCAAGCAAAAACCATTATTGATGCCACTAATAAATTGGTATTACCTGCATGGTGCGATTCTCACTCACATATTGTGTATGCAGGAAATAGAGAACAAGAATTTGTTGATCGAATAAATGGTCTAAGTTATACGGAAATTGCTAATCGTGGTGGAGGCATTTTAAACTCTGCAAATACACTTCAAAATACTTCAGAAGAAGAATTATACCAACAATCTATTAAGCGTGTTAAACAAGTTATGAAACTTGGCACAGGCGCTTTAGAGATTAAATCTGGCTATGGTCTTACTGTTGCGTCTGAATTAAAAATGCTACGTGTTATAAGACGTATTAAAGATAACTATCCCATAAAAGTTAAAGCAACATTTTTAGGTGCACATGCCTTTCCAAACGAATATATAAATAACAAAAAAGGCTATATAGATGTAATTATTAATGAGATGCTTCCAAAAATAGCAAATGAGAACTTAGCTGATTATATAGACGTGTTTTGTGAAAAAGGCTATTTTTCGTTGGCTGATACCGAAGCTATACTTTCCGCAGGAAAGCAATATGGTTTAATTCCAAAAATACATGTTAATCAATTTAATGCTTTTGGTGGTGTAGCGCTTGGGGTAAAACATAAAGCGCTATCCGTGGATCATTTAGAAGAATTAAATCAAGAAGATATTGATGCATTAAAAGGAAGTGAAACCATGCCTGTGGCACTTCCCTCCTGTTCATTCTTTTTAAGTATTCCATACACACCAGCAAGGCAAATAATGGATTCCGGTTTGCCCTTAGCTTTGGCTACTGATTATAATCCAGGTTCTACTCCTAGTGGTAATATGAATTTTGTGGTAAGTACAGCTTGTATTAAAATGAAAATGACACCAGAGGAAGCCATTAATGCAGCAACATTAAATGGTGCTTATGCCATGGGAATTTCAGATAATTACGGTAGCATCACTAAGGGAAAAAAGGCCAATGTAATTATTACAAACCCAATACCAAGCTATAATTATTTGCCTTATTCCTTCGGTGAAAACAATATAGAAACAGTCATAATAAACGGAACTATTATAAAGTAAAAAACCCCAAACGTTATGTTTGAGGCTTTTTATATTTAAGTGTTCAATGGATTTATTTTAAAGTAAACTCTGAAGTAGACACTAAGTCTTTTGCGTTAAAAACGTTTACAATATAACGTCCTTTTTCAAAATCAGATTTAGATGTTACAAACTCACAAATATTAAGACTTGCGTTTTCATAATTAAATTTGCTAATAGTGCTATAATTTAAAGTTTTCTCACCAAAAGTAACTTGCTCATTTAATCCTAAAGTATTGTTTTTAGGGTCAATTACTTGAACATATAATTCTTCGTCACCAGCTTGTACTAACGAGTTTTTTGCAACTGTAAAACAAACTCTAATTTTATCTGCTCTACTAGCTCTTTCAGTAGGAATTAATTTTCCAGAAGTTCTTTCAATTACTCCAAATCCTTTTAAGCCAACAGTATTTAAAATTGCTGCGTTAGACATAACTTCTGCCAAAGCATTGTTTTGAACTAATAAAGAATCTGTAAAAACAGTACGCTCTTCTAAACGAACACGTGTACTATCCAAAGATGTTGCTAAATAAGAATTCTCAACTCTTAATGAATCATTTTGAGCTAATAATACATCCATTTCTTTTTGAAGTGAAGCATATTTGTTTTTATATCTCCATAAACTTTTTACGTTAGTTTCAGAAATTTTTAAAGAATCGATTAATCCTTGAATACGGCCTCTAGCTTCAATTAAATTTGAGTTTGCTACTTCATTTTCTCCAATAGCATCATCATATTGTTTTGCCATGGCGTTTAAATCATTCATTACTAACTGCTTTTCTTCAGTTAATTCATTTTGTACTTTTTTGCTGCTGTTATACAAGTTCATTGTATAAAATCCTGTAGCTAAAAATAAAACCAATGCAATCCCTAATCCTACTTTAAGCCCTGTGTTACTTTTGTTGTTTTCCATAATTACTTGTTTTAATGTTGTTAAGGTTAATTAATTTTTGTTGTAATTTTAATTGTTAGTTTTAATGCTTTAAATAAATAATGATGTATTTTTATTTTTCAAAATTCATCTAATTTATGGATAAACTAGTTTTATTTAACAATAATTCACTTAAAAAATTATTAGACAAACGTACTGGTGAATCCAAATTCGGTCAACACATTCAAATATTAACCGGCATTTCTAACATATACGAACAACTTTCAAGTTTAGATGTTACGCATGTAATTTTAGGGATTCCAGAAGATGTTGGTGTATTTGCAAATTACGGAAAAACAGGAACATCAAAGGCTTGGGATGCCACCCTTAAAGTTTTGTTAAACATTCAAAGTAATGAGTTTACAAGGGCTAACAAGGTTTTAATATTAGGGCATTTCGATTTTTCAGAAGCTCAATTAGCTATTTCAAACTTAAATCCATCCGTAAAAAAAGATATAAAAAGTGCTAGAAAAATTGTTTCGGAGATTGATGATTATGTCACGCACATTATCCATCAAATTATTTTAGCTGGAAAAAAACCAATTATAATTGGTGGCGGACATAACAATGCTTACGGGAATATAAAAGGAGCTTCACTAGCTTTCGGAAAACCTGTTAACGTGTTAAATATTGATGCCCATTCCGATTTTAGAAATGAAGAAGGTCGCCACAGCGGAAATGGATTTAGTTATGCTTTCGCAGAAGGGTTTCTTGGGAGTTACTTTATTTTTGGTTTACATGAAAATTATACTCCTGATAATATTTTTAAAATATTAGACAAATCAAAATCTATTAAATACAATACGTTTGATGCCTTGGAAGTGCGAAAGGAACTTAAATTAAAACATGAAATAGAACGCGCATTAACTCATATTTCTGACAGTAATTTTGGAATTGAAATTGACTGTGATGCTATTGAAAACATACCAAGTAGCGCCATGACACCGAGTGGTTTTAGCGTTAATAAAACCAGGCAACTACTTAATCAATTCGCTAAGCATAAAAATGCAACCTATTTGCATATTTGTGAGGCAGCTCCAACAAAAAAATCGGCTACTCAAGTTGGTAAACTAATTACTTATTTAATAACAGATTTTATAAAAGCTTCTCGTGTTTGAAATTATTGCTTTCGAAAAACAATATGCCAAGGAATTCTATGCGTTAAATATTGAATGGTTACAAACCTTTTTTTATGTAGAACCTTATGATGAAGAGGTTTTAAGTAAACCAGAAACCTACATTATTAATAAGGAGGGGCACATATTTTTTGCAAAACTTGATAATACTATTGTTGGTACTGTGGCTTTAATGCCATTGGGCAAAAATGGTGCTTTCGAACTAACTAAAATGGCAGTTTCGCCAATACTTCGTGGGCATAAAATTGGACAAAAACTAATGCAACATTGTATTGATTTTGCAAAAAAAGAAGCTATGCCAAAGCTCATCATTTATTCTAGCAGAAAGCTTGAAAACGCCATATATATTTATAGAAAATATGGTTTTATTGAAATTCCTGTGGAAGCCAATTGCCCTTATAAGCGTTGTAATATTAAAATGGAGTTGGTGTTTTAATTCCCAACTGCCTTCAAAGAATCTATCTTACCCTGTAATCTCGCAATTTCTTCAGCTTTTTTATCAACTTGAGGAATAAAACTAATGGAATCTTTTACCGTCTCAGGTAAATCAATCACTTTAGTTTCTTCGGCATAATAATAGCCAATTTTTTCGCTAGAACGCCATGCTTCGTTTAGTTGGTCGTAAACCGTTTTATCCCATTGGCTTGGGTGTTTCACATCTATCCAAACCACATCGCGATATTCACTATCAATCAAGGCTAAATCTGGTGTTGCAGAGCCATCAAAATTATCTGAACCTTCACGAATTGCAGAAATGGTTCCTAAGAAAAACAAACGTTTTCTACCTGCAATATCTTTTATGTATGGTCTGAATTCAACAGGCTTATTTACCGACCAATCAAATTCTTTCCGCGATTCTATTACCTTTAAAGGCATAGCGGAAACGCCTGCATAGCCTTGTTTTTTTGATGCATGATCGTAAAAATAAAATTTATCGCTTCCATCGGCTGGTATAAATACGCTGTATGTTAAACTTGTGCGCGCATCGCCTACAGGTTCTAGTCCAAACCAATGATACAAACCGCTATAAGCTCCTGTATTAGTGTCAGAAAAATCAAAATCAGTTACAAAAGGTTGTTGGTTTTGGTCGTCTGGAAGGTTAGGAATTTTTACTGCTGTTTCCATATTCCAAGGTAATGGATCACTAAATCCACCCAAAAATTTTAAGGATTCTGCTTGCAAACGCGATACTTTTTCAGCTAGGGTATTTTGTCCAATTAAATATGGATAATTCTTCATGTTCTCAGGACTAATATACTTCCCTTTTCCAATTAAAATACGCTCGATATAATCATTTAAATTATGCTCACCACTATCAATAACCATAACACCTCCAAATGTTGGATATGGAAATAAGAACCCTTTCCATTTTATTAAACTCACAACTTCAACCCATTTGTCTGAATCATTTTTCATGTAATAAGTATCACTTGGCTCCATTGTGAATAATTGGAAGAAGTTGAAACGTTGAACTACAGCATTATAAGTGTTTCTACTAAACTTTAAAGATTCCCCGATAGAAAACGTTACTGGAATTCTATTTTCACTTGAAAACCTTGGAAATGGTGTGGTGCTTGAAACTGCAAAAACTTCTTCGGTATTATCAGTCATTCCTTGCCACATATACTTTTCGGTAGGTTGAATTGCCATGGTCCATTTGTTTTCATTACCAATTCTTACCAAATGTGGAAGCGAAACATCTTTGGTTTCTCCCACGCTTTCATTAGCCATAGAAAACACATTACGTAATGGCTGAATACGTTCATTTTGTGTTAGCGGTAATTCATTTATTTCAACTTTATTTAAATGATTGAAAACATTATACGTTTTCATGTAATCATACATTTTAAAATGCCAACCTACAACATAAAGAATCCCGAAGAAAACAACTAATAATGCTAGCATACCCAATCGGCCACCTGTACTAGCAGATTTTCGAAATTTTCTTAAACCTAAAAACAATATGATGCCACTAAGTAGTATGATGAAAATGAATTTTCGAACAAATAATAATGCAGGTTGATAATCATCACGTAAAACGAACAACGCTATAAGCAGAATTATAGCTACAATAATGGTTATTGTTTTTTGCTTTTTTCCTTTATTCCAGTATGCTTTTATCATTTGTTTACCCTTTATAAATTTTTTTTAAAATGAATTCAATTTTCTCCATGTTTTTTCACGTGCTTGATACTAAGCATCATGGCGACAATCATTAGCAATGGAGTGAAAATATGAATAAGACTCTTCCAACCAAATTTAGCATCAAAATCAAAAATGAATAATTCAATAATTATTAGTATTGAAAATAAAACAATTAACGTGTATCTAAATTTATTTTTCATATTACATTAAGCCTTTATCTTTTAAACGTTCTCTGGCACTCTTCTCTTCTACTTTTGGCACTTCTTTAGTTTTTTCGATAACATCTTTAGCATCTTTAGTTTTTAAATCTTCAATAAAGTCTTTTCCTTTTTCAATGGTATCATGAACCATATCTTCAATAGAATCACTTTTTTCATCAATAACTTCGCTTGATTTAAAAATGAAATTAGCCAAATATGTTCCTGCTAAAGTACCAACAATCATGGATGCAAAAATGGAAATGGTTGCAATATCAATAGGAATTAAAAATCGAACTATCACGATTCCTATTAAAAACAAGAACCCAACAAAAACTAAACGCAGTAAAAAAGTTTGTTGATAAACAAATCCCGTTTTGTCTTGAGGTTTCATTTGAAGTTCTTTTGAATTTATCATTTTATTAAAAAAACGATAAAGTCCATTTCCTTTGGATTCTCTCCAATACATGAAGATTCCGAATAAAATGGCTCCTATGAATACGATGAGTTCTAGTGTCATAATCTTTTATTTTG
>NZ_JBATHX010000219.1:0-16971 GCF_049667265.1 Algibacter sp. | reverse complement strand
TTACAATCCCGATTTTATATCCATTAACCAAACCACTAAAATTGCTGATACTACCAGAATTGAAGGTTATGCAACGGATATTATTACTGAAGAAGGCCTAACATATTTAAAAAGTGTCAAAGATTCTGATAAGCCTTTTATGCTCATGTTGCAGCACAAAGCACCACACAGAAATTGGATGCCAGCATTACGTCATGCAAATTTATACGATGAGATTAAATTTCCTTTACCTAAAACATATTTTACAAATCACGAAGGCTCTTTAGGTTCCAAAGAACAATTGCAAACCATTTATAAAGACATGTACGAAGGTCACGATTTAAAAATGACCAAGAAGAAAGGAAGCCCGGAATTAGCGTGGAACCCTTGGACAACCGATTTTGATAGGATGACAACAGAACAACGTGCCGCTTGGGACAAAGCATACCAAGCTAAAAATGATGCGTTTCACAATGCAAATCTTTCCGGAAAAGCATTAGCAGAATGGAAAGGACAACGGTATTTACAAGAATATTTAGGAACTATAGCATCTGTTGATGAAGGTGTAGGGCGTGTGTTAGATTATTTAGAAGAAAACGGTTTGGCCGAAAACACGATTGTTATTTACACCACAGATCAAGGATTTTATTTAGGTGAAAAAGGATGGTTTGATAAACGTTATATGTATGAAGAATCTTTAGCAATGCCTTTGTTGGTAAAGTATCCAAAGGTTATAAAACCTGGAACTGTCATTGAAGATTTAACACAAAACCTCGATTTTGCTGAAACTTTTTTAGATTACGCTCAAGCCGAAATTCCAAAAGATATGCAAGGTAAATCGTTGCGACCACTACTAGAAAACACGTTTAATAAAAATGAGGATTTTAGAAATGGGGTGTATTACCATTATTACGATTACCCAGCATTTCACATGGTGAAAAAACATTATGGTATCAGAACAAAACGTTACAAACTCATGCATTTTTATGATGATATTGACACTTGGGAATTGTATGATTTGGAAGAAGATCCAAATGAAATTCATAATCAAATTGATAATCCAGATTATGATGATGAAGAGATGCAATTAAGAGCACAATTAATCGCACTTCAAAAACAATACAAGGTTACAGATGAGGAATTTGAACAAGCGCCAAAGCAAAGTGTAGAAGGTGCTTTCAAGCAGTTTAAAAGATTAAGAGGGCTTTAGGGTGTCAAACCAATTTGGCAAAAAACGAAACAAATAATTATGAAAAAAATATTCATTCTTACTTCAATTTTACTAGTATTTTCATGTAACAACACGACTGAAAAGGCAGAAGTGAATGCCAAATCAAAAGATAATTTAGAAAATCAAACCTATATCAACCCTTTAGATATAGACTATACTTATATGGTTTACAATTCTAGCAGAAATCAATCCTATCGCTCTGGTGCAGATCCTGCTGTTATTGAATTTAAAGGCGAATATTATTTGTTCGTAACACGTTCTTTTGGGTATTGGCATTCCACCGATTTGGTTAACTGGAAATTTATTAAACCGCAACAATGGTTTTTTGAGGGAAGTAATGCGCCAACAGCCTTCAATTATAAGGATTCGTTAGTGTATTTTGCTGGTAATCCTGCAGGTTACGGAAGTATACTTTACACAGACGATCCGAAAAGTGGAAAATGGTCACCAACAGCTTCAATCTCCAATAATATTCAGGATTCGGAATTGTTTATTGACGATGATGGCAAGACATATTTATACTGGGGATCTTCGAATTTACATCCACTAAAAGTAAAAATAATGAATAAAGACGATCGTTTTTTAGAAACAGGCGTTAAAAAAGAATTGTTCAATCTTAATGAAGAAGCGCATGGATGGGAACGCTTTGGCGAAAATAATTTTCACCCAACCCTAAAAGAAGGCTATATGGAAGGTGCCTCCATGACAAAGCATAACGGGAAATATTATTTACAATATGCTGCACCTGGTACACAGTTTAACGTCTATGCAGATGGCGTTTATATAGGTGAAACACCACTTGGGCCATTCACCTACATGAAAAATAATCCTATGAGTTTCAAGCCGGGCGGGTTTACAAATGGCGCTGGACATGGAATAACCGTAAAACAAACCAACGGACAATATTGGCATTTTGCAACCATGGCACTTGCTTCTAATGCGCAATGGGAAAGGCGGTTGTGCATGTTTCCTACCTATTTTGATGATGAAGGTTTAATGTACACCAATACTGAATATGGAGATTATCCGCATTTTGGTGCGAACCATCCAACAAAAGCTGGCCAGCATAATGGATGGATGTTGCTTTCATATAAAGGAAAAGTAACCGTGTCCTCTTCGTTGAAGCAAATAATGAAATTTACAGCGAATGATGACGAAGTTCAAGTCACCGAATTACCTATCGAGAACGATGCGGCTGGTAATATTATGTCTAAAGTATTAACCGATGAAAACCCAAAAACTTTTTGGGTTGGAGAAGCTAATAATGATAAGCAATGGATAACTATTGAAATGCCAAATCCCGGAAACATCCACGCCTTTCAGCTAAATTTTCATGATTATGAATCTGGAATTTACACACGTGTGGAAGGTTTAAAACATCAATTTACCATTGAAGCTTCAGAAGATGGCACCAACTGGCAAACCATAGTTGATAGGAGCAAAAGTGAAAAAGATTCGCCAAATGCTTACATAGTTTTAGAAAAACCTGTGGTTGCCAAGTATGTTCGTTATAACAATGTGGAAGTGCCAGGTGCAAACTTTGCCATGTCTGAGTTTAGAGTGTTTGGGTTAGGATTAGGAAATAAGCCAGAAAAGGTTTCAGAATTTGAAATTAAACGAGAAACTGACCGAAGAGATGCCTCGTTTTCGTGGAATCCAGTAGAAGGTGCTCAAGGGTACAATATACGTTGGGGAATTGCAGCAGATAAATTATATCAATCTTGGTTGGTTTATGATACCAATATACATTTTATGCGTTGTTTAGATCGAGATACGCCTTATTATTTTACTATTGAAGCATTCAATGAAAACGGCATTTCGGAAAAAAGCGCGGTTTTATTCATCGAGTAATTAAAGCTAGTAAATATTTGCAACTTCTATTATTTAGGTTTTAAGTTCGCTTTTTAAATTAAAACAGTCGTTTTTCTTAATAAGTGGCACTAAATAGATATTAACATCTGTTATTAAATAATTTTGGCATTTAGTAATCCCTTACGGCTTAAAGATTATATATTTGCAAAAACGTATGTATTTGAATGTGTTTTGCTATATAAATACTACGTTTTGAAGCCATTAAATATAAATCATAATTAAAAAAATGAACAAAGACATTAATTTACAAGCAGCAGATAATATTAGAGCATTAGCTGTCGCTATGGTAGAAAAAGCAAATTCGGGTCATCCAGGTGGGCCCATGGGAGGTGCAGATTTTATGCACATTCTATATTCTGAATTTTTTAATTATGATCCATCAGATATGGGTTGGGCATTTAGAGACCGTTTCTTTATGGATGCAGGCCACTTATCTACTTTAATGTATGCACAATATTATCTTTTAGGAAATTATGCTAAAGACGATGTTGCGAATTTCAGACAATGGGGTTCAATCACACCAGGTCACCCAGAAGTTGATGTTGCAAGAGGAATCGAAAACACATCTGGTCCTTTAGGACAAGGTCATACTATGGGTGTGGGAGCTGCAATTGCTGCTAAGTTTTTAGGTGCAAGATTTGGCAATTGGATGAATCATAAAGTTTATGGTTTTATTTCTGATGGTGGTATTCAAGAAGAAATATCTCAAGGAGCAGGAAGAATTGCGGGTCATTTAGGACTGAATAACTTTATTATGTTTTTCGATTCTAATGATATTCAATTATCAACATCTACAGATGAAGTAACAAGTGAAGATACTGCTGCTAAATATGAAGCATGGGGATGGAAAGTGGTAACAATTGATGGTCATAACCACGATGAAATAAGAAAAGCATTAAAAGATGCGAACAACGAAACTGAAAAACCAACGCTTATTATTGGAAAAACCATAATGGGGAAAGGTTGTGTAACTGCTGATGGTAGTATGTTTGAAGGTTACTGTGAATTACACGGTCAACCAATTGGACATACAGGAGCAGATTACGAAAAGACCTTGTTGAATTTAGGTGCAAGCGTTGAAAATCCATTTGATATTTTTGATAATGTAAGTGCTTTTTATAAAAACTTAGTTACAGAAAAAACAGCAAAAGCAGCTAAAAAGAAAGCTGTGATTAATGCTTGGAGAAAAGATAATAACGCATTAGCAAAAAAATTAGATTTCTTCTTATCTGGGAAACTTCCAGAATTAGATTTTGAATCTATTGCCCATAAAGCAGGATTAGCTACGAGAGCAGCATCTTCAAACGTGTTAGCTTATTTAGCTGAAAATGTTGAGAACATGATTGTTTCTTCAGCAGATTTATCTAATAGTGATAAAACGGATGGATTCTTAAAGAAAACCCATGCACTTAAAAAAGGTGACTTTAGTGGGTCATTTTTACAAGCAGGTGTTGCAGAATTAACCATGTCTTGTATTGCAAATGGTATTGCCTTACACGGTGGATGTATTCCTGTTGTAGCAACGTTCTTTGTGTTTTCAGATTATATGAAACCAGCTATTCGTTTAAGCGGTATTCAAGAATTAGGTGTGAAATATGTATGGACTCATGATGCCTTTAGAGTAGGCGAGGACGGACCAACGCACCAACCTGTTGAACAAGAAGCGCAGATTCGTTTATTAGAAAAACTAAAAAACCATAGTGGTAAAAATAGTTTCTTAGCGATGCGTCCTGCAGATTCTGCTGAAACAAGTGTTGCTTGGAAAATGGCTTTAGAAAATACTAATTCACCTTCAGGTTTAATCCTTTCTAGACAAGGAATTAAAGATGTTCCTGCTCAAGGGAAATCAAGATATCAAGAGGCTTTAGCAGCTCAAAAAGGTGGGTATTTAGTAAAAGAAGTTGAAAATCCAGATGTGGTGTTAATTGCTAATGGTTCTGAAGTTTCTACATTAATTGCCGCAGCAGAAATCTTAGAATCTCAAGAAGGATTGAAGGTTAATATCGCTTCAATAATATCTGAAGGTGTATTTAGAAATCAGTCTAAAGATTATCAAAATAGTGTGATTCCTAAAAACAAACCATTATTTGGTTTAACAGCAGGACTTCCAGTAAACTTAGAAGGTTTAGTTGGTGATAATGGAAAAGTATTTGGATTATCCCATTTTGGATATTCAGCACCAGCATCAGTTCTAGATGAAAAGTTTGGGTTTACTGGCGAAAAAGTTAGCAAACAAGTATTAGAGTATTTAAACGAATCAGTTTTAACAAAATAAATTAAGCGATATGAAATTTTTTATAGATACAGCAAACCTTAATGATATTGCAGAAGCACAAGCTTTAGGAGTTTTAGATGGTGTAACCACAAATCCATCTTTAATGGCTAAAGAAGGTATTACAGGTGCTGATAATATTATAGCGCACTACCAAAAAATTTGTGATTTAGTAGACGGAGATGTAAGCGCAGAAGTGATTTCTACGGATTTTGAAGGCATGGTTGATGAAGGTGAAATGCTAGCCAGTTTACATCCTCAAATTGTTGTTAAATTACCAATAATTGCAGATGGTATTAAAGCATGTAAATACTTTTCAGATAAGGGTATTAAAACAAATGTAACCTTAGTTTTTTCTGCTGGTCAAGCTCTTTTAGCGGCTAAAGCAGGAGCAACTTACGTATCTCCATTTATTGGAAGGTTAGATGATATTTCTACTGATGGTTTAAACCTTATTGCAGAAATTAGACAAATTTATGATAACTACGGATTTGAAACTCAAATTTTAGCAGCATCAGTTCGTCATACCATGCACGTTATTGATTGTGCTAAATTAGGAAGTGATGTTATGACTGGGCCATTATCTTCTATAAAAGGCTTATTGAAACATCCATTAACAGATATTGGTTTAGCTAAATTTTTAGAAGATTATAAAAAGGGGAATCAATAATCTGATTTAAATTATAAAAGATATAATTAAAAAGCATCTCAATATTTTGAGATGCTTTTTCGTATAATAGATATGGTTCAACTAAAACATTAATTCACTCAGTTTATTTTGAATTGAAATATTTCAGATTCAGAATTATTATTTTGGGAATCTTTAGTAATTACGCGCCAGTAGTAGGTGTTACCACTAGTTACATTTACAGATAAACTCATGGACTCTACGGTACCTTGATTATTTTCTGGTGGATTAACTGTTCCAAAAAGGATGTCGTATTCTTTAATATCGCTATCAACGTCCGTTCCAGACCACTGTAAAGATACGCTCATCGTTACACTAGATAATGATGTTCCCATACTTGGGTTTACTAATTCAGCAGGAAAAGGAGCGTATGCAGTTGCAGCTTCACCGGCGTTGTAAAACTTCCAAGTAGGACTTTGAGCAGTTTCCGTTCCAGAATTTTTAGAAATAATAAACCAAGAATATGGCGTAGCTCTCAACACCTTGATTGTTAATTGAGAACTAGAACTGCTGTAATTGCTCGTTGTTTGTGTCTCTAGATTTTTTAGGACTAAATCATAGGTTTCAGCGTTTAAAGCATCGCTCCAATCAAAGGTCACATCACTTTCGGTACTCGTAAAATTAGAGCCTTCTGTGCATTCTGAATTTTGATTTGGAAAACTTAAGCTAGCTGCAGCAGGAGGGTCTATAACTTTTGGGTCCGGGTTATCATCGCTACTACTGCCACTACAATTAAATACTGCTAGCGATAAAAATGAACCAAACATTAAAAATTTGAATATATTTTTCATTATTTCTTAATTATTTTAAAACTCCTTTTTTGATTCTTAGTTTGAACATGTAATATATAAATGCCTTTAGAGAAATTAGAAGTATCAATGTTTAAAACATTTTTGTTAGTCTCATTTGAGTAAACATGTCTTCCTAAAATTGAATACATTTTCACAGATGATATTTCAGAATTCAAATCACCTAAATATACTTGTAAATTATTATGGGTTATTGGATTAGGAAAAACAGACATTTCCATCCCTGAGTAAATAACCTCTTCATATTTACCTTGACAATCCTTTTCTCCTGTAACACGAATCAAATTGCTTCCTGCTAGTAATTCTAAATTAATAGATGATTGTGAGGTTAGAAATGTTTTATCATTGTGAATTATTGTATAAGTGGAGCTTCCGCTCATTTCTAATTGTATAGACTTTTTATCATTTGAAGTCTTGGATAAAACCGATAGATCTTCAGGCTCTGTTAGTGTGATTTTAAAACATTGTTCGTAATCAGACTGCCCATCGACAGAAATACAAATTTTGTATTCTCCAGCCTCTAAATTGTCAACGGAAAAATTAGAAGTAAAATTACCGGAAGTATTAATGCTGTTGCCAACAATATTTATTAAATAATTTAAATTTTCATTCGCGGAAACATTTATACTACCGTTGTTGCTGTTTCTGCATGTTTCGGAAATTATTTGTAACGCAAAATTATTTGCATCTAAAGTAAATACTTCACATCCGTTAACATCTACCGTTGCGCCAAAAGGTGTATTGCTACAATTGTCATTGTCATTTAAAACGCCATCGCCATCTATATCATTTGGATCAACTACAGGTTCTGATCCGTATACTCTATATTCACCTGCTGCTAATTCTATTGTTGACGAAAGGTTAGTAACTTCAAAAGTGCTATTATTTTTTAATAAATTATACCAAGTTCCAGTTGCATTAAAGTTAGGCTGAATCGATTTTGCCGTAACATCGAAATTTGCAATAATTACTACATTAAAACCTCCAGCATTATCATATAAATTTATTCCCTTTACAAGGCCACCAACATTTAAATTAAAATTATTTGTATTAAATGTAGAAGGGAATTGCTTTTTTAAAGATATCATTTTAGCGGTTACATTGTATAAGTCCAATCTATCTGAATCATTATCATAACCAAGTGTCCATGCTACAGGTTTTTTATCTAACCTACAAGAACCATCAGTAATATCCGTTTCACAATTGATGCTTTTATCGTAACCAAGTTCTCCAAATTGCCATATCATTTTTGGCCCAGGAATACCGTAAAAAATTACTGAGGCGGCTTCCTGCCTATCTAAGGCCGTTCCTAAATCTTTTACATTATACTCACCGTTTGTATTACCGTAAGCCAAGTTTTTTACCATTAAACGCTCTTCGTCATGGCTCTCCATGTAACCTACTACATTCGGATTATTCCAGCCTCTATTTTGATATGATAACCATGATATATCCGAGTCCGACGCATATCCCATAGTATTTTGGTTAAAACTGTGATTTAAATTGCCCCAAAGCATAATACCGTAATTTGCTAATTCAGTCTCTTCACTATTATCAGATAAATGCTCAAAAATCACATAAGCTTCATTACCTGGATCCTGAGACCAAACATGATCGGCAAATGCTTTTAAGTTTTCAATACGTGAAGCATCATAAGCACTTGCCCAATTGTCTGTTCCACTATATATTGTATTCGAAAGCCCTTTTGTAAAATCAAAACGGAATCCATCAATTTTATAATCATTCATCCAAAAACTCAACACATCATTAAAAAAGTCAACCGTATAAGTTGATTCGTGATTAAAATCATAACCCCAATGTGCGCTTGTATTATCAACTAAATTATGATTTTCGTTGTAATATGGACTATCTGAAGCCGGTCTATTATTTGTGCTGTCCCAATACATCTGTAATAATGGTGACTGACTATATGAATGATTAAAAACTACATCAGAAATTACTGCGATACCTCGTTCGTGGCACTCATCTACAAACTCTTTTAAATCATTATTTGTTCCATATGCCTTATCTAAAGCCATGTAAAATGATGGGTTGTATCCCCAACTATCATTGCCCTCAAATTCATTAACAGGCATTAATTCTATAGCTGTCACTCCCAAGTTATGTAAATAATCCAAACGCGTAATGGCTTCTTGAAAAGTACCACTAGCTGTAAAATCTCTTATTAACATTTCATAAATGACCACATTCTCTTTGTCAGGTCTTGTAAACGAAGTGTTTTGCCAAGTATAATCCGTTTCGTTGATTTTAAAAGTTGAAACTATTCCTGTTGTTTTACCAGTAGGGTAGGTCATTAAACTTGGATAAGTAGAATCAGGGATATATTGATCGTTATTTGGGTCTAATACTTTTCTTGAATAAGGATCTGCAACTTTTATAGAATAATCAATGTAGTATTGATATGCATACTCTGTATTGGCATCTAATCCTGAAACGGTTGCCCAAAACAGATCGCCATCTTTTTTCATTTGATAAGCTGCATCTAATGTCCAGCTATTAAAACCACCAATGAGGAAAATATCAGTTTTGTTAGGCGCTTCAAGAACAAATGTTACGGTACCATCACCATTATCATTAAACCCTTTGGAAACACCAGCTGGCAATGTTTGGTTTTGAGTTGCAGTTTTTACATAAACAGAAACTTCGTCTTGTTTAGTTTCGCCACCTTGATTAGCAGTAGCCTCAATAATATGAATTCCTGTTGACGTAAATGTATAGGACGTCGAAATTGCCGCTGCATTAGTTACTGTTTGTACTGAAGTGTTATTCACTTTTATTTCTAAATCAGCATTTATGCTTGAAGCAGCACTTATAGTAATATTATCATTTAAATCATAAACAGATTCGTTTTCAGGATTTGTTATCGATACGTTTAGGCCATCTGCATATATAGGAATAAAAATATCGGGTGAAGTTTGCGCATCTCCTGCGCTGTTTCTAAAAACGATAGCGATATCTGTGACAACTTCTCCAGTAGTAGTACCGTAAAAAGTTGGTATATCCGGTGAAATAGCTAATTCGTAAGTATTAGTTCCTGTTCTAGTTAATTTAGGTTGTGAGGTGTTGCTTCCCCAAGATCCAATAACATGTTTCCAATCAGAACTACCAGAAGAAGCCGTAGTTAATACTCCCGTATGCGCATAAACATCACCTGTGTAACCATCTAATCCAGTACCTGAGGCATCAAAGAATATTGTAATAGGAGTGGTTTCTGTTGGTATTTCTGGCGATGTTGTCACTACTTGAGCGTAGCTTAATGTAGACGCAATCAATAAAAGCAAGTATAGTTTCTTCATGATATTATTTTTTTAAAAAAATATGTAATGCATAGTTTTTTATAAATAAAAGGCTGTTTATAATAGTACAAACAGCCTTTTAAAGATATATATATAAATTTAATTTATACTATTCAATTGTATAGGTTGGATTATCAGGATTACTAAAATCTAAAGTAATATCATAAATTCCAGCTGTTACATTAATATTATTTTCATTCTCAGTATCCAAAATGCCATCTCCAGTTAAATCACCATAATTAATATTAGGTGAATCCCAACTATCATTAGTACGAAATTTTAATTGACCATCAAGAAGTGTCATACCATTTAAAGTCCAAACTCCTGGATTTGCAAAATCTGGATTAAATTTGGTGTCAGGACCATCCCAGGAATTAGGAGTAGCAGATCCTACAGCACCCCAAATCAGAGTTTCTTCAATAGAATATTCTAAAGTTTTAAAGTCTACTGTAACTAGATAATATCCTGCAGTAACATTTATATTATTTTCATTCTCAGTATCAAGAACGCCATCACCAGTTAGGTCACCATAATTAATATTCGGAGAGTCCCAACTATCATTCATTCGAATTTTTATTTGACCATCTACAAGTTGTACTACTGTTTTGAATGTATCTGTGTTATAATCATAGGATAACTTAACATCTGGTCCATCCCAACTATTCGGTGTTGCAGAACCAACTAGACCCCAATAAAATTCTTCAATTGTATAAGAATTGTCGTTCCAATCGATAGTTATTTTATAAGTACCCGAAGTAACATTAATGTTATTTTCATTCTCAGTATCAAGAATACCATCTCCGGTTAGATCACCATAATTAATGTTAGGGGCATCCCAGCTATTGTTTTGTCGGAATTTAATTTGCCCGTCAACCAAATTAGCATAAGCTACAATAACGTTATTCTCACTTGTTGTGTAGAATGGAATATCTGGACCGTCCCAACTATTAGGTGTAGCCGAACCTACAATACCCCAATCAGAAATTTCTATTCCAGCACCACCGCCACCTTCAACTATTTCTGGTAAAACAACAGTAAGTTCTTGAATTGGTGAATATGTTGGAAGCCCTTCAGTACCAACAAATCCTTTTACCCTGAAGTAAAGGGTGCCAGTATTTGGCAAATCAGTATTTGGGTCATTATCTAATCCAGCAGCTTCAGCAAAACCAAGCATGGCACCAATGGTAACTGCAAGTTCGTTTCCATCTGTAGTTCCTACCGTAGTGGCATCAGTAAAGTCGCCTAAAATTGAATTTTCTAATTCGTAAGTGACATTGGTTGGTACACCAAAATTGGCATCTTGCCAAGTAAAACGTTCACCTAAATTATTAGATGCCGCAACTGTTAATACATATTCATCTAAAAATGAGTTAGAGAAGGTTATACCTTCAGCAGGTTCTTGGGCTGTGAATACTAAGTCATCATCCTGATCACAAGCAGAGAAGCTAATGAACGCTATTAATAAGAGTGATAAAAGTTTTATATTTTTCATAATCGTTTAGTTTTAGTTTTAAAATCCTGGGTTTTGTGTTAAATTCGGGTTAGCTTGTAAAGCTGACGATGGAATAGGGTATAAGTTATAAGTTGCAGGTATTGAAGTACCATCTTTTACGCCACCTTTCCATGGCCATAAATAGGATCCTCCGGTAAATTTCCCAAAACGAATAAGGTCTGTACGTCTGTGACCTTCTAAGTTTAATTCTCTTCCGCGTTCATCAATAATAAATTGTTCAGTTAAATCGGTTTGAGAAATCGTACTTGCATTTGATCTTTCACGAACTTCGTTTACGTAATTAACGGCGGTTCCCATATCTGTGCCTGCAGCTCCTCGAACAGCACATTCTGCATACATTAAGTAAGCATCAGCAAGTCTGAATAAAGGGAAATCTGTTGGAGAGAAACTTGATGGTAATGACGATCCAATAAAGTTTGTATTTCTAAATTTTATAGAAGGGTAACCATCAATCCACTTTTTATAATCATCCATTTCGAAGTTATGACCTTCAGTCCAAAATAATTTGGCTCTATCATCAGTCGATGTTCCTAAATCACCAAATAAACCGTACCAAGCTTTGCTTGATCTATGACCACCCCAACCTTCAGTTGCTCCAAATTGAGCTAAAGGCGTTGTGTCGGCATTTAAACTTCCATTTACAATATAGGTGGTGTTACCATAACTTTGGCTTACTTGAGCATCGGCAATTAATGGGAATATAATTTCAGTTGACGAATCATTATCAGCAGAAAATATACTAACAAAATCGTTTGCTAACGAATAAGGACCTTCCGTAATTACTTTATTAGCAAATGAGGCTGCATCAGCATATCGAGGTGTTCCTGTATAAACTTCAGCATTTAAATATAGTTTTGCTAATAACATCCTAGCTGCTCCTTTGGTTGCTCTTCCGTACGTATTTGTTGGTGGTAATATAGATTCAATTTCTAATAATTCAGATTCAACAAAATCAAATAATTCTTGGCGTGATGCTTGCGGTAAAGATTCTGTTTGTCCTACAGTATCTTCAGTTGGAATAACACCTTTTCCGAAAACATCAATTAAATAATAGTTAGCCAAAGCCCTAATAAATCGTACCTCAGAAATAATCACCTCTTTGTTTTCTACTTCGACATTAGGGAGTATAGAAAGCAAGTTGTTACATTGTGGAATAGTGAAGAAAATTCTGTTGTATAAATATCTAAAGAATTTATTGTCTGGAGTCCAATCTGTTGTAGTTGTTAATTGGTCCAATCCATTATCTCCCCATCTATTTTTCATGGCATCTGCTGCAAAATCTTGTAGATTTACAATACCTCTTAGAAAAGGCGATTCTCCAGGATCATCGCTAATATCTGAACTTCCAGCGCCATCGGCACCCGAAAGAGCAAACGAACCATAAAGTCTAGATAATATACCTTCAACAGCTTGTGGGTCTTTTGCTAATAGTTCATCTAATGATAATTCTATTAATGGTTTTGTATTTAAATCATCTGTACAGCTAATATTAACAGTAAAGATTACTACTAAACCAAATAGTAATTTTAAAATTTTATTTTTCATAATTTTCATAGTTTAAAAATCAATATTAACACCTAAATTATATACCGTTGCTCTAGGATAGAAGTTGTTGTCAATACCCGAGAAATTCTCAGGATCTTGTCCTGAATAATTTGTAATTAAGAACGGGTTATTAACAGCACCATATATTTTCAGCGTTGCGTTTTTTATAACATTACTAAGTGTGTGGCCAAGTACAATATTCTCACATCTTAAGAATGATGCACCCTCAAGAAAATAATCTGAATATTGGATAGGATCCACAATATCAGTAAATACTGGATTTGCTGCTCCATTAAAGAAATTTAAGGTATTGTTAAATGAATTACCATCTAAAGATAATGCATTTTCAATTGCACCATGTGTTAAACGTCTTGAGTTATAAACTTCCCCATCAAACTGACCTCTAAAGCTTGCGCTAAAATCCCAGTTTTTGTAATTCATGTTAAATCCTAAACCAAACGTCCAGTTAGGTTGAATGGCTCTATAATATCTATCAGCTTCAGTTATTCTACCATCATCATTTAAATCTACAAAAGATCCTAAAATAGGGTCGCCAGCAGTATCATATACTTGTTTTAATACCCAAGCCGAACCTGCTTGTTGTCCCAAAGCGTGTCTTAAAAGGAAATTTCCAGTTCCAATAGGTAAGTTACCACCGGCAGAAATTTGCTGAGCACCCTCTAAATCGGTTACTTCTGTAAAGTTATAAGATAAATTCCCATTTAATGATAAGTTAAAATCTTCATTCTTTATAGGGTTTAAATTTAAGTTTAACTCAAAACCTTTACTTTCTGTATCACCGACATTTTGTATTAAAATATCTGATAATGCTTGACCTGGAGGTACATTTGTAGCTACTAATAAATCTGTAGTTTTTCTTTTGAAAATATCAAAAGATCCAGATAAAATACTGAAATGAAAAAAGTCAAAATCTACACCTAAGTTATAGGTTGTTGATTTTTCCCAAGTTAAATCTGGGTTAAATTCTTTAGCATTATATAGATTTACACCACCTAAATATTGACTTTCTGGAGATCCTATTTCAAATAATGGAATAGAAGGGTAAAAACCTAATGAAGAAATATCTTGTTGTCCAGTTTCACCCCAACCAAACCTTATTTTAAAATCGTTAACAAAGTTTACGTCTTTTAAGAAACTCTCTTCTTTTGCTTTCCAAGCTATTGCAGCTGAAGGAAAATAACCCCAACGATTATCTTCTGTAAAGAATGAAGAACCATCGGCTCTTAAAGAAGCCGTAAGGAGATATTTGTTATCTAAATTGATATTGGCTCTCCCAAAGAAGGACTGAAGATTTAATTCGTTAAAATATCTATTGTTTGGATTTAGTGGATCTACATTTGGTATTCTTTGACCACTAACAGGATCATTTTCATATTCATCTTTATTACCATCGTTTTTGAAATTTTGGTATGAATAACCTGCTTGAACATCAAAATTGTTAAGGAAGGATTCCTCAAATTCCTTTCGGTATGCTAGGTAAGATTCCATCGTAACATTTGTAATATGTTGTCTTTCACCAAAACTTTTTCCAGAGTTAAATATGTATGTGCCCGCAGGAACACTTGTATCTGGTACTAGTGTATATGAATTGATCGCGTTTTGTGCGAAAGATTCTTCAATCTCAGCTCTTGAAGCTTCTAGGCCTAAATTTACAACAGCGCGTAATTCAGGTAAAAAGTGCATTTTATAGTCCAATTCAATGTTACCAAGTAAACGATTTACTTTTTCAGGACGAGATCTTTGAAGTAAAACTCCTAATGGGTTACCAGCTCCAATTTTGGCATTAGGATCATTAGGGTTGTCCGATGCTTGTAATTGCTGATAGAAACCGCCAAAAATTGAATTACTATCATAAATTGGTTTTGTAGGATCCATTGAAATTGCACCACCAAGAGCAGCACCATCATCAATTGAATTTTTATCTACAACAGTTCCTTTAGCATTAATGTCTACTTTTAAATGGTCATCAAAAAACTTAGGTGTTAATCTTAATGACGCCGTAATTCTCTCATAGTCATTTGTTTTTACAACACCTTCAGTTTCATTATATCCAATAGAGGCTCTAAAAGGAACTTTTTTTAATAAGTTAGCTCTTACACCAAAATTATAATCCTTAGTAACAGCAGTTCTATAAATTACATCTTGCCAATCTGTATTGTAAATTTGACGTTGGATAGGATTTCCATCCGCATCTGTCAAATCAACAATGTAACTTGGTTGGTTTGAATCTACGCTGCCAACTGGTACACCTAAAGCGCTTAAGTTATCTGGGAAGTATGTTTGAGCAAAAGTTACAAACTCATTTCCATTCATAACTTGAACTTGGTCGCTAGAACTAACATTGCTTAAAGAGGTTCTTGCAGAAAAATTATATTTAGCTTCTCCTGAAGTTCCTTTTTTAGTTGTTATAATAAGTACACCGTTGGAGGCACGAGAACCATAAATAGCGGTTGCAGATGCATCTTTAAGTACACTAAAACTTTCAATATCGTTTGGGTTAATCAAACTTAATGGGTTGCCCACACCAGCTACACCACCGTTATCTAATGGTACACCATCAATAACAATTAAAGGTGCATTATTACCAGAAAGGGATGAACCACCTCTAATTCTAATATTCGGTGCAGCATCTGGTTGTCCACCAGCGCTAGTAATTCTAACACCCGCAGCTTTACCTTGTAACAATTGATCTGGAGATACAACTGCACCTTGGTTAAAGTCTTTTGATGAAATAACATCAACGGCACCAGTTAAATCTTCTTTTTTAACACTACCATAACCAATGATAACGATCTCATCTAATTGTGCCGTATCTTCGATTAATTGGGCATTAAGGGTTGCTTGTCCTGTATAAGTCATCTCTAAAGCTTGATAACCAACATAAGAAAACACAATGATGTCGCCATTTTTTACTTCAATACGGTAATTCCCATCAAAATCTGTTGCGGTTCCATTAGAGGTTCCTTTAACAACAACATTGACACCCGGAAGTGGAAGGGAAGTTGATTGTTCTGTTACTGTTCCCGTTACTGGTGTTTGTCCAAATATATAGACGGGCGCCAACAATAGAAAAAACAGTAAACTATTAATAATAGTCTTCATACAAATTAGTTTAATTAATAAGTTTTTTTTAGTTCGATTATATTTTCACTTCTCAACGGCAAAATTATATAAACAAACTGTAAACGAGCTATTAAATATTATGAAATATTTTACGAAAACGTTTTCGTGTTGACAACTTTTTAGATATTTTCGTTTAAACTGAGAAAAACATAATTTATTATGCCTCAAATAATCTGAAATCTTCATTATTAACAACTGAATAATTTCTATTTTTGACTGAATATAAGATTTATGAAGAGAAAAATCACATTAAAACAAATAGCAAAAGAACTAGATGTTTCTGTGTCAACAGTTTCCAAAGCTTTAAGTAACAGCAAGGAAATAAGTGAGGATACGACTCAAAAAATTCAGGCGTTTGCAAAACTTTATAACTACAAGCCTAATAACATTGCCCTTAGTTTAAAGAATAGAAAAACTAAAACTATAGGGATTTTAATTCCTGAGATTGTTCATCACTTTTTTTCAACAGTAATTCGAGGTATAGAACGCGTTGCCAATCGACGAGGATATAATGTTATTGTTGGACTGTCAAATGAGTCCTTTACCAAAGAAATTATTAACATGGAAATGCTTGCTAATGGAAGTATTGATGGGTTTATAC
>NZ_JBATHX010000218.1:0-3362 GCF_049667265.1 Algibacter sp. | reverse complement strand
TCCAGTTTATATTAGCACTTTTTGAAGCTTGAAGATTAATTTCTTTAATCGCATAGGTGGTATCTGCAACCCAAAAATCGCCTT
Source organism: Algibacter sp. (assembly GCF_049667265.1). Taxonomy (GTDB): domain Bacteria; phylum Bacteroidota; class Bacteroidia; order Flavobacteriales; family Flavobacteriaceae; genus Algibacter_B. The sequence continues at coordinate 3,278 of NZ_JBATHX010000218.1, read as the reverse complement.
TAAAAGTCAATTCATTTTTACGTCTTGGATAATAAATAATATTATAACACCACTTGTTATCAATAAATGTACTGTCAGCTAGAACATAATTATAAGTATTAATTCCAGTTCTTGACAATGGACTCACAAAACTTTTATCGAAAAACTTTAAGTAATTATCGTATACGCTAAAGTCTGAATACAAATCGTCTACAAAATCAATAATCATTTGATTATCACTAAACCCTGAGTTTTTATTCCCTAATAAATCTTCTTTGGTTTTGTTAATTACATTATCGCCATATACTTTTGAAACGGCTTCATTTATAAAAATTGGTAAATAGGTTTTTCCTGTAACATTCGAAGTATCCACCTCTTCAAAAACAAATTCCATGCCTTTAAAAAGCTTACTTTTAATAAGTGCACTATCGATGGTATTTAAATCGAACTCTACTTTTTCATACTTATCGTATTCGTATTGCTTGAATTGTTTTAAACCATTACTGCGTTTATGCGCCCAAATTTTCTTAAGTAAATCGATGGCCGGATTATTCTTTTTAGACTGTTTTCCCGATACAATCACAACGGCATTAAGTTGTGCTGCTTCCTCTTTAAGTATAAATTTTAAATCGTAATTCACCTTTTTATCCAAAGGCACATTCAAGGTTTCATAACCTAAAAAAGTTACGGTTAAAGTACTCCAGGTTTCATCTGATTCTAAATAAAACTTTCCGTTTTCGTTAGTAATGGTGCCTTCCGTAGAGCCTTTAAATACAATAGTAGCGAAAGAAACTGGTTCATTAAATTCATCAAACACATAACCACTTACTTTGGTTTGTGCAAACACAGAAATAAATCCGAGGAAGAAAAGGGCAAAAAATATTTTAATTTTCATAATACAAAAAAACTTCATCAACAATCGTGCTAATGAAGTTTATATAACGTGAAAAATTTTGGTTTATTTATACAATACTTTTTTTACCGCCTTAATTACCTCTGTGTAATCTGGCAACCATTCTTCCATTAAAACAGGCGAATAAGCTGCAGGTGTGTCGGCAGTATTAATTCTAACAACTGGCGCATCTAAATAATCAAATGCTTCAGATTGTACTAAATAAGTAATCTCTGTTGCTACATTTCCAAAAGGCCATGCTTCTTCTAAAACTACTAATCTATTTGTTTTCTTTACAGACGCTACAATGGCTTTTCTATCCATAGGACGTACAGTACGTAAATCGATAATTTCACAAGAAATACCTTCTTTCTCTAACTCGTCGGCAGCCTTGTAAGCTTCTTTTATAATTTTTCCGAAAGATACAATAGTTACATCAGTTCCTTCACGTTTAATATCAGCAACACCAAGTGGTATAATATACTCACCTTCTGGCACCTCGCCTTTATCACCATACATTTGCTCGCTTTCCATAAAAATCACAGGATCATCATCACGAATAGCGGCTTTTAAAAGTCCTTTTGCATCATAAGGGTTTGATGGCACCACTACTTTTAAGCCTGGCGTGTTTGCAAACCAGCTTTCGAAGGCTTGTGAATGCGTTGCTCCTAATTGCCCTGCAGAACCTGTTGGTCCTCTAAAAACTATAGGACATGGAAACTGCCCACCAGACATTTGACGAATTTTAGCTGCATTACTTATTATCTGATCAATACCAACTAGAGAAAAGTTAAAGGTCATGTATTCAACAATTGGTCTGTTTCCAGTCATGGTTGAACCGACAGCAATACCAGCAAAACCAAGCTCTGCAATGGGTGTGTCGATAACACGTTTTGCACCAAACTCGTCTAACATGCCTTTTGACGCTTTGTAAGCACCATTATATTCAGCTACTTCTTCACCCATTAAATATACGCTTTCGTCTCTGCGCATTTCTTCGCTCATTGCTTCGCAAATAGCTTCTCTAAATTGAATTGTCTTCATTAAGTGTTTTTTTAGTCCAAAAACAAAAATAGTAATTATTCATTATAATGTACTTATGTTTCTGTTGTAAAATTATTGTTTGTCTAAAAATTTCAATACTTTTAATAAATGTGGTAAATAAATTGAAAACAATGAAAAAATACTACGTTCTATTATCATTCCTAATTTATCAGTTTTTTGAGTTTTGCTCAAATTATCATATTATACAGATTAAATGAAGATATATAATTTACTTACCGAAACATGATATTATTGACATCTTTGAACTTTAAAACCTTCAAACTCTTTAAATTATAACGCTGAACCCCAATAAATACGAGTTATTTTAAAATTTATTATGCACGCATAGTAAATATTCAAAATATTATATTTAACTTCGTAAACTGAAAAAAAATAAGACATTTAAATACATAAAAAAATGAAAATATTAGTGTGTATAAGTCACGTACCAGATACTACTTCAAAAATCAATTTTAGTGATAATGATACTAAATTTGATACCAATGGCGTACAATTTGTTATAAACCCAAATGATGAATTTGGTTTAACTCGTGCTATGTGGTTTAAAGAAAAACAAGGTGCTACGGTTGCTGTTATTAACGTTGGCGGTCCAGAAACTGAACCTACCTTGCGTAAAGCATTAGCCATTGGTGCAGATGAAGCCATACGCGTAAACACACCTGCAACCGATGGTTTTTCGGTAGCAAAACAATTAGCAAACGTGATTAACACAGGGGGCTACGATTTGGTAATTGCTGGTCGCGAATCTATCGATTATAATGGCGGTATGGTGCCAGGAATGGTAGCCGGATTAATTAATGCCAACTTTGTAAATAACTGTATTGGTTTGGAGGTTGATGTTACATCAGCGAAGGCTATTCGAGAAATTGATGGTGGTAAAGAAACCGTTTCAACATCGCTGCCACTAGTTATAGGAGGTCAAAAAGGATTGGTTGAAGAGAGCGATTTACGTATCCCGAACATGAGAGGCATTATGATGGCTCGTAAAAAACCTTTAAATGTGGTTGAACCTATTGATGTAAGTCCTGAAACAACTTCTGTTTCATTTATAAAACCAACTCCTAAAGGTGCGGTTACGTTAGTATCACCAGATAATTTAGACGAATTAGTAAGCTTGCTTCATAACGAGGCTAAAGTCATATAAATCCCAAATTTCAGAAGCAAAATCCCAAAAAATATTATTTGGAATTTACTTTTGGATTTTTAAATTTTTTAAATTTATGTCAGTTTTAGTATATACAGAATCAGAACAAGGTACTTTTAAGAAAGCCGCTTTCGAGGTAGCTTCCTATGCAAAAGCAGTTGCTAATCAATTAGGAACAACCGTTACTGCAGTAGCCAT
>NZ_JBATHX010000217.1:0-11829 GCF_049667265.1 Algibacter sp. | reverse complement strand
GGAAACCCAATAGAAATTCAAATTTTATCTCAAGTTTTTAATGTGTTCATTTTACCGCTGGTGGTAGTTGGTATCATTTTAATGATTAATAACAAAAAAATCATGAAAGAGTATAAAACCAGTATTTGGGTAAATATTGGGTTATATGCAGCCTTATTTTTCTCTTGTGTGGTTTCTTATACGGGAGTTATTGGCATCATGACGAAATACTTTTAACAAAACATTTTTTATATGAAAAATAAACAAACATTTAATTTTGTGGCAGTCATCCTTTTAGTATTATCTTTTTCTTGTAAAGAAGAAGATTCTAATGGCTTACTTGTTAAAGATGTATCTGAATTTAACGATGCCGTTAAAAATGCAAAACCTGGTGATGTCATTACTTTAGCTAATGGTGTTTGGAATGATGCTGAACTCGTTTTTGAAGGCAAAGGAACAGAGGGAAATCCAATTAAACTTACCGTTGAAGAAAAAGGAAAAGTAACTTTAGAAGGTGCTTCCAATCTTCAAATTGCTGGAGAACATTTAATTGTTGAAGGTCTTGTTTTTAAAAACGGATTTACACCAACAAATGCTGTAATTTCTTTTAGAAAAAACAGAGAGGAAATGGCTAATAATTGTCGTTTAACCGAATGCGTTATTGATAATTACAACAACCCTGAACGTCAAGTTCAAGATTATTGGATAACCATTTATGGAAAAAATAACCGAATAGATCATAATCATATTGCAGGTAAAAAGAATTTAGGTGTAACGATGATTGTTGGTTTAGATACCAAAGAAAGTTTGGCAAACAATCACAGCATAGACCATAACTATTTTGGACCACGACCAACCTATGGTAATAATGGAGGAGAAACGCTAAGAATTGGTACAAGTCATCACGCGCTTGAAAACTCAAAAACTTTAGTAGAGTCAAATTATTTTGATAGAACTAATGGCGAGCATGAAATTATTTCAAACAAATCCTGCCAAAACACTTTTAAGTACAATACTTTTTTTGAATGTACCGGAACTTTAACCATGCGTCATGGAAATGAAACTATGGTTGACGGAAACGTATTTATAGGAAATGGAAAACCAAGTACTGGTGGTGTTCGTATCATTAATGAAACACAAACAGTTATTAATAATTATCATGTTGGTTTAACAGGATACCGTTTTAGAGGAGCCTTTGTAATGATGAATGGTGTTCCAAATTCACCACCAAATAGGTATGTTCCAGTAATTGATTCTAAATTAAGTAATAATACGTTTGTTAATTGCGATCATATCCAATTATGTGCTGGTAACGATTCTGAAAGAAGCCAAGCACCAAGAAATTCTGAAATCTCTGGAAACATTTTTTATAACGAAAACAAAGAGGATACATTTACTGTTTATGATGACATAAGCGGAATTACATTTAAAGATAATCTTCTTGGTAAAAACGGTAAAACATCTATTAAAGAAGGTTTTGAAAATGCAGATATTACGCTAGTTAAAAATGAACAAGGATTTTTAATTCCTACTTCAGATAAAATTAAAAACAAGATTACTATCAGTCCAAATGTTGCCACTAAAGAGAATACCGGAATAGCGTGGTATTCTAAAGCAGATAATAGTGTAGCATTAAATTCAGGTAAAACAATTAAAGTTGAAGCTGGTATTAATACCTTATATGATATTGTAAAAACATCTGAAGCTGGAGATATTATTGAATTAGAAACAGGTGGAGCTTACTTAATAACGAAAGCAGTTCAAATTAATCATCCATTAACATTTAAAACTTCTGGGGATAAAAAAGCAACTATTTTATTTGAACGAATGATGGCTTTCGAAATTAAAAATGGCGGAAGCTTATCATTAGAAAATATCACATTCGATGGGTCTAAATCTCCGGATTATGCAGGGAATTCTGTAATTAGTACGAGTAAAAACTCCATGATTGATAACTATAAATTATTTATTGATAACTGTGAGTTTAAAGATATGGTTGTAAATCATTCATTTGATGTTTTAAGAGTGGCAAAAGGCACATTTGCTGATACAATAAGTATTCAAAATTCAACATTTAAAAATATTTCAGGTCATATTGCCGCATTAGATACAGAAACGGATGATATTGGTGCTTATAATGTTGAATATATGATTATGAAAAATAATACCGTAACCGATTTACAAGGAGCAGCACTAAGGTTGTATAGAGGTGGGAAAGACGAAAGTACGTTTGGACCTTTTTTAGAAGTAGATCATAATGTTTTTAACAATGTAGGCTTCGGAAGTAAAAATAAATATGGTGCAGCCATGTCATTGTATGGTGTTCAGGTGAATGATATTCAAAACAATAATTTCAATAATACGAAGGGATTAGCAATGCATTTAGTAGTTGGCGAGCCTATTGTAAATGTAGTTAACAATAATTATTATAAATCAGGTAAAATTGAGATTACAGGTGATCAAAAATATAATATTGAAAATCTTTGGAATTTAAATCCACAATTTAATGAAGGTGGTTTTACGCTTTCAGAAAAATCACCTTTAAAGAAAAAAGGAACAGATGGCCTAGATTTGGGATTGATAAACTAAATTAATAATATGAAAATAACAGATATCAAAGTTTTTGTATGTTGCCCTGGGCGTAATTTTGTGACTATTAAAATTATGACGGATGAGGGTGTTTACGGCCTAGGAGATGCCACTTTAAATGGTAGAGAATTAGCTGTTGTTTCATATTTAGAAGAACATGTTATTCCTTGTTTAATAGGTAAGGATGCCCATCAAATAGAAGATATTTGGCAATACCTAGTGAAGGGCGCTTATTGGCAAAATGGCGCTGTAAGTATGGCTGCAATTGGAGCCATTGATGTCGCGCTTTGGGATATTAAAGGGAAAGTGGCCGGATTGCCAGTTTACCAATTACTTGGAGGTAAAAGTAGAAAAGCAGTAACAGTTTATGCTCACGTAAATGGCGAAACCATTGACGATGTGCTTAATAATTTAGAAAAAGCTATTAATGAAGGTTATAAGGTTGTTAGGCTGCAATGCACCATACCTGGAGCAAAAGGTACCTATGGAACCTTGGGCGATAAAAAGAACTATTATGAATTACAGGGGAATAGACCATTGCCACCAGAACATGGTTGGTCTACAACAAAGTATCTAAATTTTATTCCTGAATTATTTAAAAGAGCAAGAGAAAAATTCGGGTATGATATTGAGTTATGTCATGATGTACACAGCCGATTAACGCCAATAGAGGCAGCACAATTAGGAAAATTGTTAGAACCGTATCGTTTAAAATTTATTGAAGATGCAGTCACTTACGATAACCCTGAAGGTTACAAAATTATTAGAGAACATACCACGTCACCATTGGCACTGGGTGAAAAATTCAATACTATTTGGGACGCAAAACCTTTAATAGAAAACCAATATATAGATTTTGTAAGAACAGCTGCAACGCACGGCGGCGGTATAACACCAATGAAAAAGTTAGCAGATTTCGCATCACTTTATCATGTGCGGATGGCGCCTCATGGAGCCCCCGATTTGTCTCCTATCTGTTTTATGGCGCATATGCATTTAGATTTGTGGGCACCTAATTTTGGCGTTCAGGAATTTATAGGCTTTGGAACACCAGAATTAAATGAAGTGTTTAGTTTCAAAGCGAAGCTAAAAGATGGAGACATATATATAGAAGACATTTCAGGACTTGGCGTTGAATTTAATGAGGAAGCTGCTAAAAAATATCCGTATAAAAGATCATACCTTCCAGTTACTAGATTAGATGATGGCACTTTGTGGAATTGGTAATTTTTATTTTTTTATAATCAATCTTAAAACTATTTAGTGGTATATATTGCCCGATGCTATTATTTATTTATATTAGTTTCTAGTTAAAAAATGATAATCTATTAATAATTAGTATAGTTTTTTAAAGATTAACATAATTCTTGCGTTTATTTTTTGTGTTTTAACATAAAAATAACATATATTTGGCGTACCACTCTGGTAAACCAATTTGGTTTACCAAAAAATTAATTATTCTAAACAAACAAATTAACTAAAATGAATGACAAATGAATTTAAAAACTAAATTAACTTTAATGCTAGTATTGATATTCAATATATCATTATTTGCACAAGACGGATATCAATTATCCGGTACAGTAACAGATGCGTCAAGCATGCCTGTTCCTGGAGTGAATGTAATTGTTGCTAATACTTCAAGAGGATCAGCAACAGATTTTGATGGGAAATTCCAAATTGATGTTAAAAGTGGAGACGTTCTTCAATTTTCTTACATTGGTTATGTATCTCAATCAATCAAGATTACAAATCAAACAACTCTTAATGTTGTATTGACAGAAGACGCAGCTCAATTAGATGAAGTTGTGGTAGTAGGTTACGGTACTCGTAAAAAATCTCATTTAACTGGAGCGATAGCAAAAATTGGTGGTGATGATGTTGCAGCCGTGCAAGCAGCGCGTGTAGATGAAGCCTTAGCAGGTAAATTAGCAGGTGTTAATATTCAAAATCAAAGTGGTGAACCTGGTGCTGATTTAAAAGTTCAAATTAGAACGGGGTCTTCTCTTTCAAGTAACTCAGATCCGTTAATTGTTGTTGATGGATTTCCAATTTCAGGAAATTTAGCAACGGTTAATCCAAATGATATTGAAAGCATGGAGGTATTGAAAGATGCTGCTTCTGCTGCAATTTATGGTTCTTTGGGAGCAAATGGTGTTATTTTGGTTACTACCAAAAAAGGAAAATCTGGAAAACTAAATTTTAGTTATAACGCCTATACAAGTACTTCAAGAAAGTATGTAAAAGATATTGAAATGCTTAAAACTGCAGGAGAGTGGGCAGAAGATTTACAATCAGGTGATTATGATCTTTCTAATACTGATCCAGGATTATTACAATACAGACTAGATGCATACACAAATGCTCCAGATGTTGTGAGTATTGAAGATTGGCTTTTTCAAAGTGGTAATTCTACCAGCCATGATTTTAGTGTGAGCGGAGGGTCTGAAAATATTAAAGCATTTGCTTCACTTGGCTATTTAAATACTGATGGTGTTGTAAGAGGACAAGGATATGAAAGATATAACGGACGTATGAATATCGATGCTACTTTGAATGACAAGTTCACGGCAGGTTTAAGTATGAATGGATTCTATGGTAATCAAGATATTGTGCCTTGGGAAATGCGAGATCTTTTAAGAGCTTATAGCATTAGTCCTATTTATCATACACAAGCGTCTATCGATTTCGTTCAACAATTGGATGCTAATAGACAAGCGTTGTTCAATTCAGGATTTACAGGAAATAATATTGGTCGTACATTTGATCAAGATTATAGAGGTGTGGGGTTAGATCCTACAAGTATCTATGATTTACAACCAGGTGATGTTGCTCACGATTGGCAATACGGTAGAAATCAAAATGGTATTGGTGGAACAGGTGATGCTGGTGTAGCCGCAAAATTTGACAACTCTCAAAGGTATAAGAAAACGTATTATGGGAATGTAAGTTCTTATCTACAATACGAATTGATAGAAGGGTTAAACGTAAAAACTATTTTTGGTGCAGATTTACGTGATGTTAATGAGTACGAATATCATGGAAGATTATCAGATGGACAACAACGTGCTGATAGAGGTACATTGGATATAGGAGATATTAAGAAATCTACCGTTTTAAGCACAACTACTGTTGATTATTCAACTGTGATTAATGATAAGCATGATATTAATGCAGTGGTTGGTATGGAGTTTGTAAATACTAAATTCAAAGGACTTGAATCAGATGGGGGAAATGCACCTTTTGGATACCCTTTAAATTATTCTTTTTTCAACGCTGAAGATGTCATTTCGAATAGAATTGACGAGAAACAGTCAAGAAATGGTATTTTTGGTAGAGTTGCCTATGCCTATGATGATAAATATTTATTATCAGCATCTATTAGACGAGATGGTGATTCACGTTTTGGAGCAAATGAAAGATATGCAGTATTTCCAGCATTGTCTTTAGGTTGGAATATGCATAACGAAGCATTTTTACAAGATAATGATGTATTAAGTTTATTAAAACTTAGATTTAGTGTAGGTTCTTTAGGTACTTCTTCAGATTTAGGTTCTTATAGTTCATTAAGTATTTTAGGTACGTCTAATACCGCTTTTGGAACAGGGTTTTTAATTCCTGAAGATGTGGCAAATGCAGATTTAACTTGGCAAACCAATAAAGAAACTAACTATGGTGTTGATGCTGGGTTTTTAAATAATCGTTTCAGAATAAGTGTAGATTATTATACGTCAGACGTAAATGATATGTTAATTAATCAAAGCGTTTCTGAAGTTCTTGGGACACCTCAAATTAGACTTAATCGTGGAGATATTACGAGTTCTGGTTTAGAGTTTGAACTAAATGGAAATATAATTCAAAAGGAGGATTTTTCTTGGAGTATGAATGCCAACTTATCTACAGTTAATTCAGAAATTACAAGTCTAGGTTCTCTTGACGAACTGCCTCGACAAATTTATGGCGGACCATCAGGTAGAGGTGCTGAGTTTAGAAATTATGTAGGTGGCGAACTTGGTGAAATGTGGGGTTATGAAAGCGCTGGTATAGTTGAAAACATATATATGGCAGATCCAACAAGAAATGTTGGAAATAATAGCGGTTTAGCTTATATAGTAGATCAAAACAATGATGGTGATATTACTTATGAAGATGATTATGTTAAATTAGGATCGGCTACTCCAGATTTTTATTGGGGACTTTCAAGTAATATGAACTATAAAGATTTTGATTTAGCATTCCAGTTCCAAGGATCTCAAGGTGCTGAAGTTTATAATATTGATCCTATTTACTGGCAATCGCAATTTCGCGACTCTACTACAGATGCTTTCGACCTTAACGACGATGGTATTGCCGATAATAATGGACTACATTATCAATTAACCAGAGATGTACATGGTTCAATGGTTCAAGATGCATCATACATTGCTTTAAGAAATATAACTCTAGGTTATACACTTAAACCAGATTTTATTAGCAAAATTGGTATAGGTTCTTTAAGAGTATATGCTGCAGCTACTAATTTACTATATATAATGGGGAAAAATTATACGTCATTTAACCCAGAAGGTGTTGAGATTGAAAATAGTAATTATGGAGGTCCTACCACATACGGGTATCAAGAAGGTGCGAGCCCTATTGTTAGAAGTTTTACTTTCGGTGTAAATGTTAATTTTTAAATAAGAAATAATGAAAAAAATGAAATATATATATATAGCATTTGTCTCTATGTTGTTGATGACAGCATGTGATAATGATTTGGAACAATCGCCTGTTTTAGAATTAGAATCCATTAATTTGGTGGAATTTGGGCCGGTTTTAAACGCAGCATACTACTATCAAACAGGAGTTGCAATGCCACAAGCGGTTTTGGGAGATTTTAGAGCAGACAATATGTTGATGTTAGAAGATCCGTTTACATCAATTGATACCTATAACTCAGATTTAGCGGGTGGAGATATGACAGGGGCATTTTTTACCCCAGTTTATCGTAATTTGTACAAGGCGATATTAAGCACTAATAACGTTATTGAAAATTCATCAGATGCAAACGAAGTTGCTGAGGCGAAATTTTTAAGAGGTTTGTCTTACTTTAAATTAGTATTGATTTTTGGTGATGTTCCTGTTAACTTATCGGCTACGCCAAGTACTTCCGATTTATCTATTTTCGTGAGGCAACCAGCGGCAAACGTGTATAATGATGTAATCATTCCAGACTTAATGGATGCCATAGCAGGATTAACTAATTCTGGATTAGCAACAGGTCGTGCGTCTCAAATTGCGGCACGTGCATTACTTGGAAAAGTGTATATGCACAGAGGTGATTTTGGACCGGCTGCAACTACGCTTGGAACTGTTGTAAGCGGTGCTGCTGCTGCAGGTATAACTTTAGAGCCAAACTTTGCTGATGTTGTAACCGATATTAGTTCAGAAATTATTTTTGCAACTAAAATGTCTGGTTCTATTACTGTTGCCGATGGTTCTACGTCTTCATCTACATTTCCAGGATGGTTTTCTGGAGGTGACACCAAATCTAGTACACCTTTAGATCCTCGCTTAACTGCTGCATTTGATGCAAGTGGTGCTGCAGGTGGTGGTACAGATTTAAGAAAAGCATTGACTATTGATGCTGCAGGTGGAAAAGGTGCGAAATATTCTGGAGGTGCCGATCAGGACTTTATAGAAATCAGATTATCTGATATAATTCTATTGTATGCTGAAGCATTGAACGAAACTAGTTCACCTGCTTCAACCGTACTTCCATTACTGGATCCAATAAGAACAAGAGCTGGTTTAACAAGTTTAACTGGAACAGCAACAACACAAGCTGCTGTTAGAACTGCTATTGCAAATGAAAGAAGAGTAGAATTAGCATTAGAGGGTCACAGATGGTTCGATTTAGTTAGAACTGGAACTGTTGATGCTGCAATGGGATTAACAGTAAATAGTAATTACTATGTGTTTCCAATTCCACTATCAGAAATTCTTGCAACTAACGGTGTTATTACTCAAAACACTGGTTACTAAATAAAATATAAAAAATTTAAGTTAGTTTATTTAGTTTAGTTTTTTAGATTAACCGACCAATTTTTGGTCGGTTAATCTTTTAAAAATAGTAATTGAAATAGGTTTGTTAGTTATTTAAATTTAATAAGTTTGATGAACCAATCTGGTACACCAATTTAATTTTTTTTAATGAATTTAGATCTACTTTCAAAAAATGAAAATCAGGAAACTACCAACCGGGTTAATAAACTAATAGGTCAAATAAGTGATTTAATTAGTGAAAAACATTTAAAGCCAGGAGACAAATTACCAGCAGAAAGAGTATTAGCTGAAAAATTTGGTGTTAGTAGAAGAAGTGTTAGGGTGGCTATTCTTAAATTAGAATCCTATGGGATTTTAAAATCAATACCGCAAAGCGGAACTTTTGTTGCAAATATTGGTGCCATTGCCATGAATGGAATGATTGAAGATATTCTTAGTCTTGGGTCACCAAATTTTAAATCTTTAGTTGAAACTAGAATTTTACTAGAATTAAAAGCTGTTAGCTTAGCTGCAGTAAGACGTACAAAAGATGATTTGAAGCGAATTGAAGACGCATTAAATGCTCATAAATCGAAATTATTATTGGGAGAAGATGCCGTACAAGAAGATTTATTGTTTCATTTAGCAATTGCTAAGGCAAGTGGAAACGTAACCATAAATCAAATTATGATTGGTATTACGCCTCAAATAATTTTGGATTTCAAAAAGTATCATACGGCTTATGCTAATCTTGATGAATTAAGAATTAAAGAGCATGCCGAAATTTTTGAAGCTATTAAAAATCAAAATCCGCAACTAGCAAAAAGTAAAATGAAAATTCATTTTAAATTATTGTACGAATATTGCGGAGCAATGTAGTTCTTTTAAAAAAAAAGCAGAAAAAGATAATTATTGGTTATTTAAAAGTAACAGTTACTTTAATTATGATCTCCAGTTTTATTATGGTTTTTGCAATTTTTGAATTTTTTTTGAATATCAATTAACCAATTTATAATTCTGAAATCGAAAGATTATTAATTATCCTTTGGATATAGTACTAATAAATACTTCTGTATCGAATAATCGATACATGGACTATCAAATTATTAGGAAGCTAAATAGCTTTCCTTGAAAACTCTGGAGTCAACAATAAAAACAATAAAAATAAGCACATGGAAATCAATAAAAAATTAACAGGAAAAAATGTTCTCATAACCGCTGGTGCTCAGGGAATTGGTGAATCTATCACCAGACACTTTATTGATAGTGGAGCTAATGTTTCTATACATTATTTTTCAAGCTCTGAAACAGCAAACAAATTAAAGGAATACGCTACTAGTAAAGGCCAAAAAGCAGTTGCCATAAGTGGTGACTTAACAAAAGAAGCCGATGCGAAGGCTTTAGTAGCAAAAACAATGGAAGCCTTAGGTGGCTTAGATATTCTTATAAACAACGCAGGATCACTTGTTGCTCGTAAAATGCTAAGTGAAATGGAAGCTGATTTCTGGCACAAGGTAATGGACATTAACATGACGTCTATGATGTTTGTAACGAAAGCTGCTGCTCCATATTTAGGGAAAAACGCCAATAGTAGTATTGTTAACTTAGCATCACTCGCAGGGCGTAAAGGTGGTCATCCAGGGTCATTAGTGTACTCTACAAGTAAAGGTGCTATCTTAACCTTTACACGTGCCCTCTCAACAGAATTAGGAGCTCAAGGTACGCGTGTTAATGCCGTTTCTCCAGGACTTATTCTGGGAACCTCATTCCACAACACACATACAACAAAAGAATCAGCGGCTGAAACAACAGCTGGCATTCCAATACAACGAGCTGGTAATGCAGATGACGTTGCTCGTGCCGTTTTGTTTTTGGCATCTGAATATGATGGTTTTATTACTGGAGCAACGCTCGATATTAATGGCGGCGTTTATAATATGTAATAAGTTGACTTTCGTTTGTGATAGTTAACTATCACAATACTTGATATAACTAATCAGGAATCAATATAGTAACAACCCAATTTTAAACATGAATCAGCTTAAAACTATTAAAACAGAGGTTGTTACCTTTTAAAACACAAATCAACAAAACAGATAATAATTTATTAAATATGAGTAACAAACTAAAAGTATTAGTATCTGGAACCGGATTTGCCGGACAAGGTCATGCCGATGCCTTTCGGGCTATGGGTGCAGAAGTGGTTGGAATTGTTGGAAGAACGGCAAGTGTTGTTACTAAAGTAGCCAATAAAATGGGAATTCCATATTCTGGAACCGATTGGCAACAGGCGTTAAAGGATTGTCAACCAGATATTGTTTCCATAGCAACGCCTGGTGGCGCACACTATGAGCCTATAAAACAAGCCATCGCATTCGGTTGCCACGTGTTTAGCGATAAACCATTAACGGATACAGGAGAATCAGCAGTTGAGTTATATGAACTTGCAAAAAAGAAAAACGTAAAAACAGCTTTTGCCTCTAGTTTCAGGTATATGCCACATATTCAACATGCTAAGCAACTAGTAGCCAATGGCGCAATTGGCGAGCCTGTGGAAGTGGAATGTATCTCTCATTTTAATCTAGAACGAGATATTCCTTTTGGCTGGTCACATCGAAAAGAAGATGGTGGTGGTCGACTTAATAATAACTTTACCCACATGATGTCCATCGTGTCATCAGTAATTGGGGAAAAGATATTAGGGATAATTGGAGAAGTGCGTGACGATTTAGGCAAAGCACCTATAGTTGAAGGCGTGCATAATTTCAAAACAAGAAGAGATTTTATTCCTGAAGATTTAAACGATCCTTCACTTAAATGGGGAGAAAGTAATGTGGAATGGTCATATACAGTACTTGCAAAGTTGGAAAGTGAATTTGCAACCAAACCGGTTTCTGTATTATTTAAGCATGGTGGGTTAACGCCTAAATTTCAAGAGAACCATATTGTGTTTTATGGTACAAAGGGAGCAGTTTTTATTGAGGGCCATTATGGCATGGGACCTCTTTATTTATATGGCGAGAACAAAACTTGGGAAGAGCTGCCATTGCCTCAGCACATAGTTGATAATCAACCAAAAGTTGAAGGAGATACCGAACGCAACTGGCATTACCTAGTAAGAGAATTTGTGAAAGATATTAAGGGAGAGAAGGTTGCGCCTTACCAAACTTTTAAGGAAGGTAGCCTATACCAAAAACTAATTGACTTAATTAGAAAGAATGATAACTGGACAGATGT
>NZ_JBATHX010000216.1:0-14043 GCF_049667265.1 Algibacter sp. | reverse complement strand
TCATCCTTACCATTATAAAACCTGAAAAAAGCGGTTTCCATACCATAAGCCAAAAACACATTGAAGATGGCAAACCAAGCAAAAATTACAGAAACCTCTCCATACGCACCTGTTGGCATTACTTTAGTATATATGGGCACTAAAATAAAAGACAACATACGTGGTAAAACAGTTGCTAAACCATAAATAAATGTTTGTTTAAATAAAGATTTTAGTGCGCTCAAAAACTTGCTTATTTATAAGGCTAAAAATAGGGTTTTTATAACAAAAAAACCTAACTCGTTAAAGTTAGGTTTTAGTAATTATTTTATAAGATTCCTGCCTTCGCAGGAATTTGTTAATTACTCAAAGCTTCTGCTCCACCAACAATCTCTAAGATTTCGTTAGTAATAGCTGCTTGACGCGCTTTGTTATATGTTAACTTAAGTTGATCTCTTAACTCTGTCGCGTTATCTGTTGCTTTGTGCATCGCTGTCATACGCGCACCATGTTCAGAGGCAAAAGAATCTCTAACACCCTTGTATAATTGGGTTTTTAAAGATTTTGGAATTAACTCTTCTACAATCTCTAATTTTGATGGCTCAAAAATATAATCTGCATTTGTATTAGCAGCACCTTCAACAGGAACAATTGGTAAAAATTGTTCAGTCATTATAATTTGTGTCGCTGCGTTTCTAAAGTGATTATAAACAATTACAATTTTATCAAACTCACCAGCCACAAACTTATCCATTAAAAGTTGAGCAATTTCCGCAACATTTTCAAACGTTAAATCGTCAAAAACTTGACTTTTATTAGCAATGACTCTATTGGTCTTTTTAAAAGCATCATTTGCTTTTTTACCAATAGCCAAATAAGAAACTTCCTGATTTGCGTAAGTTTCTTTAGTTAGTTTATTTGCTTCTTTAATTATGTTTGAATTAAAAGCACCTGCCAAACCTCTGTTTGAAGTTATAGGCACTAAAAGTACTTTCTTTAATTCACGTTGATTAGAATATGCACTTCCAGAATCTGCATCTAAAGTTGCACTTAAACTTTGTAAAAGCTCAGTTAACTTATCAGAATAAGGACGCATTGCCGTGATAGCATCTTGTGCCTTCTTTAACTTTGCAGCAGATACCATTTTCATGGCACTTGTAATCTGCATCGTTGAAGATACTGATGATATTCTATTACGTATTTCTTTAAGATTCGCCATTCTTTAATTTATAAAGACTCTTCGACTGCGCTCAGAGTGACATTAGTTTTATACTTTAAGTTCAAAGTTATGAGCGAGAAAAACTCTGAACTCATAACTTTAAACTCTGAACTTTTTACGCTTTATATTTAGCTGATAAATCTTTAGCTACAGCAGTTAATGTATCTATAACTTCATCAGTTAATTTTCCTGCTTTTAATGTACTTAATACACCTGCATGTTTTGCTTTCAAGAATTCTAAATAATCTCTTTCAAATTCTTTTACTTTTTCAACAGGCACGTCTCTTAATAAGTTTTTAGAACCTGCATAAATAATTGCAATTTGATCTTCTACTTTAAAAGGATCATTTTGCGCTTGCTTCAAGATTTCAACGTTACGCTTTCCTTTGTTAATTACATTTAAAGTAACGGCATCTAAATCCGAACCAAACTTAGCAAACGCTTCTAATTCACGATACTGTGCTTGATCTAATTTTAATGTACCTGCTACTTTTTTCATGGATTTAATCTGTGCGTTACCACCAACACGAGATACAGAAATACCTACGTTAATTGCTGGACGAACACCTGAGTTAAATAAATCTCCATCTAAGAAAATCTGTCCATCAGTAATCGAAATTACGTTTGTTGGAATATATGCAGAAACGTCACCAGCTTGAGTTTCAATAATTGGTAATGCTGTTAAAGAACCTCCTCCTTTCACTAAAGGTTTTAATGAATCTGGTAAATCATTCATTTCTTTAGCAATCGCATCATTATTAATAACTTTTGCAGAACGCTCTAATAATCTTGAGTGTAAATAGAATACGTCACCTGGATACGCTTCACGTCCTGGTGGACGACGTAATAATAAAGATACCTCACGATAAGCAACTGCTTGTTTTGATAAATCATCAAATACAATTAAAGCTGGTCTACCAGTATCTCTAAAATACTCTCCAATAGAAGCTCCTGTAAAAGGTGCATAAACTTGCATTGCAGCAGGATCTGATGCATTTGCAGCAACTATTGTAGTATAAGCCAAAGCGCCTTTTTCTTCTAATGTTTTAGCAATAAGTGCAACTGTTGAAGCCTTTTGACCAATAGCAACATATATACAATATACAGGCTCCCCTGCATCGTAAAATTCTTTTTGATTTATAATAGTATCAATACAAACGGCAGTTTTACCAGTTTGACGGTCACCAATAACCAACTCACGTTGTCCTCTACCAACTGGAATCATGGCATCAATTGCTTTAATACCTGTTTGTAATGGTTCTGTTACTGGCTCTCTATAGATAACTCCGGGTGCTTTACGCTCTAAAGGCATCTCATAAGTTGTTCCAGCAATTGGTCCTTTACCATCAATTGGGTTACCTAAAGTATCTACAACACGACCAACAATACCTTCTCCAACTTTAATAGATGCGATACGTTCAGTACGTTTTACTATAGATCCTTCACGAACTCCAACTGAAGTACCTAAAAGTACAATACCAACGTTATCTTCTTCAAGGTTAAGTACAATACCTTCTAATCCGCCTTCGAATTCTACTAACTCACCATATTGGGCGTTAGCTAATCCGTAAGCACGAACAATACCATCACCTACAGTTAATACAGTTCCTACTTCATCTAATGAAGCGCTAGCTTCAAAACCTGAAAGTTGTTTTTTTAAGATTGCTGATATTTCAGCTGGTTTTACTTCTGCCATCTTATTATTTATTTAGATCTAAAAGACCTTAGTTTAATGTAAATTCTTGTTTTAATTTATTTAGTTGATTAGCAACACTTGCGTTGTACTGCACATCGCCAATACGTAATATGAAACCACCTAAAATGCTTTCATCTATAATATTTTCTACTTCAACATTTTTACCCGTAAGTTCTTTAGCTTTTGCTAAAACTTTCTTCTTTAAATCTACTGATAATTCTACTGCGGTAGTTACCGTTGCAACTTCAACACCATTAGACTCATCAAATAATTGACTATATTTTAAGGCAACTTCTTTTAAAATATCAATTCTATTATTTGTAACTAAAGTTGTTATTAAATTGCTTGTCGATTTATCAGTATTTTTAAAAACCTCCAGTAAAATAGATTTTTTTATTGAAGCAGTAATAACAGGACTTTGAAGTGCTTCGCTTAAATCTTTGCTTTCTGCTAAAGTATCAGCAATTAGCTTCATATCCTTATTTACAACCTCAGTTGTTTTTAGATCTGTAGCTAAACTTAATAAAGCTTTTGCGTAACGTATTGCTGCTCTTGATCCCGCCATTATAACTTAGTTTAATGATTTTTCAGCTAACATCGTTTCAACCAATTTTAATTGCTTGTCTTTGTTAGATAATTCAGTACGTACTACTTTTTCAGCAATCTCTAAAGATAAACCAGCAACGTGATTTTTAAGTTCAGCCATGGCTGCTTTCTTTTCACTTTCAATAGCTGCTTGTGCTTGCGCAATTATTTTATTAGCTTGTGCTTGAGCTTCTCCTTTTGCATCTTCAATCGTCTTGTTTTTGATGTCACGTGCCTCCTTTAGCATTGTTTCACGCTCTGCTCTCGCTTCTTTTAATAACTTTTCGTTATCAGCTTGAAGATTTGTCATTTCTAATTTTGCTTTTTCAGCAGCATCTAACGCATCTTTTATTCCATCTTCACGTTTTTCAACAGCATCAAGAATTGGTTTCCAAGCAAATTTTCTTAAAAGTAAAACTAATCCAATGAACAATACTAATTGCCAGAAGAATAACCCTATTGAAAACTCATTAATTAACTTATCCATTTATATCTATGTTTTTAATAAATATTTAATTTAAAAAAACAGCTTTAACCAACCGTTAAAGCTGTTTTTAGCTTTTTTAAGCTGCAAATAAAGCAGCAAATCCAATACCTTCAATAAGTGCAGCTGCGATTAACATAGCTGTTTGGATTTTTCCAGAAGCTTCTGGTTGACGCGCTATCGCATCCATTGCAGATCCACCAATTCTACCGATACCTAAACCAGCACCAATAACGATTAAACCTGCACCAACAATACTTGGAATTGTCATAATATATATAATTAAAAATTAAACATTCATTTTTTTAGTGGTCGTCATGATGTTCTTCAACAGCCGACCCGAAATATAAAGCAGATAACATAGTAAAGATATATGCTTGTAATGCGGCTACTAAAAGTTCTAACAATGATAAAGCAAATGCTAAACCAAATGATAATGAACTTCCTAACCAGTTTTTAAATATGAACATTAAACCAATAATACTCATTAACACAATATGTCCTGCAGTAATATTTGCATACAAACGAATCATTAATGAGAATGGTTTAATTATAGTACCTAGCAACTCAATTGGCGCTAAGATAATTTTCATTGGAGTTGGAACACCGGGCATCCAGAAAATGTGACCCCAATAGTTTTTATTAGCAGTAAAGGTTGTTAAGAAATACGTTATTAAAGCTAAGGCTAATGTTACCGCGATATTATTTGTTACGTTAATACCTAATGGTGTTAAACCCAATAAGTTAATAATCCAAACAAAAAAGAACACCGTTAGTAAATAAGGCATGTATTTTTTGTACTTCTTCATCCCAATGTTTGGAATAGCAATATCGTCTCTTATATAAAGTATAATAGGTTCTAATAACCTGCCCATTCCTTTAGGCATGCTCCCTGTTTTGTACTTTTTAGCCATTCTGCTAAACATAACAAACATTAATAACCCAACTAAAAAAATGGTGAATACGTTTTTAGTTATAGAAAAATCTAGAGGTTTATCGTTTGTAGCGTGATGATGTTCGTCTAAATTTATAGTTCCAGAAGCATCAGTTTTGTAAATTTTTCCGTGGAATGATTTGTAATAGTTACCATTTACCTCAGCAACAGTTTCTCCATGATGTAATTTAGAAGAAGAAAATACTTTTAATCCATTATCCCATAATATAACTGGTAATGGAAATCCAACATATTTATGCTCGCCACTATCTGTTGTGTAAGATGTTAGGCTAAAATCATGCGAATCTAATAGGTGATGATTTATGTATTCTTTTATTTCTGTTTTTATATCACTCTCTCCGGCTTTAGGCTCTTCTTTTGCGAATGAAGACGCTGTAACAAAAAAGAAGAGTAAACAAATAGTTTTTAAAGAAATAATATTTTGCATATCACTTATTATAAATAGTGGCTTAAAAATCGGTGCAAAGGTATACTTTTATATCAAAAGCAAAAAACAAAATTTAATTTTATTTACTTGCCCGAGATTCAATTAATTAGAATTATCTAAACTGTTGAGAAACTTAGATAAAATAATACTTTCAGTAACCAGACAAATAACATAAGGAATAAAAAAGGTTGAAAACTCTAATCTGCTAATATTACCGTCTTCATTGTATTCAGGGTAGAATAGAAAAAAGAAGAATACAAATTTTAGCATACTAGTTGCCATAAAAACAAACCCTAATTGATCTTTTAGTTTTTTTCTTAATATGAACAAGAGAATAATAACACCGCAGGCCAACAATATATTTATCCAATAAGAATAAATTAACTTGTCTAAATCAATCCCATTAGATATGGAAGCATTGATTAAATAGTGAATAAAAAACGCAATAGTTGCTACAAAAACTACCGTTAAGCAATTTGTAATAAGTTTTTTTGAAGTCAAGGATTTAGTTTCTTTATTTGTTTAAGTACGGCATACAAAGAAATTGATACGCCAATTAAAGTACAAATAATTAAAAACGTTTTTGAAGTGCCGTCAACTTTTCCGTCTAACCATTTACCTAATAAAACAAAAAGGTAAATGGTTACACCCATTTGAATGGCAATACCAGATAATGCAGCAATTTGCTTAAGCTGTTTTCCCTGATTCTGGTTTTCTTTGTGGTTGGGTTTGTCCGACATTACCGTTATTCATTTCTTTTACAGTACCTTTCATAACGCAGGTAACATTAAACGTTGCGCCAGGTTCTACAGCTAATTTGCCAGCAACAACTTCGCCTTCAATATGTGCTGAATCTTTTAAGGTTAGTGTGCCAGACAATGCTAATTTACCAGAAAACTTTCCTTCAAAATACGCGTCGGTTCCGTTTAAGGTTCCTTTTATTAATCCTGATTTACCAACAACCACTTTTCCTGAGGTTTTGATGTTTCCTTCAATTATACCATCAATTCTTAAATCGCCTTGACTGTTTACGTCGCCAACCATTTTAGTGCCTTGTGCAATAATGTTTTGGTTTGATGTACCTTCTGTCATTTGTTTTTCTTTTTTGTTATCAGAGAACATAATTTGTTAAGTTTTTAATTATTATCGATATTCAAATAGCCATCCAAATTTTTATGAATTTGAATGATTTGATAATTTGTAGATGATACTACAAAATAGGGGGCTTTTATTTTATTTTGATCTTCGTCAGTTAATAACTGATTGAACGTTTTTGCAACTTGTTTAGATTTTAACCCATGAACAACAACAAATTTAGTGTCTGGATTATAAACATCGATTGATGCATTCAAATCATAATATTTTACATTCTTTAAAATCTCATCCAAAGTTTCTTTGAAACTTGAAATTTGCTCTGTTTGCGAGTCTTTAAATTGAAACATAACTTTATAATTATCAGGAATACTATCCGTTTCCTGAACAAAAACGGTACTTGCTAATTTAGGCAAAATATTAGACTCTATGTTTTGAGCTTGTTTTCCTTCTGGTGTATTTGCATATGTAATACCTAAATAATTGATGGCTTTTTGATAGGCTTCATAGCCGTATAAACGCCCCATGGCAGTAGCTTTTAGCAATTCGAACTTAGGAACCATAGATTCACCATCAAACGTTTTTATATAGTCTTCACTTTTTGAAATAACATCGGCATAATTTTGGTTTTCGTGCTGCATATACAAAGCTTCATATAAACTTTCAGGGCTATTTTCATCTCTATCAGAAACCAATTCTGGATTATTCAAAATAGTGGCATATCTCGAATCAGGATAATTACCAACAATTTCTTCTTTTGCTATGGATGCTTCGTCATTTTCACCTAACAACTCATAAATTTTATATAAGTTGTATTTAGATGGCAAAACCAATCGTTCCTCAGGACTACTATTTAATAAATTTTTAAATTTACTTTTTGCTAATTCGTACTCCTTAAATTTCTCTTTATAGATGAGTCCTAACTGGTAATAAGCGTAATTACGATCTTTAGAGATACTATCTATGACTTTTTCGTCGGAAGGAATTTTTGATAAGTAAAATTGCGGATCGAAACGTTCTTCCTCTGAAGCTAAATCAGCAATACTTTTTGTTTCATTATTACCTGCTCCGCTTGAAATACCTTTGCTTGACCATCTCCAATTATCCTCCAAAGGTCTATCACCCCAATATTTCACAAATTCATTTTTCCCGAAGGCTATAGTTGTTGGGTTATAAAAATAAAAGTTGTTTGCTTGTGCTTGAGGCCCAACACGATTAGGTTGCCCGCCAATATTATTGTTTACGGTTGCTAAGCCAGCATTACGTTCTGCAGCTTCTTGTTTTTCTTTTTCTTTTTCAGCCTCTATTTTTAGTTCTTCAACAAAACCTTCAAAATAAGCCAACTTATCAGCTTCAGGTAAATTTACAAGTCTTAAAATACTGTCATTCACCTTCGCAATAGATTCGTAATAAATAACGTCTTCTAAATTATCGCGTTTACGTTTTATAATTCGAAAAGGTTTTGAGTTAAGCACTAAATTACTCATTGTACTGTCATAATATGCGCCTGCATCAGCATAAACTGAAGCGTCAAAATTCATATCGCCTAAGGTTTCATACGTTTTAGCCTTAAGTAACTTATCTCTAGTATCAGTTCGTAATGATTTATTGAAATATGAATCAGCCAATGAATTTGACCCATTTTTTAAATGATACGCTCCTATCTGATGATAAATTTTATCTAAAAAAGGGCGGTTTTCTCTATTTTCTTCAAGTTCGGTAAGTAATTCGGTAAGTTCTAATTTATTCCCATTTTCAAAATCGAAGTTTTTTACTTTTTCTAGATGTGCCGAAATCATATAGATTCTTGGCGTTTTTCTATTAAGTTCAATCACTTTATCAAAAGCGATATTGGCGCTATCTTTATAACCTAGCTCATTATATAATTGCCCTTGAATAAAACGGTATCGCCCACGTTCATCATTATTTTTTGTAGCGTTTGATGCAATTTCTAACTGCGTAATAGCAGTATCGATAATTTTAGTATTTAAATAAGCTTGTGCAAGAATGGATGTGGCATCAGCTAAATCTTGACCATCTAAATCTTCTTGTTTTAAAAGGCGCTTTAGGTTTTCAATGGCTAGCTCGTTATTATCAAGCCTAATATTTGCTTTTTCACGCCATACTTTAGCCTGATTAATTTTATCGCTTGCAGGATATTTATAAAGAATATAATTAAGCGCTTCCAATGCTGGCACAAAACGTTGATCGAAATACCTGGCCTTCCCTAAAAGCAGGTAAGCTTCGTCCATTTGCGGATTCTTCTCCTTACCATCAATATTCATGCTATGCTTTTGGATTGCTTTTGCAGCTTTCTCCTCAGCTCTTGAAAAATTTTCGTTTTTAGATTGACCCGGAAGCACAACATCTTCAAAAATCTGCATGCGTTCTATGGGTAATACTTCCCAATAATTGTCAAAATAAGCATCGTTAAGTGATTGCTTTCCTTGCTCTAAAGCATTATAGCCATTATAAAGTGCATTGAATTCTGAAGTAACAGCGTGAAAATTTCTATTAATAAATTTATCTTTTTTTCTAGAACAACTTAATGCTAGAAAAGTTAAGAAAATAACTAATAGTATGGCTTTAGTAGGTGTTTTCAATGCTGGTGTTTTTAGTCTAAATAATAACTATAAACTCGCGCTATTATTATATAGAAACGTAAAAATAAGCATCTTTTTGTATTTACCTAAAAAATGTAACGACTTTTAAACAAATGCATTAGTTGGAAAAATGCTCCTCAAGTTCTTTTAATGTGGCTGCACTAGTTGCTAAATCTTTTACCACCTCGCCTTTTTCGAGGACCACAATACGCTCGCAGACATCGGTTACATGCATTAAATCGTGACTTGAAATTAAAACGGTAACACCTTGTTTTTCAGCTAATTCCTTTATAATATTCTTAAGTCTTATTTGTGTTGTTGGATCTAGGTTTGCAAACGGTTCGTCTAAAATAATGACTTCAGGGGATCCAATAAGCGCTGCAACAATGCCTGCTTTCTTTTGATTTCCTTTACTTAAATCGCGTAAATATTTTTTTTGACCTAGAATTTCCCCATGAAAAAAATCTTCAAACTTAGAAACAAGTGCATCAACATCAGCTTTATTTTGACCGCGTAACTCGCCAATAAAATAGAAATACTCTTCTGGAGTTAAATACCCAATTAAAAAACTTTCATCAATAAATGCCGATGTAAACGGTTTCCAGTCTTCACTTTTATTAACCTGGATTGCGTTATTTTTTATATAACCTGTGGTTGGTTGAATTAAATCTAAAAGTAAACTGAAATAAGTTGTTTTTCCGGCACCATTATTACCTACCAAACCAAAACTTTGCCCTTTAGGAATGTCTAACGATTCAATATTTAAAACTTGCTTACCGCTGTATTTTTTTGATAAATTAGAAGTTGTTATCATCATAATATCGAATTAATTGTTTTGATTGAAAGCATCAATCATTTTGTATTTTGAATCAAGATATTTTTGTGTAATTATTTTCATTAATTTTTGATGAAACACAATTCCTATTACGCCAAGAATTATTAAAATTAAGCAAGCTATTTCAAAACCAATTAGAAAATAAAAAGCGGTAAATATTCCCATTGGCAAAAGGAATAAAGGAATGCCTATTAACCATTGTACTGCACCAGTTCCTTGATAGTTAAATGCAGCTTTTTTGTCTAAATTTATATTTTTTCTATTGAAAGAGCCTCCTAATAAAAGCACATGCGTATTTACACCAATATTATATATAGCTGCTGCAAAATGGGCTAACAATACCTTCCATCCAAAGAACACATAAGGAATTCCTAAAACAAAGAGTATACAAACACTTATTGCCATTAAAGTAAATTTGGAATTTAAATATTGTTCGTATTTAAGATTTTGAGTCATTAATAGTTTGTAATAACTACTATCCCAAGCAGGGATAAATTGACCAAAGTTCATTAAAAATATACCTGTAGAAAATATACCTACAAAAATATAGGAAGGTGTCATTTTTATAAATTCTGGATTAACATAAAAAAACAGCCCATAAAGTAACCCAAAGGCTATCATCCAAACTGATGATTTGGTGCGTTTATTACGCCAAATTAATTTTAAATCGAGCTGCATAAATGGAGCAATGTCGCCGAAATTCTTAGTCCAATCTAAATTTGAAGCATTTACTTCCTTAATTTTAGTTTTTAATCCGCTATCTAAAAACAACTTTTTTCTTAATAATTTAAAATTTAAAAAATAGCAAAAAACGAGAATTAATAATGGCACGGTTATTAAAAAAGGATGTTGATAAATAGCGTTGATACCATTTCCAAGTAGTTCATTAAAAGCAATGATTTCAAAATAATTAAGAGTATATAAGCCACCAGAAATAAGGATTATAGGCAGAAAGGATAACTCCGTTTCTGCAGAAAAACTTTCTATTATAAAGTTTAAAAAATTGATGATGAGAACAACCAGAATTAAGGTAAACATCCATGTTATTACGTTGGCTATTGGGTAATCATTTACTATTAATGTTATTCCGAATGGAATAATGGCAAATAATGGAAGGAAATTGAAAAATGAAAATGCAGATTTGCCCAAAACATAATTTACAATCTTGCTTCTTTTAACCGGAAGTGTTAGCAATGGCAATACACTCATAACAGGTAATTTTTGAAAGAAAAAACGAAATACTAAATCGCCAATAACCCAAAAGAATAAAAAACTGTTCACTATTAAAAGCGGATCCTTTTCTGGGAAAAGTTTTTTTAGTCCAGGAAACAAGGCAACACCCATTAACAAAAAGATAGCCATAAAGTATAAGCTTAAAAAGCCCATAAATATTTTTATGCCCAAACTTTTCCCAAAACTAGCAGACCTAAAAAAAGCCTTCCATTCTAAACTTAAAAATTGTTTAATCATTTTTGGTGTTTTTGGTTTTCTTAAATGTAAGTGTTTC
This sequence comes from Algibacter sp., assembly GCF_049667265.1. Classification (GTDB taxonomy): domain Bacteria; phylum Bacteroidota; class Bacteroidia; order Flavobacteriales; family Flavobacteriaceae; genus Algibacter_B. Next base: position 2,661 of record NZ_JBATHX010000216.1, on the reverse strand, counting down.
TGCCATTTAATTTGTTACACTTATTATAAACTATTTTAGGTTTCAAATTATTCATCGCGAAATTTAGGGTTTACCAAAGCCCGCATATTTCTAATATAGCTTTCTAATTCTGCAAGTTTTTTTACGGTTTCTTTGGTGCCTTCTTCTGTAAGTCGGTAGTATTTGCGCACCCTATTTCCAACCTTAGAAACCTCAACATGTAGCAAACCTTGAGCTTCTAATTTATGCAATGCTGGATACAAAGCGCCTTCGGTTAACTGAAGGTCGTTTTTAGTAATGGCTTTTACCTTTTGCGTAATTTGATACCCATACATTTTGTCGTGCTCGTTTAAGAGCTTTAAAATAATGGTTGTTAGACTGCCTTTATAGAGGTTTGTGCTTTTCATCGATTAATCAAATATATACATAATTATTTTATGCATTAAAGTCTTATGTATAATTTTTTGCAGAAAAATAGACCTTATTTTTATCGGCTTCACTATTTTTGTTTAAAACTATTATATATGTCATCATTTCATAAACTTTCAGTAAAAAACATAAAAAGAGAAACCGATAAAGCCATCAGTATTTCTTTTAATCTTCCTGAAAATCTTAAAGACACTTTTAAATTTAAAGCTGGCCAGTACATTACTTTAAAAACTGAAATTGATGGCCATGAAGTACGTCGCGATTATTCGCTTTGTGTATCACCAAAAAGTGGTGAATTAAAAGTTGCTGTAAAAGAAGTTGAAGATGGTACATTTTCGGCTTTTGCCAATAATTCTTTAAAGGCGGGAGATACTATTGAGGTTGCTCCTCCTAAAGGTCGATTTACATTCGAACCAAACGATTCTAAAACCAAAAACATAGCACTCTTTGCCGCTGGTAGTGGAATAACGCCAATTTTAAGTATTATAAAATGTGCTTTAGAAGAAGAAGTATATAGTGAAGTTATTTTGGTTTATGGGAATAAAACAACTAGTGACACCATGTTCCTTAATGAACTTTTGGAACTACAACATGAATATAAAGATCGTTTTTCAATTCAATTTGTATTTAGCCAACAAGATGAAGATGATTCTATTTTTGGAAGAATTGAAAAAAGCACCGTTAACTATGTCATGAAAAACAAGCATAAACATGTTGAAGTTGATGCTTTTTACCTTTGCGGGCCAGAAGCTATGATTCATACCGTTAAAGATGTTCTAACAGAACATGATATTGACGAAAACCGTATTCATTTTGAGCTTTTTAAAGCAGCCAAGCCAGCAGAAGTTAACGAAGCTGGTAATGCCACAACAGGAACTACAAAAATTACCATTACAGTTGATGATGAGACTACAACTTTTGAAATGTCTCAGAAACAAACTATTCTTGAAGCGGCCTTAGATGAAGATTTAGATGCTCCTTACTCTTGTCAAGGTGGCATTTGCAGTAGTTGCTTAGCACGTATAACAGAAGGTAAAGCGACTATGAGACAAAACAACATTTTAACCGAAAGCGAAGTTGCTGAAGGTCTAATTTTAACTTGTCAAGCGCATCCAACTACGCCAAGTTTAACAATTGACTATGATGATGTTTAAACTCTTGTATTTAACTGTAAAATAGGTGGTTAAAAGTTTTACTTAAAGTACTGATTTGATTTTTTCTACAACTACTTTTGGCGAAATGCTACCTGAAACTGCTTTATAATTTTCTGGATATTTATTTCCATAAACCGATGTTGGGATTAATGGAAATTTTGCTCTATCTGGCAATAAAGCATAATTATCTGGTTGATTAAATGGTGCAAAACCAGCATACGGATGTGTAACGCCCCAAATAGTAATAACTTTTATTCCTAACATAGCAGCAATATGCGCATTTCCTGAATCCATGGAGAGCATTACATCTAGATTTGAAATAACATCCATTTCTTCATCAAGTGACAATTCCCCAACTAGATTAATAGTGTTATCAAAATTGTTTTGGAAATCATTAAGTATTTCAGCCTCATTTTTACCGCCACCAAATAAGATAATTTGGTGGTCTTGAGATAGACTTTCAACAACCTGTTTCATTAAGCTTAATGGATACATTTTACCATCATGGGCCGCAAAAGGCGCAATCCCAATCATTTTTTTTGAAGAATCTCCTAATAGTTTTACAAGCTTTGAACTTAATGCTGCTTTTTCAGGAAACCTTGGATTTGCTAAATCGATTTTATAACCTAATTCGGTAAAAACATCAGCATATCTTTGATGCGTTGTTTTGAGTTGCTTAAACACTTTACCTGAAGTTAATAGTTTTTTGTTTTTTCTGCCTTTATCAATGGCATTAAATTGATCAAAATGTAAAAAGCGCTTTAGTATTTTACTTCTTAATACATTGTGCAAATCTGCAACAACAGAAAATTGTTTCTTATTTAAACTTTTCGCCAATTTATATAAACCAAAAACACCTTTGTGTTCGCCTTTTAAATCGGCACCATGAACGGTCACGTTTTGCAAATCTCTAAAAAATGGTTTAAAAAACGACCTAGTTAAAACGGTTATTTTAAGTTGGGGATATTGTTTGGTAAGGGCGCGCAAAACAGGAATTGTCATTGCCACATCGCCCATTGCAGAAAGTCGGATGACTAAAATGTTTTTTTGATTTGGCATCTCAACTATTTAGTATAAGATTCCTGCCTACGCAGGAATA
>NZ_JBATHX010000215.1:0-30011 GCF_049667265.1 Algibacter sp. | reverse complement strand
ATACGTTTGAGTTAGTCACAAATAAAAAAGTATTTAGTTCCTGTCTCTAATAGTAAGATGATTCAATAGTGGCGTTAAACAATAAAAAACTATTCATGTAAAAGCGGGATTGAAAAGTTTGTTTGATGCTGCTATGAATTCATTCCCAAAATTTGTTAAATTGTAAAACTGAATACTGGCAAGATTTAGAACTCATCTCAAATGTATAATTATGAAGTTAAAAAGCAATATATCAATAACAGTACTTTTCAGTTTCATATTTTTTCTCATGATGTCATGTAATGAAAAATCATTAAATGGCATTGATGAAAGCACCTCTGATGATATTGGGCACCCAAGTTTAATTTTAACAAAACAAGGTGTTAAAGATATAAGAGCCAATTTAGGAAATATTCCAATTTTTGATAAAACCCTAGCAGCCACTCAAATAGAGGTTGATGCTGAGATTGAAAATGGATTTGACGTACCGACACCTAAAGACTATTCTGGTGGTTATACTCACGAAACGCATAAAAAGAACTATGTTTTAATGCAAAAAGCTGGTGCTTTGTATCAAATTCTCAATGATGATAAATATGCCCAATTTGTTAAAGACATGTTGTTTGAGTATGCCAAGCAATATCCAACATGGCCTATTCATCCAAAACCACGATCGTACGCTAGAGGTAAATTATTTTGGCAATGTTTAAACGATTCTAATTGGTTGGTGTATACAAGTCAAGCTTATGATTGTATTTATGATTTTTTAACAGAAGAAGAACGCAATACTTTAGAAACAGATTTGTTCAGACCTTTTGCGGATCACATATCAAAAGATAGTCCGCAATTTTTTAACCGCGTTCATAACCACGCAACTTGGGGAAATTCGGCTGTAGGAATGATTGCGCTAGCAATGGATGATGCTGAGCTATTAGATAGAGCATTAAATGGGGTTACAGATGAAAGTTTTGATCCAGATGAAAAGGATAATGATGGTGGCTATATTAGAAAAGAAGGTCAAAAAATAGGTTTTTATGCTAATGTAGATGAACCTTTTTCTCCGGATGGATATTTTACTGAAGGGCCTTATTATCAGCGTTACGCCTCATATCCATTTTTAATTTTTGCACAGGCACTTCAAAATAAAAAACCAGAGCATAAGGTATTTGAGTATAAAGACGGTGTGCTTATAAAAAGTGTCAATGCTTTATTGAATTTATCAAATGCTAAGGGCGAATTCTTTTTGTTGAACGATGCTCAAAAAGGCATGTCGTATTATAATGCGTCTTTAATTTCAACAGTTGATATTGGGTATCATTTTGGAGGAAATAACCCAGAATTATTAAGTATTGCTAAAATGCAAGATGAAGTAACTCTTGATGACGCGGGTTTAGCAGTAGCTTTAGGGATTAAAGAAGGCAAGGAAAAACCATTTGTTAAGAAATCAATAGAATTATCAGATGGCGCTAATGGCGATGAAGGTGCTGTTGGAATTCTTCGTCATGATGATTTAGAATTAGTATTTAAATATACGGCGCACGGATTGAGTCATGGACATTTTGATAAATTATCGTTTGCACTATTTGAAGCTGGTGAAGAGGTAGTTCAAGATTACGGCATGGGTCGTTTTGTAAATATTGAACAAAAAGGAGGAGGTAATTATTTAAAAGAGGGTACCACTTGGGCTAAACAGACAATTGCTCACAATACTTTGGTGCAAAACGAAACTTCTCAATTTCAAGGAAAGTATGATATTGGAAGCAAATTTCATTCAAATAGATATGTTTTTAGCGTAGAGGATGAAAATGTAAAAGTTGCTAGCGCAAAAGAAGACAATGCGTATCCAGAAACCAAGCTTCATAGAACTATGGTTACTATTAAGGATGAAAATTATGAAAGCCCCTTTATATTAGATATTTTAAGAGTTACATCTGAAAGTGCTAATCAATACGATTTACCATTCTATTTCCTAGGGCATATTATGCAAGCCGATTTTGAATATTCAAAATTGAACACACCAGAAATTTTAGGAAAATCTGATGGGTATCAGCATTTGTATAAAGAGGCTTCAGCTTCTGTTAAAGATGGTAATATTAAATTAAACTGGTTGCTTAACAATAAATTCTACACATATTCTGCCGTTTCAAATAACAAAGATGAAGCCATTATCGGTAGAATAGGAGCAACTGACCCAGACTTTAATTTGCGTAACGAGCAAACATTAATCTTAAGAAAAAAGAATGTAAAGAATGCTCTATTTGTATCAACCATAGAATCTCATGGAACATATAATCCAGTATCTGAATTAGCTGTAAACGCTTATAGTCATATAAAGAATATTGAAGTTGTGCACGATTCTAAAGAATACACAGCAATTCAGATTGATACTAAAAATGATAAATCAAAAGTCTTTATCATTTCAAACGAAAATAATGATAAAGATAAAGAGCATAAATTAACAATAAACAATAAAGAGTATACCTGGAAAGGTGCTTATAAATTAACAGAAAACAATTAAATAAAAAATTATGAACCTTCCATTTCGAGAGCTTGATACTCAAGGGAATCATGATATGGAAGCAACATATAACCTTTAAAAATCAATAAATATAAACAATATGAAAAGAGTTAGTGAAAAGTATGTCATTGCAAAAGACATGGAATGGGAAGTACTTGGTGGAGGAGTATCAAGAAAGTTTTTAGGTTACGATAACCAAATTATGATGGTAAGCGTAAAATTTGAAAAAGGTGCATTAGGTGCACCACATCAGCATTTTCACACGCAAGCTACCTATTGTGTTTCAGGTAAATTTGAATTTGAAATTGATGGAGTAAAACAAATTGTAGAAGCAGGAGATGGCGTGTACATTGAACCAAATTTATTGCATAGTGCAGTATGTTTAGAAGAAGGACAATTAATTGACACCTTTAGTCCTGTAAGAGAAGATTTCTTAACTGGTAAAGGACCGTCTTATTTTGGAGATAAAAAGTAATAAGTAAAAAATCTGCTAGCCATTACGAGAGGTTTAAAATAGTTTTATTTTTAGGGTTTTAGGATAAATCCCACCCACGTACGGCATATAGCAACTTTTACTTATAAGGTATCTTAAATAAATGCATTTCGCCCGATAATAGAGTGTTTTATGGAGTAAATGTGTTAAATTATATTAAATATTTGTTAAAACGAAAAATTAGTATATATTTGGGAAACCAAACTGGTTAACCAATTAAGAGGTTGCAAATTACAAATGTTTATTTCTTAGAGTAAACGTATTATTATCTACGTTCTTATTAGAATTGGTTTACATCTTTTTAAAAGTAATTAAAAAAGCTTAACCATTATTAACTTTAAAACTAAATTAAAAATCAAATTAACTAATTATGAATTTGAAAACTAAGCTATTTTTTATGGTTTTATTGACATTCAATATTACCATATTTGCACAGAGTAGTACCACTATAAAAGGTACTGTAGTGTCTGCAGCGGATAACATCCCAATACCAGGCGTAAATGTAATTGTTTTAAATACAACCATAGGTGCATCTACAGATTTTGATGGTTTGTACCAAATTGAAGCAAAAAGCGGCGACGTATTACAATTTTCATATATTGGATATGTTACCAAAACAGTAATTGTCTCAGGTCAAAAAACTATCAATGTAGCGTTGGCTGAAGATATAGCTCAACTAAATGAAGTAGTTGTAATTGGTTATGGAGACCAAAAACAAAAAACTATAACAAGTGCATTAACTAAAGTTGATGGTAAAGACCTTGAAAATATTTCAGTAGCTCGTGTTGAAGATGCACTTCAAGGTAAAGTTGCTGGTTTAAGAATTCAAACTGTGGCCTCAGAAGCAGGTGGGGATCCTAAAATTACATTAAGAGGGCCAGGGTCAATTACAGGTTCATCATCTCCTTTAATAGTTGTTGATGGTATTGTTTTAGGTACTGATGCCGATATTTTAGGAACTATTGATAATAATGATATTGATTCTATAAGTGTTTTAAAAGATGCTTCATCGGTTGCTATTTACGGATCTCGTGGAGCAAATGGTGTAATATTAGTAACCCTTAAAAAAGGTGTTGCTGGAAAAACAAAATTCTCTTATAACACATTTACTGGATATAAGTATGCCCTTAATAATGACAATTTTAATACCTCTATTTCAGATGAAAGAGCAAGGTTAAATGGATTGCAAGGTGTTATTGATGGTATTTCAGTTGATAGCCCAAATTATGATAGGATTACCGGTGATTATAACTCAGCCTATGCAGAGCTTGAAGCTATGGATTTTTTAGCATCCTTAGGCGATGGTGAACAAAACTGGCAAGATAAAATTTTCCCTGGTGGAACTATAACAATCCACTCTTTAGCTGTGAGAGGTGGAACCGATTTAACAAATTACACGGCTTCATTAGGCTATCTTGAAGATGAAGGTATCGCATTAAAAGATAATTTCAAGAAATATACTGCTAGAATAAAAGTAGACAGTAAATCAAAAAACAAGAAAATTAAGTTTGGAGCTAGTTTAAATGTTAATTATAATGATCAAGATAAATTACCAGCAAGATTTACAGATCCATTAAGACAATTAGGGCATTTGCCACTTTATTTAAATGAAGATCATTTAGATTATGTTACTAATTTTTCTACTGATGTTGGAGTTTCAACTGATGCTGGTAAATTATTCGAGAATCTTGGTGTTGGTAGTTATGGCTTTTCAAGAGCTTTTGATCACGTTTTTACACAAGACCCGAATGACCCAAGAAGAATTCTTAGAGATCCTAGTACAGGGCTTCCGGTAGCTAGTGATTTAACTTCAGGCGGATTAACATTGTCAACCACTAAAAATGTGCATCCAATGGTGTTTTTCCTAGAAAGATCTAGAAAAAAGAAAAAATTAAGTTTAAATGCATCATCATACATTGATTTTGAATTAGCTAAAGGACTTAATTTCAGACAAACTATTTCAAGCGTTTTTAGACATAATAAGAATAATAATGCTGACTATTTATTTTCTCAAGAAAACAGAGATCAAGAGTCTTTTAGACAAGAAGAGCGCGATGAATTAAATCAATTTGCTTTTGAATCACTTATAAAATATAATAAAAGTTTTGGGAAACATAACTTAAACTCAGTATTTGGATTTGAGTATACCCAAAGAGATTTTTATACTCAAGAGACCGAGGCTGTAGGTTATACTAATGATTTCAATAACAATATTGCGCTTGCAGATAACGGTACTACTTTTACTGATAATGGAACTGATAAATTAGTTTCATATTTTGGAAGAATTGATTATAATTATAATGAAAAATATTTGTTGCAAGTATCTGCACGTACTGATGGTAGCACAAGATTTGGCCCAAACACAAGATTCGGGTTTTTTCCAGCAGCGTCTGTTGGTTGGATTATGTCAAACGAAGATTTCTTAACATCAAGCGATTTTGTAACATTTTTGAAATTAAGAGCCAGTTACGGTGTTTCAGGGTCTAATGAAATATCTAACAACATATTTGAATCCCTTTATAGATTTGAAGAAACCTTTGGTACTATTGGTTATAACGGACAAACGGGTGTAAAAGGATTGACTTTAGCAAATCAAGATTTAGGTTGGGAGAAATTAGTTGAATTTAACCCCGGTATAGATGTTACATTTGGTAGAAGTCTTCTAAATTTAACTTTAGATTATTATACTAGAACAAGTGAAGACCTAATTCTATTTGCTCCAATCGCTGGTACTTATGGCGCAGATAATTGGTTGCAAAATATTGGTGAAGTTAAAAATGAAGGTGTTGAAATTGAATTAAATTCGAGACTGATAACCAACGAAAACTTTAGCTGGGCTGCGTCTGGTCAATTTTCTTTAAACAGAAATGAAGTTATGAGTTTAGGGCAAAGCAACCAAATTATTTCTGAAATTGCACAGGACACTAGGGCTACACAATTTATAGCCAGAGTAGGGCAGCCAATAACCTCATTTTATGGTTGGGTTTACGAAAAAGAAATTCCGTTAGAGTGGGTTGATAATCCATTTAATAGGTTTAATAATGATTTTGCTGATGTTTATGTGAAAGATTTGAATAACGATGGTATTATTGATGATGAAGATAGAACAGAGTTAGGTAGTCCATATCCTGATTTTACTTGGGGATTCAATTCAGATTTCACTTATGAAGATTTCGATTTTTCTTTTCAATGGCAAGGATCTCATGGAGCTGAGGTAAGGGTTGCAGATTTAGATCAGTTGTACTATGCTAGTGAATCAGCTGTTAATGAGCTTGCTAGTTTTCCTGATAGAGATTTAACTGTTCATAGAAGATTTACTGACGATCACATACAAGATGCATCATTTGTAACTTTAAGAAATATAACTTTAGGTTATACTTTGCCAGAATCATTTACTTCAAAAAATGGTATTGATAGGCTAAGATTCTATTTAACTGGCGAGAATTTATTGTTCTTTACAGCTAAAGGTTATGAAGGATTTAACCCAGACGCGTCTGGTCAAACTTCCGATAATGCAAATACCCCATTAACATCTGGTTACCAAAGAGGGGATGGACCTGTAGTTAGAACAATTTCAGCAGGGATTAACTTTCAATTTTAATTAATTATGAAAAAGATATATAAAAATATAATCGTTTGTTTTTCTTTAGTAGCTTTAGTTACAAGTTGCGAGAAAGAACTAGACCTTAGTAACCCAACAGCACTTTCAATCGAGGAGTTACTACAAACTAATAATGGATTTGAATTATTAGCAAACGGCGTTTTGGATGCCTATCAAAAAGTTCCAGCAAATGAGTTTTTGCTAATTGAATTAAGATCAGATAATGTAAGAGCTAATTCGGAAAATGGAAATTTTCCAGCAATTAATGCTTACAATGTAGATCCTAATAATGGGGATGTAGCGACGTATTATTCGAATAACATGTCAACCATTAAACATGCCAATACCATTATAGATAACCGATTTTTAGCGCCAGAAAGTCAACAATATACTGTTGGTGAGGCATATTTTATGAGAGCGTTATGTCATTTTAATTTGGTTCGAGCATACCAAAATATCCCCTTTGTTGATAAAGTGTTAGATATTACCAAAAATGAAGCTTTAGATTATCCTCAATTGCCAGAAGCTGAAGTTTATGCAAAAATTATTGCAGATTTTAAAACATCCATTGCTTATTTGGATGGTGGTGTACAAGATAGATATCGCCCTTCCAAAGGTGCTGCTATTTGTTTGGCTGCAAAAGCTTATTTAAGTCAGCCAAGCCCTAATTATAATGAAGCAGAATTATTGTTAGCCTCTGTAATAGAGAATAATAGTGCCTATAATTATGATTTGTTATTTACTGAAAGGGATGCTACATCTACAGACGCAGAATACTTTTTTGACTTAGTTAACGATTATGGAAACGTATTGGGTAACAGCTTTTCTGGGGTTTTAGGAGATGATGGCGTACCAGATGGTTCTTGGTCAAATAGTTCAGGTCTCGAAATAAATGATGAAGTCATTTTTTCAATTGCTTATGATTTAGTAAGTAGTGATAATTATACAACAAGTGATAGTGGTTTAGGTGATCAAGTTGAAACCGATTCTGAATCGCATAGTTTTGCCATGACCTTACAAGGGCCATCAAATGGTGTGAATATAGCTTCGCTTAGTTTTTTAGAAGTTATGACTCCAGAATTACAACCAGTTCGCTTTTATGCTTCATTAAATCCCTTAGATTATAGTGCATTTCTAAGTAACGCTACTATCGATGTTTTTAATACAAAATTTCCAACTGATGGTGAAATTGGAGATAATGACTGGGTAGTTTTAAGATATGCTGATGTATTGTTACTGTATTCAGAAGCTATATTAGGTACAGATAATAGTACTACAGATTCACGAGCTATCGATGCTTTTAACCAGGTTAGACGTCGAGCAGGACTTGAAGAAGCTGTTGGGCTTTTAACAAAAGATGAATTACTTGCAGAAAGACAAGTTGAGTTTGTCTATGAAAATCAACGTTTGTATGACTTAATAAGATTTGGTAAAGCTGATGCTGTTTTAAATAGTTTTTCTACTAGTAACAGTTTGTTTTATACAAACGAAAAGAAATTCCTTCCTTTTCCACAAAGGGAAATAGACAATATACCTAATTTTTACAAACAAAATAACGGATACTAAAAACATAACTATGAAAAATTATTTGTTTAATTTAAAATTTATAGCGGTCGGGGCGTTTTTAGCTCTAACAGCTTGCGTTAGCGATGAATTAGCTGATGTGGGTGATTTGGAAGATTTTACAGGTCCAACACCTTTCTATAATTTAACTGATGTTACAACTTCAGAATTTAACTGTAATAAAGAAGAACTTTGGGCTAACTATGAGTTTAATTTTCAAGCAGGTTCAAATTTAGCTGTTAATGGTACCATGTATGAATGGTCGGTTACACCTGCTGATGGAGTTGCTTTAATAAATCCTGAATTACCTATTCTAGAATTATTAATAGATGCACAATTGGCGGAGATAGTAGCGTTAGAAAAAGAAATTGCAAAACTAGAGTTTAAAATACCTTGTGAAGCAAATCCAGCTAAGGTTGCAGTCCTTGAAAGTCAAGTTAGTGGCTTGGAAGCTAAATTAGTGACAGCAAATGAAAATCTTTCAGCTGAAACGATTCAAAATGTTGCAGATTTAGAAAGTCAAATTACTAATTTAGAGCCTGCAACAGTACAGGATAGAGAAATTATATTTTCTTTTCCTGGTCCCGGTGATTATAAAGTTGGTTTAACAGTAACTGATAACCTTGGGAAATCTAATTTCACAGAGAAAACAATTACAGTAAATCAGGCCGTACCTACAATTCCAATTCCTGAAATAGGAGAACCTGGTTTTGAAGATAATAGTTTATTTGATGGTACAGGTGATGGTAGAGATTCTTGGAGATCACCAAGTAGCAGTAGATGGGGTAGTGTTTTTCAAATTAATACCGACAGTAATGGAAGAGGTGAAGGAGATGACTTGCCAGAGGGAGTACAAGCTGCAAAATTTCCTTCAGATGGTACTAGAACTGGATACCAAGAGATTGAAGTAACGCCTGGAGCAACTTATGTATTAACTTATTTTAGTGCTTTTGAAGAAGATTCTTTTGGCGACATTACGGTATCTATTGTAAGTTTAAATGCTGATTCCCTTGAAGATGCAAGATTAGAAGCTAATATTATTGCTTCTAGAACAGATAACAATGATGGAAGAGTTGATAATGTTTTCAAAAAACATGCTATTACATTTGACGCTGGTACAAATGAATCAGTCATCATTTTACTTACAAATTCAGGTGTAGAAAGTAGATTAGATGCATTTGATATTACAGTTAAACAATAAAACATTCTTAAAATTTAATATTATGAATTATAAATTATTTAAAAAATTGGATAGAAATGTTTTTGCATTACTATTTATGCTTTTGGGTCTTATATCATGTTATGATAGCGGCTACGAAGAGTTTGTTCCACCAACTGGAAATGTAAACAATATACAACCTAATTCATTATTTACTACAAGTGTAAATGCCAATGATAATTTGTCAATAGTGTTTAGAAGTTATTCAACAGATGCTGCTTCTTATTTATGGGATTTTGGTGATGGTAACACATCAACAGAAGCAAATCCAGATTATAAATACGCTACTGGTGGTTTATATACAGTAACACTAACAACAACAAGTTCTGACGGTTTAAAAGCTACAGCTACATCAGAAGTTGCACCAATGTTTGTCGATTTTAATTTTACTAAAGTAGATTCAGAAGTTACTTTTGAGAATTTAACAAATGGAGCAAAAAGTTTGGTGTGGGATTTTGGTGATGGTGAAACTATAGAATGGAATGTTGTGGATACAAAAGATGATCCAAATTTTAGTCCTATTCATGCTTATAAAACTGCAGAGACTTTCAAAGCAACACTTACAGCCACAAATTTTTTAGATGTGAACGTTGCTGTTACTAAAAGCATTGAAGGCTTAGTTTTGTCAACTGTTCCAGATTTTACTTTTGAGGTTTCTTCCCTAAAAGTAAATTTCATGGACGCTTCTATTCTAGCAGTATCGCACAGCTGGGACTTTGGAGATGGTAATACGTCTACTGAGCTAAATCCAACGCATACTTATGCTGTAAGAGGTACCTATGATGTTACCCTAACTACAACTAACGATGCAGGTGTGTCTAAAAGCATTACAAAAATTGTTCCTGTTGGAGGGGTTGAACCTACTTTTGCAGCGATAGTTCAAAATGGTACTGGTGATGTTCATCAAAATACTACGGGAGACAATGCTGATGCTTGGGATATGACACCTAATAGTACCGTTATTGATGATGTACTTGGAGAAATTGATAGCCCATATAGAGCGCTTTGGAATAATACTGATTTAAATAGTTATATTGATGCCACATTTTGTACTAACGAGCAACCCGGTTCTACAAGTGATGGAAATAAATTTGCTGGTTTAGGTGATAGAGGTGTAAAGATATATGAAGCTTGTCGTCGTCTTTATCAAGTTGTGGAAGTAGAAGTAGGAGTAGAATATATTTTTACAATTGATTCTCGTTCTGAAGCCGAGGGTGTTGATTCTGAAGTATTCATTTTGAATAATGAAATTACTACTGAAGATGCTATAAATACAGTTGCAGAGCGTGATGTCAATGCAGATGCCTATTTTGTAATTGATAATGACTTTAATGAGGATAAGTCTTCAAGTACAAACGACACATTTACAACCAATACATTTACATTTAAGCCTACAACAAATAAGATTGTAATTTATGTAAGAGCATCAAATTCACTTGATGGATCTACTGAGGTTTTCTATGATAATATAGATATTATAACTCCAGGGTTTTAATTTTAAATTATTAAAGCATACTCAGTATAAAAAATTAAAGATAAAATGAAACACTTCCGAAAAGAAATATTAGGCTTATTATTAATAACATTTCTATCTGTAAACGCTGCTTGTCAAACACAAAAAGGCAGCGTTTCAGAATCGGATGTTAAAGTTGAAAAAAAGAAGAAAAAGAAAAAAAAGAAGAGTAAAATAAAGCTTCCTGAAATTGATTTAAATCATTGGAGTGTTACAACTCCAGAGTTAAACAAAAAAGGCGGAGCAATGAACATTGAGCCACCTGAAATTTTGAAATATGCAACGGACGAAAGGTTAATACCTTATATGTACAATGATTCTACAAATGGCGCCTTGGTGTTTTATTCATTTCCTAGTGACGCCACAACCGCTAACACAAAGTATACACGTTCAGAATTAAGAGAACAAATGGTACCTGGTGATAACAATACTAATTGGACTTTTGCTCAAGGCGGTATCATGAAAGGGAAATTGCAAATGGATGAAATCACTAAAGATTCAAATGGTAAATACCATAAAGCTATTATTATGCAGATTCATGGTAGATTAACCAATGAACAACGTGATTTAATTGGACAAAAAGATAATAATGCACCGCCAATTTTGAAAATATATTGGCAAGATGGCAAGATTCGCGTAAAAACAAAAATCCTTAAAGATTTAAATGCTCCTGATGAAGAAATACTTCATGAACATGCCTGGGATGATGACGATGGATTTAATTTTGAACAAGAGGTAGGATTTAGAAAATTTACTTTGGAAGTTCAAGTGTCAGAAGGTAAAATGGTAATAATTCTTAATGGGAATGAATATAAAGTATATGAGGGCATCCATATGAGAAAATGGGGAGTTTTTGAAAACTATTTTAAAGCTGGGAATTACTTTCAGTCAAGAGACGAGGGGGCCTATGCAAAAGTAAGATTTTATGAATTAGAAGTTTCACACTAACAAAATTTAAAAAGGCTAAGGGTCATTTGTCAAACGAAACAGATATAAAATAAAAGTTTGACAGGTTTAAGGATAATAATATGAAATTAGAGACAACTTCCATAAATGACAATCAAAAAGGGCAAATGGTTATTGTCGGCAAAATTAGAGATTTAATAAATTTTAAAAATCTTGAACCAGGGGATAAGTTACCGTCTGAAAGAACTTTGTCTGAAAAATTTGGGGTGAGTAGAAGTAATGTTAGAGAAGCTATTCAGAAATTAGAATTTTATGGTCTGTTAAAATCAATTCCACAAAGTGGAACATTTATGGCTAATATTGGCATAATTGCACTAAATGGGATGATTGACGATATCCTTAGATTAGAATCATCAGACTTTAAATCCTTAGTAGAAACAAGAATATTACTAGAATTAAAAACGGTAAGACTAGCGTCCTTAAGAAGAACGGAGGAAGACCTTGAACGCATTAAGGAAGCTCTAGATGCTTATAAAATAAAAGTATTATCTGGAGAAGATGCAGTACAAGAAGATTTGCTTTTTCACCTTGCTATTGCCAAGGCTAGTGGAAATAGTACCATGAATAACTTTATGTTAGCTATTACGCCCCAAATAATTATGGATTTTGAAAAATACCATGTTTGTGATAAAAAAATGTCTATAGAAGCAATTGATGAGCATTTTGAAATTTTTGAAGCTATAAAAAAACAAGATCCTACTTTGGCAAAAGAAAAAATGAAAAAACACTTTAGCGTTTTATATCAATATTGTTATAATGTTAAATATGCCTAAAAATAAATCAAGTTTACAAATAAATTAATATTGCAAAAACTCTAAAATATGAAATTAAAAGGTTTAAGATGGTGGGTAGTAGGACTTGTGGCACTAGCCGCAGTTATAAATTATATTGATAGACAAGCTTTTGGAGCATTATGGCCTGATATTGCGAATGATTTATTTCCTGAAATGGATAAAGATGGACATAAGGCTATTTATGGAACCATATCAACTGTATTTATACTTTCATATGCTGGAGGTCAAGCCCTTTTTGGTAAAATTTTCGATTGGATAGGAACCAGACTTGGTTTTGCCCTTTCAATTGGTGTATGGTCTATTGCTACCATGTTACATGCATTTGCACAAGGAATATTAAGTTTTTCAATCTTTAGATCGTTATTAGGGATTGCAGAAGCTGGAAACTGGCCTGGTGCTGCAAAGGCTAATGCAGAATGGTTTCCTACTACAGAGCGAGCACTTGCACAAGGAATCTTTAATTCAGGAGCAGCTATAGGAGGTATAGTTGCCTATCCAATTATTGGATTATTAGCTGTTTATTTTGATTGGAAAGCAATTTTTGTTGTTGTGGCTGTGCTTGGTTTCTTATGGCTAATACCGTGGTTATTTGTGGTAAAGGGCGATCCTAAAACTCATCCTTGGTTGACAGAAGATGAAAGAAAGTATATTCTTTCTGGACAAAGAAATCAAGATATTGATGGAGATGGTAATTATGATGAAGGGTATACTCCTACTACTAGCCAATTATTCAAACACAAAGAAAGTTGGGGCGTTATAATAGCCTCAGCAGCAATTGATCCTATCTGGTGGCTATTTATAGTTTGGATACCTATCTACTTGTCTGAAGTTTTTGGAATGGATGTTAAAGAAATAGCATTCTCCGCTTGGGTACCTTATGTTGGAGCGATGATTGGAGCTATATTCGGTGGATTACTTGCCAAAAATAGAATAAAAGCTGGTTGGTCTGTAGATAAAACAAGGAAGATGACAATTACTTTAGGTTGTATAATTATGATTCCTTGCTTCTTCTTATTAAAAGCACCGGCATCTGCTATGAGTGCCGTAATTATTATGGCGGTTTTACTTTTCGGGTTTCAAATTGCAATAGGTAATATACAGACTTTACCAAGTGATCTTTTTAGTGGTAAAATAGTAGGTACATTGTCCGGTTTTGCTGGGATGGCCGCTAAATTAGGAGCTGCGGGACTTACTATATTAGTCGCATTCATAACAACTGGAGGAAATTATACACCTGCATTTATAATAGGTGGAGTATTAGCTCTAATAGCACTTTCGGCTGTTTGGTTTTTATGTCCGAAAATTGAACCCTTAAAAGGAAAATAAAAAGAATATTATAATAATTAAATCAAATTTATAAGAGTATGAGTAATTCAAATGGAAAAGTAGCAGTAATTACAGGAGCTACAGGAGGTATTGGTTTTCAAGTAGCAAAAAGATTAGGAAATGACGGTTATACAGTTATTTTGAATGGTATTGAAGACGAAGCAGGTGCAAAAAGAGTTGCAGAGCTTACTGCCGAAGGTATCACAGCTGAATATTACGGTTTTGATGTTACAAACGAAGAAGCGGTAACTTCAAACATAACTAAAATTGGAAAAAAGTATGGTAAAATTGACCTACTTGTTAATAACGCTGGTGGTTTAGGTGGAAGATCTAGATTTGAAGAAATGACTACAGAATTTTACAGATTCGTAATGGCTTTAAATCTTGATTCTACATTTTTTGCTTCAAGAGCAGCAATCCCTTTTCTTAAGAAAGGTGAGAATGCATCTATAATCAATTATACATCTATAGCTGGTTGGAATGCTGGTGGACCTGGTGCGGGTATCTATGGTACTTCTAAAGCTGCAGTTCATGCTATTACAAGAGCTCTAGCTAAAGACCTTGCAGAATACGGGATTAGAGTAAATGCTGTTTCTCCTGGTACAATTGATACAGATTTTCACAAGCAAATTAAATCTACTAAACCTGAAGTTTTTGCTTCATGGAAAAACAATATTATGTTAGGTAGATTAGGTCAACCTGAGGATGTAGCAGCTGTTGTTTCATTTTTAGCTAGTGATGATGCTTCTTTCCTTACTGCTGAAACAATCCAAGTTGGTGGTGGTCAAGGTTTAGGAATCTAATTTAAAATCTTTAATAGTAAAATTGTTTTAAAATATTTTACTAATAAAAACATAATGAGCGTTGTTGTTTAATTACAGCAACGCTTATTTATTTTGAAGATTCTCTAACCACCAATTCAGCATCCAAAATAATTTTGTTAAGGGTTTGCTTTATTGATTTTTTCTTAGTGTACGATAAAAATGTTAAGGCCGCTTGTTTTCCAATTTCTGCGCTATGCTGGTTTATACTTGAAATAGAGGGAGTTACCATGGCAGTAAACGGTTCATCACCAAAACCTACCAATGCAATGTCCTCAGGAACTTTAATGTTTTGCTCCTTTAAGGCTTGTAATGCTCCTAAAGCCGCATAATCACTAGCAACATAAACGGCATCTGGTTTTTTGTTTAGTTTTAATAACTGCAACATTTTTTCTTTCCCATCTTCAATAGTTAAGCTACTTTCAATTAATAATTCGTTATCTAAAGGGAGTTCGTGCTTCTTTAATGCATCAATATAACCGAGAATTCTATTATTAAAAATTCGGGTATGTTTGTAGCCGCCAATATGGGCAATTCGTTTCCGCCCTTGTTTTACTAAATGCTCAACAATTACATGGCTACTGTCATAGTCATTAATTCCAATATAATCCACATTTAAATCATTTTCACCTCGATCAAATAATATTAATGGAATCCCTTTGGCTTTTATTTTTTCATAATATTCCAAGTCAATAGTTTCATTTGCCATGGATGCTATAATGCCATCAACTTGCGAGAATAATAAAGTGTCGATACTAGCACATTCTTTTTTAAACGATTCGTTTGATTGTGTTATAATAATGCTATACCCTTCCTTATTCAATACTTCTTCAATATTTTGAATAACGGAAGAAAAAAAATTGCTATTCATTCTAGGTACAATAACACCTACTAAATTGCTTTTGCCTTTTCTTAAAGCGCTCGCTAAATGATTTGGTTGGTAATTTAAATTTTTAGCTACCTGCTTAACGGCCTTTTTTGTTTTTTTACTAATACGGGAGTCGTCGTGAAGCGCCTTAGATACTGCCGCTGCAGAGATATTTAGCACATTTGCAATATCTTTTATGGTAGTTTTCTTTTTGATATTCAATTTTTTTATATCTTTGCTTAAACGTTTAAGCAAATGTAACGTATTATTTGATCGAATCAAAATCTAATATAAAGTATAGGTTTTGATTTATCTTGAAACATTTGGTTAAACGATTAAGCAAAACTATTATTAATAAATAAGACCAATTAAAATGAGTAAAGTAGTAACATTCGGAGAAATCATGTTAAGATTAGCTCCACAAGGATTTTTAAGATTTTCACAAGCAAACAACTTTGATGCAATTTATGGTGGTGGCGAATCAAACGTAGCTGTTTCTTTAGCTAATTATGGTGTGTCATGTGATTTTGTAACACGTTTACCAAAAAATGATATTGGTGAGTGTGCTATGATGGAAATGCGCAAAAGAGGTGTAGGTGTTGATAAAATTGTTTGGGGTGGTGATCGTTTAGGGATTTACTTCTTAGAAACTGGAGCGGTATCTAGAGGTTCTAAAGTGGTTTATGATAGAGCACATTCTTCAATTTCTGAAATTAAATCAGGAATGATTGATTGGGATGCTGTTTTTGAAGGGGTTGAATGGTTCCATTGGACTGGTATTACTCCTGCTATTTCGCAAGGTGCTGCCGATGTTTGTTTAGAAGCTGTAAAAGCTGCTAGCGCAAAAGGAATTACTATTTCTACAGATTTAAACTACCGTGCTAAACTATGGAACTATTGTAACGACGCTCACAGAGAAAAAGTAATGACTGAAATAACGTCTTACTGTGATGTTGTTTTAGGGAATGAGGAAGATGCAGAAATGCACTTTGGTATTAAGCCAGAAGGAATTTCAGTTCAAACTCAAGGGCATGATGTTAAAGCTGAGGCTTTCTTATCTGTTTGTCAACAAATGATGGAAAAATTCCCAAGAGCTAAAAAAGTAATTACTACTTTAAGAGGATCAATTTCAGCATCTCATAATACATGGGCTGGTGTTTTATATGATGGTAAGAAAATGTACGAAACACGTCAATACCAAATAACTGATATCGTAGATAGAGTTGGTGGTGGAGATTCTTTCATGGGTGGATTAATCTACGGATTACTAAAATACCCTGAAAATGACCAAAATGCATTAGATTTTGCTGTTGCAGCTTCTTGTTTAAAACACACAATTAAAGGTGATGCTAACTTAGTAACTGTTGCTGAGGTTGAGAAATTGATGGGAGGTGATGCGTCTGGACGTGTTGCTAGATAAACCAATCAAATTAACCTTTTTAAAACTATAGATTAGCATATGGAAAAATCAATTGCAATTATTTGCGGCGGCGGTCCTGCTCCAGGAATTAATACTGTAATTAGCACCGTAGCCAAAACTTTCATAAAAGATGGTTATAAAGTAATAGGTGTCCATCATGGATACCAAGGATTACTTTCTGATAATCCTGAAGTTAAGATTTTCGATTTCCATCATGCCGATCGTATTTTTAGTCGTGGAGGATCTACTTTAATAATGAGTAGGTTTAAACCTAAGGATAGTGATTTTAAAGCTGATTTTTTTGAAAAAAATAATGTAAAATTATTGGTAACTATTGGTGGTGATGATACTGCATCAACCGCCAATAGGTTAACCAAATACCTGCAAAACCACAACCTATCGGTAGCGCATATTCATGTTCCTAAAACCATAGATAACGATTTACCATTGCCAGATAGAAATCCAACATTTGGTTTTCATACAGCAAAGGATGAAGGCGTGCGAATTGGAAATACGGTTTATGAAGATGCTAGAACTAGTGAAAACTGGTTTGTTATGTCGGCCATGGGGCGTTCAGCCGGTCATTTGGCATTTGGAATTGCTTCTGCTTGTCATTTTCAAATGATGATTATTCCTGAAATGTTTAACAAAACAAAAATTACATTCGAGAAATTAACCAATATGATTATTTCTTCTATTGTGAAATGTAAAATAATGGGAGTTGAATATGGAGTAGCCTTAATTAGTGAAGGCGTTTTTCATTTTATGGAGGAAGACGAAATCATAAATTCAGGCATCAATTTTACTTATGATGATCATGGACATCCAGAATTAGGAAACGTTAGTAAATCTCATATCTTCAATTATTTATTGCAAGTTAAATTGAAAGAATTAGGATTGGTAATAAAATCCAGACCAGTTGAACTTGGTTATGAATTAAGATGTTGCAACCCAATTGCTTTCGATTTAACATTATGTACGTTACTAGGTATTGGTGTAAAAAAATTATTTGACCAAGGTATTTCTGGTTGTATCGTTAGCGCTAATTCAAAAGGCGATATTAGTCCTTTATACTTAAAGGATTTTGAAGACGAAAACGGAAAAATACCACCAAGGTTAGTGGATATTAACTCAGACATGGCGCAGTTATTTATAGAACACCTTTTCTTTCTAAAAGAGAAAGATTATGACAATGCGAAAAAATATTTGGCTAACCCAGAGGAATATGATTTCAAAAAAATATTAAACTGGAATTAATTTAAACAAAAAAAATAAAATATAATGGCACAATTTTCAAGATTAGAAGTGGCGCAAGCCATGAATGACACAGGAATGATTCCTTTGTTTTTTCATAATGATATAGAATTAAGTAAAAAAGTACTTAAAGCATGTTACGATGGTGGAGCTCGTTTAATGGAGTTTACGGCACGTGGTGATTTCGCTCACGAAGTTTTTGGCGAATTAACAAAATATGCTATTGCTAATTTACCAGGCATGATAATGGGAGTTGGTTCTGTTACAGATGCAGGACAAGCCTCATTATATATGGCTTTGGGTGCTAACTTTATAGTAACACCTGTATTGCGAGAAGATATTGCAATTGTTTGTAATAGAAGAAAAGTACTTTGGTCTCCAGGATGCGGTTCATTAACTGAAATTACTAGAGCTGAAGAATTAGGATGCGAAATCGTAAAATTATTCCCAGGAGATCTTTACGGTCCTAAATTTGTTAAAGGCATTAAAGGACCACAACAATGGACATCTATTATGCCAACAGGTGGTGTTTCGCCAACAGAAGAAAACCTAAAAGGTTGGTTTGATGCTGGTGTAACATGTGTAGGAATGGGGTCTCAATTAATATCAAAAGATATTATTGCTAATAAAGATTATGCAAAATTAGAGAAAGATGTTAAGGCAGCTTTAGCAATTGTAAAATCAGTTAGAAAATAATTATTGAATTAAAACTTCATTTATAGAGCCGCAATTTAGCGGCTCTTTTTTTTCTTTAGGCTTTTTAAATAATGAGTTTTGGTTTGGATCTCTATGGTTTTTTATGCGAGTTTAACAGTATTTATTTTTCTTTTTTACTCCTAATAAATTTGTTACATTTGGCGACGTAATAAAAAATTAATAAAAAATGAAAATATTAAAAATTTTAAGTTTGGTTGCCATGGTTATGCTAATAGCATCTTGTAATAAAAATGGAGCTACAGAAAAACCAATAAAAACAGAATTAGATTCTGTGAGTTATGCTATTGGAATGGATGTTGCAAGAAATGTAAAAGCAAGTTTTGAAGATTTTGATAGTGATTTGTTTATGCAAGGTTTCAATAATGTAACTGATTCTACAAATATC
This sequence comes from Algibacter sp., assembly GCF_049667265.1. Classification (GTDB taxonomy): domain Bacteria; phylum Bacteroidota; class Bacteroidia; order Flavobacteriales; family Flavobacteriaceae; genus Algibacter_B. Next base: position 10,574 of record NZ_JBATHX010000215.1, on the reverse strand, counting down.
TTACTTGAAGAAACTAAAGCACAAGAAGTAGTTAGAGCATATTTTCAAAAGAAACAAAAATTAGATGCTGCTAAACTTCAAGAGGAAGCAATAAAAAATAAAGAAGCTGGTGAAAAATTCTTAGCTGAAAATAAAACTAAAGATGGTGTACAAACAACTGAAAGTGGTTTACAATATCTTGTTTTAAAAGAAGGTACTGGAAATACGCCAACTACCGCGTCAAAAGTAAAGGTGCATTATCATGGTACTTTAATTGATGGAACTGTGTTTGATAGCTCTGTAGATAGAGGTACGCCAGCAGAGTTTGGAGTAACACAAGTTATAAAAGGATGGACAGAAGGTTTACAATTAATGAAAGAAGGTGCTAAATACAAGTTTTTTGTACCAAGTGATATCGCTTATGGCGCAAACCCAAGACCAGGCGGAAAAATTAAAGCTAATTCAACATTAATTTTTGATGTTGAGTTATTAGAAGTTAAGTAATCTATAGAAAATTATTTATATCTTAAAAACAGGAGGCTTAGCTTCCTGTTTTTTTTTGTTTTTAAATTTTTGGTTTTATTGGATATGCAAATTGTAACTTTGCAAATAATAAATTGGAAAATAAATGAGCCATAAAGCAGGTTTTGTAAATATTATCGGAAATCCTAATGTTGGAAAATCCACATTAATGAATGCCTTTGTAGGAGAAAAACTTTCTATAATTACATCAAAAGCACAAACTACAAGACATCGTATTTTGGGTATTGTAAATGGTGCTGATTTTCAAGTGGTTTTAAGTGATACTCCTGGAATTATAAAACCAGCTTATCAGTTACAAGAATCTATGATGGGATTTGTTAAATCGGCCTTTGAGGATGCCGATGTGCTTATCTATATGGTTGAGATTGGAGAAAAAGAATTAAAAGATGAAGCCTTTTTTAATAAAATAACCAATTCAAAAATTCCTGTTTTATTATTACTTAATAAAATTGACAAATCAGACCAAGAACAATTAGAAAGTCAAGTGCAAACTTGGGCTGAAAAAGTTCCAAATGCAGAAATTTTTCCAGTTTCAGCTTTAGAAGGATTCAATGTTAAAGAGGTTTTTAATCGCATTCTGGAGTTACTTCCAGAGTCACCAGCATTCTATCCAAAAGATCAATTAACCGATAAACCTGAACGTTTTTTTATTAATGAAACCATTCGTGAAAAAATTCTAATGCATTATAAAAAAGAAATTCCGTATGCTGTAGAAGTGGATACAGAAGAGTTTTTTGAAGAAGAAAATATTATTAGAGTGCGGTCAGTAATTATGGTTGAGCGTGAAACTCAAAAAGGTATTATTATTGGTCATAAAGGGAGTGCTTTAAAACGAGTAGGTGTAGAGGCTAGAAAAGATTTAGAAACTTTTTTTGGAAAGCAAATTCATATTGAATTATACGTTAAAGTAAATAAGAATTGGAGGAGTAATCAAAACCAATTGAAACGTTTTGGTTATAATAATTAGTTTTTTAGGAGTTTAACAAATATGTAAGGTTCTCTATTTTTTACGACAAAACACTCATTATGAGAAGCCTTTTTGTCATACTTATCATTATTTTTTTTATTTCAAGTTGTAGTAGTAAAGACGATACGTCTGATAATACCCAATCTGATAATGAATGGTTAATTGATGAAAAAGATATTTCGGGTGATTTTTTCTTATACCCTTTAGCAATAAACCCAAAATTTGATACTGTTGATAACATAAGCTTAAATGATGGCCAATTAGTAGGTGTCCTTCATTTTGGTTTAGGTGTAATTGTGTATCCATATGTTTATACTTTTGAAAATGAGGTTATAAATGCTGATTATAATGGTAGAAAATATGCATTTACTTATTGTCCAATAACAAAAAGCGCTGTGGCATTCACAAGAACTCAGATTTTCAGAGCCTCTGGATATTTATATAAAGATAATTTAACGCCTTGGGATGATGAAACTGAATCTATTTGGTCTCAAATGCTAATTAAAGGCATAAAAGGAGAAAATAAAAACAGAAGGTTTAATACTATTCCAGTTTTAGAAACAACTTGGGGCGCTGTTAAATCATTCTTTCCAAATGCTAAAGTTTTTGCAGGATCTTCAAATTCAGGTAAATTAATCTCGTATAAAAATAATAGAAACCCACCAGACGAAGATGATAATAGTAATTCAGACGTAGAGAAACCCAATCCAGATGAACATGTATTTGGCATTATTGATGATTTTGATAATGTTCATATTTTTAGGCATACAAACTTTCGAAATAAAATTGTTGTAAAAACAATTAGCGGCCAAGAATATATAATAATAGGTAACCAATCAAACAGATTTTTCAATGCATTTAAAGTGGGTAATGCTAATGATTATAAAGTATTAGATAATGAATTGCCTTTTATTCTTCAAAGTAAAAGTGGCATTAAGTATAATATTTTAGGGGTAGGCACTAATGGAAGTGTTTTAGAAAAACCAAAATATGCTTATGTTGCCGCGTGGTGGGCTTGGGAAGATTTCTATTCAAATTTCCAATTTGTAGATAACGAATAAAAACCAGGTGTTAAATTTATTCTTAAAACGTTTTGATTTAAAAAAATGATAAATACAAAAAGCTATTAATAGAAAGTAAGGCTTTTTTAATTAGTTGTAATTTGTTCAATTCCTAGAACTTTATTCATAAAATCATTAAGCATTCGCATGTCTTTTGTACTTGAGGCTTTACCAATACTTCCGGCAAAATATAAAGCAATCCAAAGCAAAACCATTAAAAATGTAATACTAATTTGAACTGCAAAAGATTGTTTTAAAGCCCAATTGGTATAGGTCCAAATGGCAAAGCCAATAAATAGCCCTGCTACAATAAAATGGAGAAACATAAAAAGGGTCCAAACCGTTGGATTCGGGCCAAACAAACCATGAAGCGTGCTGGAATTCTCCTCAACCTTATTAATTTCAAGATGTAATTGTGGCGACCAGAAATGTTGCTTTTCTTTGGGAAATTTAATAAAAACATGATCGTCAACTCGCGTAACTATGTATTCTGATTGTTCTGATTTAGCCTTTTCAAAATCTTTCAAAATAGCTTCGTTGTTCCTTGGTATTTCAAGTTTAAACCTTGGGCGTAATACAATGTCGTTGCTTAATGGCATTCATGTTTAGTTTAGTGAAGTAAAGTACTATTTTTTCTTTAAAACTGAAATACTTTCAATCTTTATTAAAAAAGAACTTTGCGTCATCTATATTTCCTATTTTTGCAAAATATTTCGGATAGAAATAATAAAGGCACCGGATAGCGTGCAACACTTAATACAAAGAATATGAGTAATATAGTAGCCATAGTAGGAAGACCAAATGTTGGGAAATCAACGTTTTTTAATCGTTTAATTCAACGTAGAGAAGCCATTGTTGATGCCGTGAGTGGTGTTACAAGAGACCGTCATTATGGTAAATGTGATTGGAATGGTAAGGAGTTTTCATTAATTGACACAGGTGGTTATGTTAAAGGTAGCGACGATGTTTTTGAAGCAGAAATTGATAAACAAGTAGAATTAGCAATTGATGAGGCTGATGCTATTGTTTTTATGGTTGATGTAGAATCTGGTGTGACAGGAATGGATGAAGATGTTGCTAAATTACTACGTAAAGTAAATAAGCCTGTTTTTTTAGTTGTAAATAAAGTTGATAACGGAAAACGTGCTGAAGATGCCGTAGAGTTTTATGCTTTAGGTTTAGGTGAATATTACACCATTGCAAGTATTAATGGTAGTGGAACAGGCGAATTATTGGACGATTTAGTGGAGGCTTTACCAGAAAAGGAAAAAGTGGAGGAAGAAGCATTACCGCGTTTTGCTGTTGTTGGTAGACCAAATGCTGGGAAATCATCTTTCATTAATGCTTTAATTGGACAAGACAGATATATTGTTACCGATATTGCCGGAACAACCCGCGATTCAATTGATACAAAATATAACCGTTTTGGTTTTGAATTTAACCTAGTTGATACTGCAGGGATAAGAAGAAAGTCGAAAGTTAAGGAAGATTTAGAGTTTTATTCAGTTATGCGAAGTGTTCGTGCTATTGAACATTCTGATGTGTGTTTGCTAGTTTTAGATGCAAATAGAGGTTTTGACGGACAAGTACAAAATATTTTTTGGCTTGCAGAGCGTAACAGAAAAGGGATTGTTATTTTGGTAAACAAATGGGACTTGGTAGAAAAGGATCATAAATCTGTGAAGGAATATGAAAAAGCTATAAGAAGGCAAATGGAACCTTTTACAGATGTGCCTATTGTTTTTATTTCAGCATTAACAAAACAGCGTATTTTTAAGGCTATTGAAACAGCTGTTGAGGTTTATAATAACCGATCTAAGAAAATAAAAACAAGTCAGCTTAATGAGGTCATGTTACCAATAATTGAAAATTACCCACCGCCAGCTTATAAAGCAAAATTTGTGAAAATTAAATATATTATGCAGTTGCCTACGCCGCAACCACAATTTGCTTTTTTCTGTAATTTACCACAGTATGTAAAAGATCCCTACAAGCGATTCTTAGAAAATAAATTAAGAGAAAAATTTGGTTTCAATGGCGTGCCAATTAGCGTGTATATGCGAAAGAAGTAATAAGTATATTTGAGAACAACTTAATTATAGTTTTTATATTCATTATTAATAGTTATTTTAGAAACTTAAATAATTATTAAATGGGTCAAACAATTACTTTTGGCGAGGTGCTTATGCGTATATCACCTCAAGGAAACAGAAAATTTATTCAATCCAATACAGTCGAGTTTTATTTCGGTGGAACCGAATTAAATGTTGGTATTTCCATCGCCAATTTTGGAGGAAATGTAAAACATATTACATGTATTTCTGATGATTTCATTGGAAATACCGCCCTTGCTTACCTCAATAAATTTGATATAGATACAACAGCTATTATAAGGTCTAATAGGCCATTAGGCGTTTATTTTTTAGAAGTTGGTGCAGTTATGCGTCCAAGTTCAATATCCTATAACCGATCGCATTCAGCCTTTTCTGAAATTAAACCTAGTATGGTTGACTGGGAAAAATCATTAGCAGATGGCAGTTGGTTTCATTGGACGGGAATTACTCCGGCATTGACTCAAGGTAGTTTTGATACCTTAAAAGAAGGATTGAAATTGGCTAGAAAAAAAGGGATGCAAGTTTCTGCAGATCCTACCTATAGAAGTGGTTTATGGAAGTATGGAGTAGACCCAAAAGAGGCGCTAACTGAATTGCTTCATTGCTCTACCATTTTTATTGGTGGTATTAATGAAATGAATGAGGTATTAGGAACGAATTTTGGTTATAGTAATGATGAATTTATTGTAGCCAGTAAACAACTCATTGAGAAATTCCCATCCATTGTTAAGGTATTTGATAAGATTCGAACGTCTATCAATTCGTCATGGCATAAAATAAGAGCTAGAATGTGGAATGGTGAAGAGTTTCGTGAAACACAAGATTTTGATATTACTCACATTGTGGATAGAATTGGAACTGGAGATGCCTTTGCAGCCGGTCTAATTTATGGTTTACAGCATTATGATGATATTAAATCCATGGAGTTTGCAAGTGCAGCATGTGCCTTAAAACACACCTATGTTGGCGATGTAAATTACACAACTATTAATGAGGTTATCGGCATTATTGATGGCAATGTCACGGGCCGTTTTATTAGATAAAATCAGCTTTTTAACTAAGGCTTCATTAATCAATCAAAAAAATCAAATGCGCAAATTAATATTTGTCGCGACTTTATTGAGTTGCCTTTTTTCATTCAGTCAATCGAAAGGTTTTAAGGTTAATGGTAAAATAGTTTCAGAGGAAGATGAAAAACCCTTGGAAGCAGCTACCGTTTATCTGGAACGCAAGAAAGATAGCAGTTTGGTTACCTATACCATTTCCGATAAAAATGGCGACTATCAGCTTTCAGATTAAACCTCAAACGCGCATTTAAATCTACTCTTATCCTATAATCGCTGTCAAACTTATAAAAAGAAAATTCTATTAAATCAAGAAAACATCACTTTATCAAATAGTAAACTTAAAATTAGTACCGATGCATTTGATGAGGTTTTAATCAAATCCGTAGCGCCTGTAACTATAAAACAAGTAACGAATTTAGAAAAAAGAATGAAAAATGATTTTTTTATCTAAGAAATATTTAGTCTTTGCTTTTGCCGAATTCTGAACATCTTTACTAAGAATGAAACCTGAATTTTACCATCCACCAGAAGCACCACCACCGCCGAAACCACCGCCGCCAAAGCCACCACCAAAGCCGCCGCCTCCGCCGCCAAAGCCACCACCGCTAGAACCTCCGCCCCAACCAGATGAACCTCGTCGGTAACTTCCACGACCCATATTGCTTAGAATAATGGCTTCTAGTAAATCTCTACCACCACTTCGGTTTCCGCTATTTCCGCCGCCTCGTCTGTTTTTAGATATGGATATGAGAATAATAATAAATATAAAAATCAATATAAATATTAAACCTATAGGAAATTCACCCTGATTGGATTGACGCGTGCCTTCATATTCACCGTTCATGACTTCAAAAATGGCATCAGCACCTCTATTTAGTCCTCCTGGGTAGTCATTCTGTTTAAAGTAAGGAATAATATCTCTTTCAATAATTCTTTTGGACATGGCGTCCGTCAATAAGTGTTCAACGCCATAGCCGGTGTTTATTGCAATTTTTCTATCAGTTAATGCTAATAAAATTAAAATACCATTATCTTCCTTTGCTTGACCAATACCCCATTTTTGACCCCATTGAGCACCTAAATAATTAATATTTTCTCCATTGGTGGAATTGATTATGGCTACTACAATTTGTGTAGAAGTGGTATCAGAATATTTAATTAGCTTTTGTTCTAAATTTGATTTCTGTGAAGAAGAAAGTAAATTAACATAGTCATAAACACTTGTTTGAAATTCAGGTTTTTCAGGAATGGTATATTGTCCATAAGAAAAGCCGAAAGACAATATAGCAACCAGTAAACATAGGGTAGCCTTAACATTTAAGTTAATCTGCGACTGAAAACTGATTACTGAAAATTGCATACTTAGTATCTATCCTTTAGAAATATCGTTAGTTAACTCGTTTGAGTCGGACTCTGAATAAGGGAAATATTTTTTTAATTGTTCACCAGATTTCAAAATACCTTCCACTAGGCCTTGTTTGAAATTGCCGTGTTTAAAATGTGATTGCATCACGTTTTTTGTACTATCCCAAAAATTATTTCCAACGGCCTCATTAATGCCTTTATCACCATAAATAACAAAGGTTTTATCATCAATTGCCAAATAAATTAAAACGGCATTTTGAAGTTTAGTGTTGTCCATTTTTAGCGTATGAAAAAGATCTAAAGCACGATTTGTAGCATCGCCTTTACTCGTTTTTTCAATATGTACACGTATTTCTCCTGAAGTATTTAATTCTGCCACACGAATAGCCTCAACAATGTCTTGCTCTTCGTCTGCAGTTAGAAATTCTTCAACTTTATTAGACATTTTAAAATTCTACTTTAGGAGCGTTTTCACTTCCAGGAGCACTTTTAAATCTAGCCATTTCTTCAAAACCAAATAAGCCAGCCAATAGTTTCCCTGGGAATTTTGTAGTGAATATGTCATAAATATTAACAGCTTCATTATAACGGTCTCTAGTTACATTAATTCTGTTTTCTGTGCCTTCAAGCTGCGATTGTAATTCTAAAAAGCTTTTATCAGCCTTAAGCTCTGGGTAACGCTCTACAGTTACTAAAAGTTTTGATAAAGCACCACTTAACCCTTGTTGTGCTTGTTGAAATTGAGCCATTTTTTCAGGTGTTAAATCACCAGCATTAATAGTTGTTTTTGTAGCCTCAGAACGTGCTTTAATAACACCTTCTAGAGTTTCTTTTTCATGCGCCGCATAACCTTTTACCGTTGCAACAAGGTTTGGTATTAAATCTGCACGACGTTGGTAAGCACTTTCAACATTCGACCAAGCTGTTTTTGCATCGGCCTCATATTCAACTGCGGTATTGTTAAATCCTTTTGCCCAAGAATAAATTCCCAATACAACAATGGCTATAATAATTAACGGTAAAAATTTTTTCATGATAATATGGTTTAGTGAATGATTTTAAATGTTACTATATAAGACACTTATTTTCTGTAAAAGTTACTTGATTTAAAAAAAAATTATAGGTGTTGCTTTATTTTGATAAGTTGATTTTTTACATCTTCTAGTTTGCTAATAATTTCAAAATTATTAAGCGCTTGCTTTTTTTCTTCTTTTAAATGTGTTTTTGCGCCTTCAAGTGTAAAACCGCGCTCTTTAACAAGATGATAAATGAATTTAAGATTTTTTATGTCTTCTGGGGTAAATTTACGGTTGCCTTTTGCGTTCTTTTTAGGTTTAAGAACATCAAATTCTTTTTCCCAGAAGCGCACCAATGAAGTATTTACGCCAAAAGCCTTAGCAACTTCGCCAATACCATAATATCTTTTTTCAGGTAAGTCTATATGCATTAATCGAGGGATTGATTTTCTAAAGAAGCATGCTCCAATAGTTTGTTAAATTCTTCCGCAGTTAAACTTCCGTAGTAAAAGTTTATTGGGTTAATGCGGTCATCGTCTTTAAATATTTCATAATGTAAATGAGGTGCTTCAGAACGGCCAGTACTGCCAACAAATCCAATTAAATCGCCTCGTTTTACTTTTTGATTTTTTCTAACATTATACTTGTATAAATGGGCGTACAAACTAGTGTACCCATAACCATGATCAATCCTTATATGATTTCCATATCCAGAAGAATTACTGTCGGCTCGCGTAATAACACCATCACCGCTTGCATAAATTGGCGTGCCTCTAGGTGCAGTAAAATCCATGCCCCAATGCATTTTTCTAACTTTCGTAAATGGGTCAGATCGCATCCCGTAACCCGATGCCATTCTTGTTAAATCCTCGTTACTTACGGGTTGTATGGCTGGAATTGCTGCAAGAAGACTTTCCTTTTCTTCAGCAAGTATCGCTATTTCATCTAAAGATTTAGATTGCACGACTATTTGTTTCTGTAAAACATCTAATCGTTTATTACTTTCAATAATTAGTTTAGAATTATCAAAACCTTCTAGGCTTTTATATCTATTTATACCTCCAAATCCGGCTCTACGTTGCTCTTCAGGAATGGGGTTAGCCTCAAAATACACACGGTAAATATTATTGTCTCTGTCTGCAACATTGGCTAAAACAGTTTCAGCATGCTCCATCTTTTTATTAAGTAGTTGGAACTGTAATTGGGTGTTTTGTAATTCTCTTTTTAAAGCACGCTCCTTAGGAGATTCAACGTATTGGCTTGTAACAAAAACAAAAATAAATGCAAAAAATGCTGCGGCTAAAATAAAGATACTTGCATACTTAAATGTTGTTCTTTTTTTGCGCTCTATTTTGCGGTAAGAAAGCGATTCTTTATCGTAGTAATATTTTACCTTACTCATTTCTTAAATTATACTATTTTTGCAACTAAATTAATACAGCCAAAAGTGTTGTATTTGGATATGTAAACGAACAAACCTACGAAATTATTATCATAATAATTAAGTTGATAAAGTTATTGTAGATTCACCATCTCCATAAATTTAAATATTTTTGGAGAGTAAATATAAAAATAGTTTCTTATTAAATATAATTTATCAGAAACAAGAGCACAAAAACAATACATGAAATCACAAGAAGTACGATCAAAATTTTTAAGTTTTTTTGAAGAAAAGAAGCATAGCATAGTGCCATCTGCACCAATGGTTTTAAAAGATGACCCAACCTTAATGTTTGTTAATTCTGGTATGGCACCGTTTAAAGAGTATTTTTTAGGAAATGCCCAGCCCAAAAACAACCGTATTGCAGATACCCAAAAATGTTTACGTGTTTCCGGTAAACATAATGATTTGGAAGAAGTAGGGTATGACACCTACCACCATACGTTGTTCGAAATGTTAGGAAATTGGAGTTTTGGCGATTACTTTAAAAAGGAAGCGATTGCTTGGGCATGGGAGCTTTTAGTTGATGAATTCGGCATTGATAAAGATATTTTATATGTAACCGTTTTTGAGGGGAGTGATGATAACGATAACTTAAAAATGGATACTGAAGCTTATGATATCTGGAAACAATACATCTCTGAAGACCGTATTTTAAAGGGTAATAAGAAAGATAATTTCTGGGAAATGGGCGATCAAGGTCCTTGTGGGCCATGTAGTGAAATACATGTTGATATTCGCTCGGCTGAAGAAAAAGCTAAAATTTCTGGTAAAGATTTAGTTAATCAAGATCATCCGCAAGTTGTTGAAATATGGAATTTAGTATTCATGCAATACAACCGAAAAGCAAATGGTTCGCTTGAAGTTTTACCCAATAAACATATAGATACAGGAATGGGCTTTGAGCGACTTTGTATGGTATTACAAGGTGTTCAATCAAATTATGATACCGATGTTTTTACGCCTGTTATTCGCGAAATTGAAACCATAACAAGTAAAAATTATGGAAAAGATAATGAGG
>NZ_JBATHX010000214.1:0-2417 GCF_049667265.1 Algibacter sp. | reverse complement strand
GCGGAAACATTACGCTTCAGGGTAATTTCGACCCAACACGCTTATTTTCGCCACCGGCAGAAATCAAAAAAATGGTACACCAAATGATTAACGATTTTGGTAAAGACAAATACATCGTAAACCTTGGTCATGGTATCCTACCAAACATCCCGTTAGATCATGCTAAAGCGTTTATAGATGCCGTTAAAGAATATAACAGCCCCTCTTAACCTCCCCAAAGAGGAGAAACTGTTATCAATTTGGGGTATTTGAATCTTAAAAAGGTTTAGTATTTGATAATTTTCAATATTTTAACATAATCAATTCCCTCTCCTTTGGAGAGGGCTAGGGAGAGGCTTCTATGATTAAAGACATAATTTCAGGAATTAAAGCATACTTTGGTGCTTTCAGCTTAATTTCAAAATTAAAACTTTGGAAATATTTTGCCATTCCTATGCTAATTAGCTTTTTATCAGCCATTGCAGTTTTTGGTTCAGCTTATGCATTATCAGATAATATTGGAGCATTCATTTCCAAAATCTGGATTTGGGATTGGGGACACGAAACTTTTGCTTCAATCAGCAATTTTATTGGTGGATTAATAATTATTATAATCGGTCTTATTCTTTTTAAACACATCATCATGGCATTATCCGCGCCATTTATGAGTCCTGTTTCAGAAAAAATAGAGGCTCATTTTACAGGTAATCCGGCACATTCACATAGAGACACCTCCTTCATGCAACAATTGTCAAGAGGTATCCGCATTAATAGCCGAAATCTTTTAATGGAATTGTTATTAACCATTCCTATTCTGCTTTTAAAATTTATTCCTGTAGTCAACATATTTTCAACCATATTACTCTTTATTGTTCAAGCTTATTATGAAGGTTTTGGTAATATGGATTACACTTTAGAGCGTCATTTTCAATATAAAGAAAGCCTGCAGTTTGTGCGTAAAAATCGTGGTTTAGCCATCGGAAACGGCATTGTATTTATGCTGTTTTTATTAATTCCCGTTATTGGTGTAATTTTAGTACTTCCCTTTTCGGTTACAGCGGCTTCAACAAGAACGGTAGAAGCGCTTCAACTTAAAAACAAACCTGTAAATGCGGCTTAATTTTGGTTCATATTACATCATTCCCATTCACCCAAAAGATGGATGGACCATTTGCAACTTTATTGTAGCCAACGAAGACCGATTAAAACGCTTTTTCCCAAAAACACTAGAGCAAAATTTAACACCCGATTTATCAAATATTTTTGTTGCTAAAAAAGTATCACAATTTGAAACCAAAGAAGAATTCTTGTTTACATTAAGAGAAGCCGAATCCAATAAATTATTGGGTTTAGTATATATCAAAGAGGTCGATTTAGATAAAAAGCAAGGCGAATTAGCCTATTGTATAGATTATAATTTTCAAGGTAAAGGATTAATAACCGAAGCTGTCAAACAATTATCTGACTATGCTTTTTCTCAATTAGGATTTAAAACACTTCAAATTATAGTTCACAAAAGTAATATTGGGAGCGTAAAAGTGGCAGAAAACAATAATTTTACTTGGATAAAAACGCTAAATAATGAATTTACACCACCAGGCGAAAACTCATTAAACATGGAATTATACGAGTTGTATAAAGAGATTGAATAAATATGAAAGACAAATTCTACCAATACATACAAAATTTACAAGACAGCATCACATCAAAGTTGGAAGCTGTTGATGGTAAAGCTAAATTTCAAGAAGATATTTGGGAACGACCTGAAGGTGGTGGCGGCCGAACTCGCGTAATTGAAAACGGAAACGTTTTTGAAAAAGGTGGCGTTAATATTTCTGGCGTTCATGGTAAATTACCCAAATCGATGCAAGCTTATTTTAAAGTAGGCGATGTCGATTTTTTTGCCTGCGGATTGAGTTTAGTACTTCACACTAAAAAACCAATGGTTCCAACAGTTCATGCTAATTGGCGTTATTTTGAAATGTATGATAAAGACGGAAAAATAATAGATAGTTGGTTTGGTGGCGGACAAGACTTAACACCTTATTACTTGTTTGAAGACGATGCTAAACATTTCCATCAAACCTGTAAAACGGCATGCGACAAACATAACCCAGAATTTTATCCAACCTACAAAAAACGTTGTGATGAATATTTCTATAATACACACAGAAACGAAGGTAGAGGTATAGGTGGTTTATTTTTCGATTATTGTAAAGCAACAGAGGACATGACTATGGAAAACTGGTATAACTTCGTAACTGAGGTTGGTGATAGTTTCCTAGAAGCTTACGTGCCGATAGTTGAAAAACGCAAAGAATTACCATACACAGAAGCAAACCGAACTTGGCAAGAAATTCGTCGTGGACGTTATGTAGAATTCAATTTAGTGCATGACAAAGGCACTTTGTTTGGGCTAAAAACCCACGGACGCATAG
>NZ_JBATHX010000213.1:0-3262 GCF_049667265.1 Algibacter sp. | reverse complement strand
ATATCACGCAGCGCATCGTATAATGGTTGCATGTATGGGTCTAGCTTTTCTTTTAAATCGCCAGGTAAAAACCCTAAATTTTCGCCTGCCTCAACCGCTGGGCGTGTTAAAATAATACGCTTTACTTCTTTATTTTTAAGGGCTTGAACCGCCAATGCAACGCCTGTATAGGTTTTTCCTGTTCCGGCCGGACCAATAGCAAAAACCATATCGTTTTTACGCATTAACTCGACCATTTTACGTTGGTTTGCCGTTTGTGCTTTTATGAGTTTGCCACCAACGCCATGAACGATGGTTTCACCACTTTGCTTTGAAGTTGTGTAATCGTCGCTACTTTGACTTGTTAATACACGCTCGATAACGTTTTCATCCAATTTATTATACTTCGCAAAATGCTTTAAAAGCATGGAGATACGGCGATCAAATTCTTCAAGTAATTCTTCATCACCAAAGGCTTTAATCTTATTTCCGCGTGCAACAATTTTTAATTTGGGGAAGTATTTTTTAAGAAGTTCAATATTTGCATTTTGAGCTCCAAAAAATTCTTTTGGAGTTATTTCTTCGAGTTCGATAATAATTTCGTTCAAAAGCGTGTTATTAGTTTAATGATTTACAAGTATTTTAGTTGAAAACTTACTTACATTTTCATTCAAAATATAAAAACAAAAACAAAAATTTATGTAGGTTTGTATCACATACATGTGAAACTCAAAAATACATAATTTTGAGTAAGTTAACATTAAAAACATATTAACAATTTTGCCATGGCAATCATAACATTAACAACCGATTTTGGTGAAAAAGACCACTTTACTGGCGCCACAAAAGGCGCTATTTATAGTGAGCTTCCTGATGTTAAAATTGTTGATATCTCACATTCTGTTTCACCTTTTAATATTCCTGAGGCGGCATACATTATTCAAAATGCTTATAATAGTTTCCCGAAAGGGACTATTCATATAATCGGGATAGATTCTGAAATAAATCCTGAAAACAAACACATTGCCATTAAGCTAAACGATCATTATTTTATTTGTGCTAATAATGGTATTATGAGTATGATATGCTCGGAAATTGCACCCGAAAAAATTGTTGAAATTAATATTCATGATAAAATTCAAACGAGCTTTCCTGTTTTGGATGTGTTTGTAAAAGTAGCTTGCCATATTGCTCGTGGTGGCACTTTAGAGGTTATTGGGAAACCTATTTCTGAAATAAAACCGATTAGAAATATTGTGCCTTTTGTTAATGACGACAAAACCCAAATTGTTGGCAGCATTATATATGTTGATAATTACGGAAATGTAGTAACGAATATTAAGCGAAACTTTTTTGAAACCATTCAGAAGGGGAGAAATTTTGAAATTTCGGCGCGAAATTACACGTTTAAGGAAATTCACAATAAATATAGTGATATTGTAAATTTTGAAATCCCAGAAAACAAACGTTACGATGAAGGAAGAAAACTTGTAGTTTTTAACTCTGGCAACTTTTTAGAGATTGCCGTTTACAAGAGTAATAGTGCAACAGTTGGAAGTGCATCGACCCTTTTAGGGCTTGGATTAATGGATGCCGTAAGTATTAATTTTATTTCGGCTCCGGTAATTCATAAAGGTGCAAAAATTCCAGATAATGTTAAAGCTGTGGATTTATCACCATTGACTGTTGGACAATTCCCTGAAGGAAAAAAAGTGAAAAAACAGTAAAAAAATATGTTAGTTAGAATAGTAAAATTGGGATTTCACAAACAAAATATTGAAGCATTTCTTCAAAATTTTGAGAATACCAAAACTAATATAAGAGCTTTTGAAGGTTGCCAATTTTTAGAATTATATAGAGATAAAAATGACCCTAGTATATTTTTCACCTATAGCTATTGGGAATCTGATGCAGCTTTAGAAGACTATAGAAAATCTAAATTATTTAATACCGTTTGGAGTAAAGTAAAACCGCTTTTTAATATGCCGCCTGAAGCTTGGAGTGTTGATAAGTTGGAAACACTTGATTGACGATTTACGATTAACGATTTTTGAATGATGAACAGTTGTACTAAAAGATGACTAAAGCTAATAACAAATCTAATGTTAGTCTGTGCGCATCCGAAGACAATGGAAATATCGTTTTTAATTGTATTTCGACTGCGCTCAATGTGACAAATAATAAAAAAAAATAAATGATAGCCATTTTAAAAAAAGAAATAAACTCATTTTTCGCCTCGCCAATTGGGTATTTGGTAATTGCTATTTTTTTAGTTTTAAACGGGTTATTCCTTTGGTTATTTAAAGGTGAATTTAATATTCTTGATTACGGGTTTGCCGATGTATCTAACTTCTTTTTATTAGCACCATGGATTTTAATTTTCTTGATTCCTGCTGTTACCATGCGTAGTTTTTCGGATGAAAAAAAGCAAGGCACTTTAGAGCTGTTATTAACCAAACCTATTTCACATTTCAATATTATTTTAGGAAAATATTTTGGTTCGCTTATTTTAATTTTAATCGCGCTTTTACCAACGCTACTTTATGTTTACACGGTTTATCAATTAGGAAACCCTGTTGGTAATTTAGATATGGGCAGTACTTTAGGTTCTTATTTTGGGTTACTTTTTTTATTGGCAGCTTATACAGCTATTGGCATTTTTTCTTCAACTTTATCAGACAATCAAATTGTGGCATTTATTACCGCCGTTTTTATCTGCTTTATTTTTTACATTGGTTTTGAAGGTATTGCCGAGTTTATGTCTAGTGATTTTGTAGAACAATTAGCGATGAGTTCGCATTATAAAAGTATGAGCCGTGGTGTTTTAGATACACGAGATATTATTTATTTTTTAAGTGTGACACTCTTCTTTTTATGGCTAACCAAACTAAACCTAAACAAAGCAAATTAAATGATAGTAACGCCATTATATATTATTTTTCTAGTTATTGTTTTCATTGCCGTTTGGCTATTTGTAAATACTATTGATAAACGAAAATGGCTCACCGTAATTGTAAGTTTAGCACTTACACCCATCGTTTATTTTTACATGTTTTACCCAATGTTAAATATTTTTAGTAGCTATCATCATGAAAAGCATTTTGACGCCTTTGCTTGGGAAGACAAACCACAATTACGCTATGAAATGGCTAAAAAAATATTATCCGATAGCCTTTTTATAGGGCAAAACAAAAATGAAATTAAGGCACTTTTAGGAAAACCTGAGTGGTTTGGATGGGATGATGCTTTGAAAGTTAATTCGGAAGAAAAATGGAATTATAAT
>NZ_JBATHX010000212.1:0-3472 GCF_049667265.1 Algibacter sp. | reverse complement strand
ATATAATATCCTTAAAACCTGAGCGCGTTATTTTCAATCCTGGAACAGAAAATCCAGAATTATATAAGTTTTTAAAAGAACATAAAATTGCTTTTGAAGCGGCTTGTACTTTGGTTTTACTTTCTACAAATCAATATTAAACCCAGGAAAGTAATTAAACCATTAAGCGGTAGTATTTCCCAATGAAATTTATAATTACCAATGATACTTTCTGGTAAAGATGTTATTCCGAAAGTGATTAATATGGAGAGTAACCCAATAATCCATACGTACTTATCTTTAATTTGATATTTGGTTAAAATACCAAATGCAAACAAGCCTAAAAGGGGACCATAGGTGAATGTGGCGAACTTAAATAAATTACTAACCACATTTCCTTCAAGGCTATTAAAAACAATTACCACGATTATTAATAGAATTGAAACACCAATATGCACTTTTTTCCGAAGCGGTTTTTGTTGTTCTATGGGAAGTTTTTCAATGTTTAAAAAATCAACTGAAAATGATGTAGTTAAGGATGTTAAGGCACTATCAGCACTTGAGTAGGCTGCAGCAATCAAACCAATAATAAAAGTAACTGCTAATCCCATGCCTAAATCTTGATTCATGGCAATTTCAGGAAAAAGTAAGTCGGTTCTAGTTTTTCCATCTACAACAGGAATTTGAAGGCCAAATTTATCGGCATAAATAAATAATAATGCCCCAAGAGACAAAAAGAAAAAGTTGACAAAGACTAAAAGTGTAGCCATTGTAAACATATTTTTTTTAGATTCTTCGGGTGTTTTACAGGTTAGGTTTTTTTGCATCATATCTTGGTCTAATCCTGTCATAGCAATTGCGATAAAAATTCCGCCAATAAAATATTTCCAAAAATACGTGGTTGAGTTGGGGTCATCAAAAAAGAAAATTTGTCCTCTTAATGAAAATTCATCAGATTTTAAAAATTCAATATAACTCCAATCTAATTTTTCATTAATTAAAAATATGGCAACACCAACCGAAGTTAACATCGCTAAGGTTTGCAGCGTATCCGTCCAAACAATAGTTTTTATACCACCTCTATTGGTGTAAATCCAAATTAACAAAATGGAGATGACCACGGTTGCCCAAAATGGCACGCCAATACTTTCAAAAACAATATACTGCATGGCTAAAGCCACTAAAAACAGCCTAAAGGAAGCACCAGTAACTCTTGAAAGTAAAAAGAAAAATGCCCCAGTTTTATAACTAACAACACCAAAACGCTGTTCTAAATATTGATAAATTGACGTGACATTTAATTTATAGTAAATAGGAAGTAGCACGAAAAGGATAAATAAATAGCCAACAAAAAAACCAAAAACACCTTGCATGTATGCAAATTGTTGGCCACCAATCATGCCTGGAACAGATATAAAAGTAACACCAGAAAGTGATGCACCAATCATCCCGAAAGCCACTAAATACCACGGAGCAGATTTGTTGGCTTTAAAAAAAGCATCATTACTATCTTCCTTTCCTGTAAAATAGGATATGAGGATTAAAACAATAAAATAAGCAACAATTAAAAGGATAATTTGAGTGGCCGACATAAAAATTAATTTTCAAGTTTTGAAAGTACAAATATAAATTGGAATAAGGATTTTTTAAGTCATTGTTGAAATTTTACGCATCTATAAAACTTTAAAATAAAATGTTAAATGAATACAACTTGTTTTAAAAGGGCATCTTAAAATTAGCGAAATTCACACCTAAATAGTAATTTCGCCGATATGGAATTTTCTTCAAAATTATTGGAGCGTGCGGTAAACGAAATGTCACAATTACCAGGTATTGGTAAACGTACGGCATTGCGGTTGGTATTGCACATGTTAAGGCAGCCGAAAGAACAAACTTTGGCCTTGTCTGAAGCTTTACAAACCATGAGAAATGACGTGAAGTTTTGTAAATCGTGTCATAATATAAGTGATGTTGAATTATGCGAAATATGTTCTAACCCAAAACGTAATGAAGATATTATTTGCGTTGTTGAAGATATTCGAGATGTTATGGCTATTGAAAACACAAGTTCTTTTAAAGGTTTATATCATGTTTTGGGAGGAAAAATTTCGCCCATGGATGGTATTGGTCCTCACGATTTAAATATTGAAACGTTAGTTCACAAAGTGAAAGAAGGGAACGTTACAGAGCTTATTTTTGCATTAAGTTCAACCATGGAAGGCGATACAACCAACTTTTATATTTTCAAACAAATTAAAGATTATAACATTACAACATCAACTATAGCAAGAGGGATTTCGGTTGGTGATGAGTTGGAATATGCAGATGAAATTACCCTTGGTAGAAGTATTATTAATAGGATTCCATTTGAATCTTCCATAAAACTTTAAGCAATCAAAATTTGAAACTCTCCGTAATTATTTTAAATTATAATGTTGAATATTTTTTAGAGTTATGTCTAAGAAGTGTTGAGGCTGCTATTGCAAATATAGATGCTGAAATTATTGTGGTTGATAACAACTCAGAGGATGGAAGCTGCGCTAGGGTTACAAAGGAATTTCCGAATGTTATTCTAATTGAAAATCATTATAATTCTGGGTTTTCAAAAGGAAATAATATAGGCGTATTACAAGCGAAAGGTGAGTATTTGTGTATTTTAAATCCTGATACGGTAGTAGCTGAAGATACTTTTTTAAAATTACTTGAGTTTTCAGAAAGTAAAGAAAAACTTGGTATTGTTGGCTGTAAATTAGTGGATGGTAAAGGTGCGTTTTTGCCCGAAAGCAAACGTAAAATACCATATGTAAGGGCGGCTTTTAAGAAGTTAATGGGTAATTCAGACGATTATTTTGCAAATCAAATACATGAAAAGGATGTTTGTGAAGTAGCTATTTTGGTTGGCGCTTTCATGTTTTTGGAAAAAGCAGTATATAATGACATAGGCGGGTTTGATGAAGACTATTTTATGTATGGTGAAGATATTGATATCTCCTATAAAGCTTTAAAAAAAGGCTATAAAAATTACTATTTTGGTGAAACTACGGTTCTGCATTTTAAAGGCGAAAGTACCTTAAGAGATAAAAACTATGCGCGCCGTTTTTATGGAGCTATGCAAATTTTTTACAAAAAACATTTTAAGAAAAATGTGTTTTTTGATTTGTTTGTTTGGGGCGGCATTCGAGCGGTTTATTTTTTTAGAAAGAATCCTATTTCTAAACTAAAAACAATCAGCAAATACGTTTTTATTTCTGATAAGTTAAACGAATCGTTGAAAGCAGTTTTAACAAAGGAAGTGATCTTGAAATCGGATTTAAAAAATATAGAGAAAGCCTCTGAAATTATTTTTGATTCTAATACGCTTAGTTTTAAAAACATTATTAATTTTATGGAGACAAATCAATTAGATAAGTCTGTTACATTCAAAATTTTACCTAAAAACTCTAAATTTATAATTGGTAGTGATGATGCTATTAGTAGAGGAGAGGTTATAAAT
>NZ_JBATHX010000211.1:0-2224 GCF_049667265.1 Algibacter sp. | reverse complement strand
TTACGTAATTGTCTATAAATATGTTCAACAGCTTCTTTTTCAGAGTTTGTTGGATCTTTTTGAAGCGTATTGTGAATTATAGCATAATCACCTTGTTCAGAAGTTTCTTTATGTAAAAGAATCGTTTTAACATCAGCTTCAAGAATTTCTTCTACATTTTCTTTATCTAAAACAGTATCACGATCAAGCACAATTTCGTTACGCTCGATAGATACTACTTCACCTGTATCTTCATCAACAAAATCTTCATGCCATGTATTTAAAACACGAGCAGCCAATTTTCTTCCTAAATATTTCTTTAATCCAGATTTTGATACTTTAACTTCTTCAGCTAAATCAAAAATCTCTAAAATATCTTTATCACGCTCAAAACCGATAGCACGGAAAAGCGTTGTTACTGGTAATTTTTTCTTTCTATCAATATATGCATACATCACCTGATTGATGTCTGTAGCAAACTCTATCCAAGATCCTTTGAATGGTATAACCCTTGCTGAATATAATTTTGTTCCATTTGCATGAAATGATTGACCAAAGAAAACCCCTGGTGAACGGTGCAATTGAGATACTACAACACGCTCAGCACCATTGATACAAAATGTACCAGAAGGTGTCATGTAAGGTATAGTTCCTAAGTACACATCTTGAACAATAGTTTCGAAATCCTCATGTTCAGGGTCTGTACAATATAACTTTAACCTAGCTTTAAGCGGAACGCTGTATGTTAGTCCTCTTTCAATACACTCTTCAATAGCATATCTTGGCGGATCTACGAAGTAATCTAAAAATTCTAAAACGAATTGATTACGAGAATCTGTAATTGGAAAGTTTTCCATGAAGGTATTATAAAGACCTTCATCACCTCTTTCTTCAGATTTTGTTTCTAATTGGAAAAAATCCTGGAAGGATTTAATCTGAATATCCAAAAAGTCTGGGTACTCGGTTCTATTTACAATAGAGGAGAAATTTAATCTTTCAGCTTGTGTTGATAACATCAATGGACGGAATTTTGATTAAAAAAAATAGTGATAGTGCTTTTAAACACTAGTTAAAACAGCTAAATATTTTTCAATATTCAAATGTTGTTTTGCAATTTAATTTGCTATATCATTATATACGCAAAATGGTCTAGGTGTTATCCCGCCATTTGCGGGATATACCTAAACCTTTGTATTGTTGAGATGTTAAGCTTACTTAAGCTCTACCTCTGCTCCAGCTTCTTCTAATTGAGCTTTTAAAGCTTCAGCTTCATCTTTAGCTACACCTTCTTTAATTGGAGATGGTGCATCATCAACTAAACCTTTAGCTTCTTTTAAACCTAAACCAGTTAATTCTTTAACTAATTTTACTACAGCTAGTTTAGAACCACCTGCCGCTTTTAAAATTACATCAAATTCAGTTTGAGCTTCTTCAGCGTCACCACCTGCAGCAGGACCAGCAACAGCAACTGCAGCAGCAGCAGCAGGCTCGATACCATACTCATCTTTTAATATAGTTGCTAACTCATTTACTTCTTTTACAGTAAGGTTAACTAATTGTTCTGCGAAATCTTTTAAATCTGCCATTTTTTCTATCGTTTTAATAATTTTGTAATAATAATATATTTGTAATAAAGTGCGTACTTGTTAATACTATCCTTCTTTTTCAGAGAGTGTTTTGATAATTCCAGCTAGTTTACCACCACTTGATTTAAGCGCAGAAACAACGTTTTTAGCAGGCGATTGTAGTAATCCTATAATCTCTCCTAATAACTCTTCTTTAGACTTGATATCAACTAACATGTCTAATTGGTTATCGCCAATGTAAACAGCTTCCTCAATAAATGCTCCTTTTAATAAAGGCTTTTCAGATTTTTTACGGAAGTTTTTAATCAACTTAGCTGGTGCATTACCTGTTTCAGAATACAAAACTGATGTATTCCCTTTTAAAACAGTTGAAAGATCTCCGAAATCTCTATCGGAAGCTTCCATTGCTTTTTTAAGTAATGTATTTTTAACAACTGCCATTTGCACGTTTGCCTTAAAAGCAGCACGACGCAAATCAGAGGTAGAACCTGCATTTAATCCTGAAATATCTGCTAAATAGATATTTGCATTATTAGCTAATTCTGCAGTTAAGTCCTCAATTACTTGTGATTTTTCTTCTCTTGTCATAATTTAAAGTTTTAACTTAATTAACCAATTTTAGGATCAATAGCTAAACTTGGGCTCATTGTAGAAGACAT
>NZ_JBATHX010000210.1:0-2612 GCF_049667265.1 Algibacter sp. | reverse complement strand
TCACAAAACTCGCCTAATGAAGAGCGTTCATCATCTGGATCTGGCCATGCACAACCTGGACAATCAAAACCTCCTTTTTGATTCATTTTTGTAGCCAACTTGAAGGCCTCAATAGCTTTCATATATTTTGAAACCTGACTAAAAGCTGCTGCAATACTTTTAAAACCAACACTATTAACAGGAGGCTTGGTACTTTTTAAGTTTTTAAAAGTTACTGGTGTTAATGCTTTTTCTTCTGGTGATTTACTCATTTAAAATTAAAATTAGCGCTTTGTAGTTTTTGGTAATCTTCTTTTGAATCTAAATCTACATTTTTTACTGGAAGTTTTAAAGCTTTAACAAAAACTAATTGGTTTTGACTTCATTTTACAAAAAATTTAAAAGTATTTTTAAGAATTGAATTGTTTTAACATGGTTTTATATATCGAATAAAATTAAATATTGGTAGTGTATGATTAGTAAAAAACAAATTGGTCTGTTTTTAGGCCCAATAATATTTATAATAATTCGATTATTTTTTTCCCCTGAAGACTTATCTGATGAAGCCAATGGAATATTAGCATCCACAGCCTGGATTGCTATTTGGTGGATTACTGAAGCCATTCCTATAGCAGCCACAGCCTTATTACCAATTGTTTTATTTCCGCTTTTAGGAAGTTTGGATATTGGCGCTACCACGGCGTCTTTTGGTCATAAATTTGTGTTCTTATATTTAGGCGGATTCATTATTGCCATAGCCATTGAAAAATGGAATTTACATAAGCGTATTGCGCTCAACATCATCAATATCATTGGGTCTAATGTTAAAAGAATCATATTAGGTTTTATGGTGGCAACGGCGTTTCTATCCATGTGGATTTCTAATACAGCCACGTCTGTAATGATGTTACCAATTGGTATCGCCATTATTACACAATTAAAGGATAACCCAAAAACTGAAAAGAATGAAAATTTAATTTTCGGAAAGGCTTTAATGCTAGCCATAGCTTATAGTGCGTCTATTGGAGGGATTTCTACTTTAATAGGAACGCCGCCAAATTTAGTTCTGGCAGGAATCGTATCAGAAACCTATGGTTATGAAATTACATTTTCGCAATGGTTTATTTTCGGGTTTCCAATTTCTGTGATTTTACTATTTATCTGTTGGAAATATTTAACATCGTACGCTTTTACATTTAAACAAAAAGAATTTCCGGGCGGAAAAGAAGAAATAAAACGTTTGATAAAATCCTTAGGAAAAATAACTTACGAGGAAAAAATGGTGGCTTTAGTTTTTGCTGCTACGGCCTTTTGTTGGATTACGCGTTCCTTTTTACTAAAGAAAATATTACCACATATTGATGATACCATCATTGCCATTTTGTTTGCTTTAGTTCTATTTTTAATTCCTTCGAAAACGAAAAACAAAAAGCTTATTTCCTGGAAAGATACCAAGAATTTACCTTGGGGAATCATCTTGCTATTTGGTGGTGGCATGGCTTTAGCAAAAGGATTTGAAACTAGCGGATTAGCGTTATGGATAGGAAACCAAATGACCACCCTTGCAGGAATAAGCACTTTTATTTTAATTTTGTTATTAATTGCCGCTGTAAATTTTTTAACAGAAATAACCTCCAATTTAGCCACTACTGCCATGCTCCTACCAGTTCTTGCTCCTATGGCTTTAACTATTGATATGCATCCTTTTATTTTGATGGTTGGTACTGCCGTTGCAGCCTCTTGCGCCTTTATGCTTCCGGTAGCAACTCCGCCAAATGCAGTTGTTTTTGGGTCGGGTTATTTACGAATTCCAGATATGGTAAGTAAAGGGATTGTTATGAATATCATTTCCATTATAATTTTAACCCTTTTTGTTTATTTCGTGCTTCCTGAATTATGGGATATCGCCATTGAAGGATTTCCTGAAAGTCTTAAACATTAGCTATTACTTTCAACAAATTCCAAGGCTCGTTTTTCATTATAATACACATTTTTCTTATCAATAAAACCTGCATGGCCGCCAAAATTTGGCATTTCTAAAAATACATTCGAATTGTTTTTTGCCTCCTTTACGGGATAACATTCCGAAGATAAAAAAGAATCATTTAAAGCATTTATAATTAAAGTTGGCGTTTTTATATTAGGAAGAAATTGCAGACTGCTACTCCTTTCATAATAATCTTGGGCATCCTTAAAACCATGTGCTTTAGCGGTATAAATGTTATCAAAATCATTTAGGGTTTTAATAGATTTAATGTCTTCAACACTTAATAATTCTGGAAATCGGTTATGTTTAGCATCCAACTTTTCAACCAAATGTTTTAAAAACCTATCGTGGTATAATTTGTTTTTAAAAGAATGTAATTCCTTTGCAGAACCTGCCAAATAACAAGGCACAGAAACGGCAATGGCAGCCTTAACTTCATT
This sequence comes from Algibacter sp., assembly GCF_049667265.1. Classification (GTDB taxonomy): domain Bacteria; phylum Bacteroidota; class Bacteroidia; order Flavobacteriales; family Flavobacteriaceae; genus Algibacter_B. Next base: position 206 of record NZ_JBATHX010000210.1, on the reverse strand, counting down.
CGTTACAACCTGCTTTTCTCCTAAATATTTAAGAATAATATTAGCACCAAGACTAATGCCTTTTAAATAGATTTCAGAATACTGTCTGTTAGAAATGGCGTGATTAATAACAGCCTCTAAATCATCTGTAGCACCAGAATGATAACTATAATATTTCAAATTACTTTCTCCGCTGCAGCCTCTGAAATTTACACTAACAGCATCCG
>NZ_JBATHX010000209.1:0-2917 GCF_049667265.1 Algibacter sp. | reverse complement strand
GGGTAGTTGTGTTTGTATTTTTCAACTTTAAAGGCTTTGTTTTCTTCCTTAAGTTTAATAGCTATTTCTACATCTACTGAGCGTTCTGGAGCTTCGCCATCGTTGTAATATTCATTCTTAACATATTTACCACCAAATTCTGCCATTTCTGGTCTGAATCGTCCTTGTAAATCTACAAGCGGTACTAAATTATCGCTTTCATCTTTTACTAAAAGTGGCGGCACTTCTGGTATTGCTTGTTTTGCAACCAAGGCATCATCTGCTCCAAAAGTTGGTGCTGTATGTACAATTCCTGTTCCGTCTTCGGTGGTAACGAAATCTCCAGAAATAACTCTAAAGGCATTTTCTGGATGGTCGTTTGGAAGCGCATAAGGTAAAAGTTGTTCGTATTTTATTCCGACTAAATCTTTTCCTTTAAATTCTTTTACAACGTAATATGGTATTTTTTTATCTCCATCTTTATATTCTAAAAGCGCTGGTTTATTTTCAACTCTTTTAAACTTGCCGTCAAACTGATTATTAACCAATGGTTTTGCCAAAATTACATTCATAGGTTTGAATGTATATTGATTATAAGTTTCCACTAAAACATAATCAATTTTTGGCCCCACGGTTAATGCCGTATTACTTGGAAGTGTCCAAGGTGTTGTAGTCCAAGCTAAAAAATAAATATCGCCTTCGTTTTGTAAAAAATCTGGCAAACTATTTTCTATAGCCTTAAACTGCGCTACAATGGTTGTATCAGTTACATCTTGGTAGGCCCCTGGTTGGTTAACCTCATGCGAGCTCAATCCAGTTCCTGCTTTTGGTGAATAAGGCTGAATAGTATAGCCTTTATACATTAATTTTTTAGAATAAATTTCCTTTAACAACCACCAAACGGACTCCATGTATTTTGGTTCGTAAGTAATATATGGATCTTCCATATCTACCCAATAACCCATTTTTTGAGTGAGGTCGTTCCAAACATCTGTATAACGCATAACTGCTTTACGACAGGCTGCATTGTAATCTTCAACCGAAATGGTTTTACCAATATCTTCTTTTGTAATTCCTAATTCTTTTTCTACACCTAATTCTATAGGTAAACCATGCGTATCCCAACCCGCTTTACGCTTAACTTGGTAGCCTTTCATGGTTTTGTAACGTGGAAAAATATCTTTAATAGCACGTGCTAAAACGTGGTGCACTCCAGGAAGTCCATTTGCAGAAGGTGGCCCTTCAAAAAACACAAATGATTTTTTACCTTCCCTAGTAGATACACTTTTTTCAAAAATGTTGTTTTCTTGCCAATATTGCAAAATATTATTGGCAATTACAGGTAAGTCAAGTCCTTTATATTCAGGAAATTTAGCGCTCATTTCTTATTGATTCTTATAAGTTCGCGAATTTAATGAATTATAGTTAAAACATTAATTTTTAAAACAAAAAAAGACCACTCAAAAAAGTAGCCTTTTAAAATATCAATATATAATAAAGATTATTTTATAATTATTTTTTTAGTTAACACCTCATTGGTATCTGTTTGCATGTAAAAAATATAAGCTCCTGTTAATATATTGTTGAATTGTAATCCTTTTTCCAATCGTTCTCTTGATACATCTTTCAATTCTAAAACAGATTGCCCAAGCATATTAACTAGCGATAATTTACTCACATCACTATTTAATTTTTTAACAAATAAGGTATTTGTTTTATTTTGATAGTAGATGTGGTTTTCAGTAATTATAGATTCTTCTGTGCTTAAATTTTGTTGCTCGTTTTGGAATACGATTTCAAATCGATCATTGAATACACCTTGCGCAGACCCAAAACCATAAGCCGTATCTTGCGTTAAATCAAAATAGGTTTCCATTAGATTATCTCTTAAATAAATAGCCTGATCTGCTTCTATAGCAACTAATTCTGAAATTCTTATCTCGAAGGTGTTATCGCCAGATGAACTGAAATTTAAGGCCACCACCTTATCTGCAGTAATAGGACCATAAGCTTGGATATTCATGTTCTGGCCTTCAAAATCTAGATTCAAAGCGTTATTACTAACCTCTGTGTTTTCTGCATCATAGCCATAATCATAGCCATCGGTTGTAAAATCACTAAACCCAAGTAGTAATTCTTGTCTTGTTGCTGGACCAGTAACCGAACTAAATTCTAACCGAATTCTTTGCATGGTATCTCCTTTGCTTTCAGTAGACTTTGAAGAGTTTTCTTTTGAAGTTTTTGAAAATGTAGATCCTACCTGATCATCTGATGGATTTGCATCAGCTTCTTTTATAAACACACGCTGACTATTATTAAACTCCACGGTACCATCAAATGGTAATACGCCATCATTCTCTATTTCTGCCATAAACCCTTGACCTACGGCAATGTATCTTGTGGGTACTTTGGTGCCTTCTTGTGCGCCTGTATTGGCCCCATAAAAACTAATAAATTGAGAGGCACGAATGGAACCTGTTTTATTAACTATTGCATAACCGCCCTGGTATTCATTAAGGATATGTGATGTACCACCCCATTGTTGCCAAACTTGCAAATAACCTTTAATGACCCCCATATTATCATCTATAAATTCATGAACATCGATGGCTGATGGATACGGGTTTCCTAGTAAATACCTGGTTTTGGATATATTATCCACGGAGCCTGTTCCGCCAACATCGTCAACGGCCACTAAAATAGTTCCATTATTAGGTTTTCCCTCAAAAATATAACGCCCCGTTGCCCCATCTCCTTTTTGGGTATAACCAACCCCTGAGCCTAATGCCGTGGTTTCTGTTATTTGTTTCCAATCCCAATACGTTATACCGTTTTTAGAGGTATATAACCAGAATCTGCTGATGCTGCCACTACCTTCATAACTTGAGGTAAATGGCATAATAACACCGCTTGCATCTCTTAGCATGTTTAATGTAAA
>NZ_JBATHX010000208.1:0-4289 GCF_049667265.1 Algibacter sp. | reverse complement strand
GTTACATTCATTGGTCTGTACCAATCTGTGTTTGCTTTTCGGGCTATTTCAACACCATCAACATACCAAATAATTTCTTCTTCATTAACCTCACAACCGTAAACATGAAAATTTCGACTAGGATCATCAGGGATTCTATATTTATTCATTTGTGTTTCAATATGCTGCTTTGGACGAAACCAAATGCTTTTACCATCCACCTTTTTAACCAAATGCAAATTATGATCTGAATCTTGAATATCATCTTGATGTCCTTTAAACCAATCGAACTGTTGCAATTCTACCACATCAATTTCACAATAGACTGTTTTACCTTCCTCCACATCTCTATCAAAATCACTATACAGCCAAAATGAAGGACAAACACCCCAACCATTTCTAGGGCCAGAAATATCAATAACAGCACCTTTTATTCTAGCTTCAACATAACCTGTGGTAAATGTTTCTTTCGATTTAAGTATGCCGGATTTAAAATAAGTTCCATTATCAGGATCATTATTAGAATTATGCCGCATAGTTAATTCTGCAATGCCATTAACAATTTTAGCATTTGCATCATTATTCCATTTCCAACCTGTTGTATTTGGTAATTTATCTGTTTTATACCATTTTTTCCAATCTAATTCTTTAGCATCAAATTCATCGGATAAACTTTTTACCAATTTCCATGAACTACTCGAATCAGAAGTTTTAACAGGTTCTTGTGCGATAATTTGTGACATTGAAAAAATAAATATGATCCCAAAAAGAATACTTTTTTTCATTTCCTTAAATCTTACTTAGTGATTTCTAATAATAGTACTTCTTCTGATGCTAAATCAAATTCAGAATCAACAGAATTGGATGTTATCAAATTTTTGATTGTCATTGAGCCGCCTGATTTTAAAGACAATTTAATCTTTGCCGTATCATGACCTACATTAAGTAAATTAACCAAGTAGGAACCATTCTCTTGTTTCACAACTCTTGAAATTGTGGTTTTAAAGTCTTTGCCATTATCCGATTCAACAATAACTTCTGGCATTTGGTCTTCAATTTCTGCTAACGCTATTTTTTTAATGTTTGAAATATCTGTATCATTTAAAGCTATTAGGTTTCCATTACCTGCCGTTAATTTCTTATTTCGTTTTTGCCCATGTTCATTCATTGATAAACTTTCAGAAGAATCAAGAATTACTGTACCACCATTATCCAAATAAGACTGCAACGTGTTAAATTCGGCATCGGTCACATATTTTGTATTATAAACAACTACTGTGTTCCAGGTATTGTTATCTTGTTTTTCAATGATATTTTTAGTGACGAACCCTAACGGCAAGCCTTCAAAAAACAAAGACTTATATAGCTTTCCGTTTTTCGTCATGTAATTAGACGTATTAATGGCAGACGTTTCAGAATAAAATAATCGTAATGGACGAGGTTGCTTACGAAGTTCAATAATTTCTTCAGAAAAGGTATTTAAATCATACATTACCTGAGTTACTTCGTTAGCGATATGAGGTTGCATGTTGTTAGAACCTGCATAAGCTCCACCTAACCCTGGGTCAAAGAAGTTAAGCTCTCCTTCTAATCTGTCTTCAGGAGAACCGTCAGGATCTCGCGCCCAAAACCATCCCAAATTAGCATCCATACCCATTAAGGTTGACAACCAATATACGCTACGAACGTAGCTAGTGCGTGCTTCCATATCTCTCCACATACCCGAGGAAAGAAAATGAGATTCAGAATTTACATTAATTTTATTTGGACCAACAGACTCCAGAAAATCATGTAAAATAGCCATTCCGTCCCATTTATAGGCGTATTGCTCATTCCAATCTGAATTAATATGTGATCTAATACTAGGGCTTCCTAATGCCTTGGCATCATGACCAATCATAGTTGTTAATTCGGTAAGGGCTTCAAAATCCATCCCATGTGAACGTGAATCCTCATAAAATGTTCTTGGAAATAGTTTTATATGAGTATCTGCTTCTGGGTTAACGGCATGCAAATTATCTTGGTTAAATTTGAACCACTCCGTTACTCTATCCATATTATATCGATTCCAATCAAACCATATTGGTTTCCCTTGTAATTCGGTATCTATAGGGATTTCTATATTAACATTATTGAAATTAGCAAACGAGGTTTCCCAATTTGAATTAAGCGCTTTAATATTAGCTTTGTATTTGATCTTCAACCAAGACCTAAAATTATTAAGCGTGTATGAAGATATCCCATTCATCTCTTTGTAGTTATAAGTCCAATGCCCTTTTTCTGAAAACCAGTGTGGTTCGTTGGCGAATATATAGCCTAACTCCGTAACCTTTTTACCTTTAGTAAGTTCGCCTGTTCGACGTATAATTTTAGCCCATAAATCTCTAGCTACAGGGTTATCTATATCGAACCCTGTAAATAAAGAACGTCCTTTTCTAATTTCTGGCTCTTTTTCTTCAACCCATTCAGGAATACCCATAGACCAATAAATTAAGAAGCCAATATTTGTATCAGGAATACCTGTTAATTCTTTCATTAATTCTTCATCGAAAGAGCCGTCTTCTTTCAACAGAAAAGAGTTAATTGCTCTATCGTGATCTACTGGATAGAGGTTTTCTCCGCCATGAAAGATGGCTCCTAAGTGATCGTTGTAAACATCTTTATTAGTTAATGGTTGTCCAACAGTTTTTGAAAAATAATCATATGGGAAAGATGGCTTACCATTGCTTACAAACATATTATTTGCAGCTTTTGTGTTTTGCCAATCTACTTTGTTTACAGGACGACGTTTAATTTCACCTTGAAGTTCTTTTTTTAAATCGTCTATACCTTTATTTAAAATTTGAATAACCTTTTTACGTTCAAAATCAGGTAATTCTTCTGCCATTTGTTCTTTCTTATCAGCGTAATAACGCTCATATCCAAATAACTTCTGAACAGCATCTTTATTAGATTCATCCCAATTGGCAAATTTTAAAAACTCTTTTGAAAACCATAGTATTGTTTCTTCTCTGGTAACATCAATTGATTTTGCATGGGCTTCTTCCATTAAAGACTTTAGAACTCCTTCCTTTTCTATAGCTTCTTCTTCAATTGTTAATTCCTTTTTTTCTCCTTTACAACCAACAACCAGAAGTAGTAAAACTAGAAGTGAAAAATATTTTGTAATTAATGATTTCATGATTTGTATTTATTTAGTTAGAAATTCTATTTCCTAATAGAATATGTTATGTTTAATTTTTATTTGTATAATTATCTAAAAGATAAGTTTTACCGTTATTATCTTTAATTAAAAGTTCTATTGTTTCTATTTGTGGGTTAAATTCAAATTGAGTTTTAAAGGATAATGCTCTTAATGGAGAAACGTGTTCTATTATTATTACCTTGATTAATTTACCAGATTTATTTTTTAAACTTAGTATTGCTTCCCCTTCAATAAAAACACCATATTCGCCACTTAACGAATTCGTTTCTTTATTAAAATTCATATTCTTCGTGATGATTCCAGTCTGGTTAACATCAAGAATTGGCAATGAATTTATTTTAGCAGCACCTTGAATTTCATAATAATCAAAATGTTCTTTTGGTTTTAATTTATAAATGGGGGTTTTAATTTCGGTTTCTAAATATCCTGTTTCCAAACCGCTGTTATAAATTTCAGCATTAACACCATATTCATAATTCAATGCTTTGTCATAGGGTTCAAAAATCTTTACAAATGCTGTATTACTGAGTTTATTCACATAACAAATCCAAGATTTTGAAGCAATCATATGAAAACCTGCCATTAAATTATAATCGTAATGTAACTCAAAAATACCGGGTGCCACCTCGCCTTTCCAATTTGTACCCGTATTAAAATATTTTTTCACCTGTTCCGGATTATTCTTATCAATAGGAAAACGATTTCTATTTATAAAATTCCATCGATTTTGTGGGGTTGTTGTAATTTCAAATTGCATTCCATTAGGAAGTTTAAGGTTTTCATTAAAAGGTAAATAGGCTAAAAAGTTTTCGCCATCTTCTAAGTCCGAATTACTTCGTGAAGGATGCTGACTTGTAATTTTAAGACCTCTTTCAATCGTATTAGAACCTTTATTGAGCAAGGTGTGCTTTATAAAAACCAAACTTTTTTCTTCTTCAATATATAGATTGCGCTCATACCGTAATTGTTCATCTATTTTATGAGCATCACTAAATGATTTAGATTGATGATTGTAAACTGGAACAGGTAAGTTCTGAACACCCGAGCTAACATTGATGGTTTGATTGCCTTCGGAGCTTGTTGAAACATTAATATTATATGGACT
>NZ_JBATHX010000207.1:0-4480 GCF_049667265.1 Algibacter sp. | reverse complement strand
TATATCCCGTAAATAAGCCAGGATATGGTAAATAATTTGGCGTAGTTATCCATCCCAGAAAGATATTTTTATGGTTTCTCTAAAAAACTTTCAATATTAATTATAATACCCTTCCTTAGGTATTTCAACATAGTAAGCTTTTCTTGAACTATTATTAAGGTGTGGCTCTCGCAACCAAGGGTTATGAAGTTTTAGTAACTTATAGTTTATACCAAAACGTTGTGCGAACTTAGTAAAATCGGTAACAGCAGTATCTACTTCAATTTTATAGGTTGGTACGTTTGTGTATAAATCTTTATCTCTAAAATTGAAACCGTATTTTTTTGGGTTTGATAAAATCTCCTTTAAAGCCACAATTCTGAATAAATAACGTCCAGTTTCTTCACCTAAAAGTAAATCGTAATATCCAGTTACACCTTGTTCATCCAGACGTCTTGAAACTCCAGCATTTCCAGCATTGTAAGCAGCAGCAGCAAGTGTCCATGAGCCTAGGTTTTCTTTAGCATCTATGAGATATTTACAAGCTACCTCGGTTGCTTTTTCTAAATTATAACGCTCATCCACATTACCGTTAACTTCTAAACCATTTTCACGACCTGTTGCTGGCATAATTTGCCAAAAACCTCTCGCTCCAGCTGGAGAAACAGCGTTTGTTAATCCGCTTTCAATAACTGATAGGTACTTAAAATCATCAGGAACACCGTGTTTCGCTAAAATAGGCTCAATTATAGGAAAGTATTTTTTAGCACGTTTAAACATCAATAACCCATTTGATTGCCAGTAGGTATTTACAAGCAATTCTCTATCCATACGTTCTAAAATATCTGGGTTTTCAAGCGGCATGGCCTCACCAGCAAAATTTAAATAATCTGGAACTTGAAGTGCATAAACGTTATAATCGTTTATTAATTTCGTTTCAAAATTTTCATCTGTTGGAGCATCTTGTAGGGCATAAATAAATAGGGCACATAAACTTAATAATCCCACAAATGCCAATCCTTTCTGTATCATTTTCATCGTTTTAAGTTTTTTATAAAATTAAATAAAAATCGCTTAGCTTTCTAAAATTAGAGCAGGTAAATTTTTATTGAACCATTTATATTTATTGATAATAGCAATATGAGTGCCGTTTTTAATAACGATGCAGTCTTTAATATATTTTATTGGAAATACAGGGTCTTTATCACCATGAATATGAATAATTCCCGGAATGACATCTTGCCGCTCCCAACAAACCATTTCTTTAATGGCCCAACTTAAATATTTACTATCATTTACTGATAAATATTTCTTGTAAAGCTCCAAACGCTTAGTCATAGTTGCTCCAAAGGCATATTTTTCAAAAACCTCAATTTTACTTGCTAGTTGCGTTGGAATTAATGCATAAGCTTTTGTAGTTTTTGCAAAAATCATCCTTTTTGGCAACTCATTCATGGTTTTTACACTTGATACAATGATGAGTTTTCTAAGCTTAACAAACCTACTCATTTCCTGTACCAAAACACCTCCAAACGACACGCCCAACAAAACCACATTTGTATGCTTAATTTTTTTAGAAAGTCTTAAAGCATAATCGCTTAACGATTCATTAACCTTAGGCATTTGCCATTCAAGTAAATGAATTTCAAACTGATTTTCGGGCAATTTAATATGTTCAAATATTTTGGGGCTTGCCGCCATTCCAGGCATTAAATAAACATGTATTAACTCTTGAACCATAAGGTATTAACCGTTAATTTTCTTTAGTTTGTCGTTTTTATTTCGTACTTTTGCGCAAAGTTAGAGAAATAGTACTCACTATTTTTGATTTCCTAAGAATTAAAACAAAATTAACATGGTTGAAGCTGCAGAACTAATTGACAACGATTTTCTACGTCAATTTGAATTAAAACATGAGGGTCATTTAGCAATTATTGAATATGCACCTCAAGAACGGAAAATATTTTTAACTAAATTAATTATACCTGAAGCGATTAAAGAGGAAGGTTTTCAAAAAGAATTTTTAACACTTGTTTTTGAAGAAATAGGATCGCGTAACTTAAGTGTTATGCCTACTTGTCCTGCCATAGCAAAATTTGTAAGAAGCAATAGAAAATATAAGCGCATGCTGCCTGTTGGCGTAAGAATATAGTTTTCTAATAATGGATAATAAAAAAGCCGAAACTTTCCAGTTTCGGCTTTTTTATTGACTTATGCCAACCATTACTGTTTGGTATAAACTAAAGTTAGATCTTTGGTAAATAAAACTTCCGTAAAATCTTCATTATAAATTTTTATTCGGTCTTCGAAAACTAAAAATATTTGATCGCCCTGAATCATGGCTACACTTTCACCAATCATAACAGTCGAATCCATAAATGTATATGACGTTGCTAAACTTATAACGCCTTCAGTATCGCACACAACATCAAAACTATATTCGTTAGTTTCATCCTTTAGTAAGGAAATATTTATATCTGGATTAAAGGTTGTGTTTAAAGATACAACACCCTTCTCATCAAAAAACAAGGTTTCATTTCGATCGCAATCAATTTCATTTAAAAGATTAGTATTCACCATACCATCGTTATTCATATCAAATCCGCCGTTAACATTCCATGCTGTTAATTTCCAGACTCCAACCAAAGGTGAACTTTCATCTTGCATATCTTCAGAAGAACAACTAGTAAAACATACTAGCGCAAATGCAAAACATAGGTTTAAAATAAATTTATTCATATTGGGGCATGATTAATTCGAGGTAAAAATATGTATGATCATAGTAATTCACACAATAATTAGGCTAAATTGCAAAATTTCAAGGTTGATTAGTATAAAAACAGAAAAATTATGTTGATAAAACCTCCAAAAACTCAAATCTTACAATACCATCATCATCAATTTCAGCAAGTTTAACTTGATGCAAGGTGTTTACCAATTCAGGATTCCAAGGTGCTTTAACCTTAACGTAGTTTTCAGTAAATCCGTGTATATAGCCTTCTTTATTTTCACTTTCAAATAAAACAGTTCGGGTTGTTCCAAGTTGACTTTCATAAAACGCTCGTCGCATTTTAACTGACAAACCACGTAGCATTTTACTTCGTTTGCTTCTCACGTTTTTTGATACCACACCATCCATTTTAGCAGCCTCTGTATTCTCGCGCTCTGAATATGTAAAAACGTGTAAATAAGAAATATCTAATTCGGTTAAAAAATTATAGGTTTCAAGAAAATGGTCGTCGGTTTCACCAGGAAAACCAACAATCACATCCACACCAATACAAGCATGAGGCATCTTTTCTTTTATTTTTGAAACTCTATCCACATACAATTCCCGCAAGTAACGACGCTTCATTTTTTTAAGAATGGTATTACTTCCCGACTGTAATGGAATATGAAAATGCGGCACAAATGCTCTGGATTTTGAAACCAAATCAATCGTTTCATTTTTCAGTAAATTAGGCTCGATGGATGATATTCTAAGGCGTTCAATACCTTCTACCTCATCCAACTCGGTCACTAAATCTAAAAAAGTATTGTCGTGTTTTTTATTGCCAAACTCCCCTTTACCATAGTCGCCAATGTTAACTCCTGTAAGTACAATTTCCTTAATATTTTGTTCTGAAATAGCTTTTGCATTTTCCAAAACATTTTTCATGGAATCACTTCTAGAAATCCCTCTAGCCAAAGGAATGGTGCAGTAGGTGCATTTATAATCGCAGCCATCTTGCACTTTTAAGAAAGCCCGAGTTCTATCACCTATGGAATAGCTTCCAACATAAAAATCGGCATCTTCAATTTCACAAGAATGTATTTCTCCCAAATCATTCTTAGAAAGATCGTTCAAGTAATCAGTAATCTTGAATTTTTCGGTTGCTCCAAGCACTAAATCCACACCATTTACATCTGCTAATTCTTGTGGTTTTAACTGTGCGTAGCAACCAACGGCAGCAACAAAAGCTTCTGGATTAGCCTTTTGCGCATGCTTTACAATGGTTTTAAAACGCTTGTCTGCATTTTCAGTAACCGAACAGGTATTAATCACATAAATATCTGCTTTTTCAGAAAAATCGACCCTATCAAAACCTTCATTATTAAAGTTTCTGGCAATGGTAGACGTTTCCGAAAAATTCAGTTTACAACCTAAAGTATAAAATGCGACTTTTTTATTCATTACTTTTTGTTATCCTGAACTTGTTTCAGGATTTTTTAAAATTTATCTTTACATTTTGTCACATGATTCAATAAACAGATGTTTCAACTGCGCTCATCATGACATTAGCGCGCAAATTTACAACTTAAAAGTTACATGATAAAACCCATTTCACGACAAATAATTCGCTACTTATCAATTAGTTGTATGCTTATTTTGTTTTTTTCCTGCGGAAATAATTCAATTATTATCAATGAAAATCTTGTTTTTCGTTATAACGAATACGCCAACATTAACACTTTAGATCCTGCCTTTTCAAGAACACTACAAGACAATTCGGTTTGTAAT
>NZ_JBATHX010000206.1:0-10436 GCF_049667265.1 Algibacter sp. | reverse complement strand
TGTTTGCTTACAACAATAATGTTTTTATATTTGCAGCCTTAAATTATGGCGAGGTAGCTCAGCTGGTTAGAGCGTCGGATTCATAACTCGGAGGTCGGGGGATCGTGCCCCCCTCTCGCTACAAGATTTAAAAAGAAAAACCCAAGAAATTGTTCTTGGGTTTTTTGTATTGCTAAAACAATTTGCTTTTTTTTAAAAAAATAAAGAAATTATTAACCGACAATAATTCTTTAAAATCATGTTATTCTGTTCCCAAAATAAAATGCCAACTTTAAAAGTTGGCATTTTATTTATTTAGAACGTATTGACAAAAGCGAACAAATTAATATAGGTTTAGATCGCTCAGATTCTTTTTTTTAAATAAATAAAACAACTATTTCCAAAACATCGCATATAAAACAACTAATATAATCATCACGGCAAATGCTCCTATGTTAAACAATGGACTGGTTTTAAATAAATTTTTTGAAAATGGAATACCTTTTTCATCATCTGCTCCATTGTTTTGTAACAGACTTACCAATACAATCACGATCATAGTTAGTACTGCTGTATAACCCATTTGATCCATCCATGGTACATCAACAAAGAATGAACTTGTTGACCAGCCTTTTGGAGCTACTTTAAAATACATGGCTATTGGAATTGAAACCAATGCTCCTATTATTGCTCCTTTGTTGGTTGTTTTCTTCCAGAACAATCCTAGCATAAATACGGCTAAAATCCCTGGACTCACTATTCCGGTATATTCCTGAATGAATTGGAATGCTTGATCTATCCCACCTAATAAAGGTGCCATAATACATGCTATTACTAATGCTACTCCAGCAGACAATCTACCCATATTTACTGTTGCCTTATCGCTTGCATTTTTATTGATGTATTGCTTGTATATATCCATTGTAAAAATTGTTGATGTTGAATTCAACATAGATGCTAATGACGATACAATAGCTGCCGCTAAAGCTGCAAAGGCAACTCCTTTTAATCCTGTTGGTAAAAATTGTAATAACCAAGGGTACGCTTTATCTGCCTGCTCTGGAGACGGCAAGTTTTTTAATCCCGCTTCTCCCAAGCTCGCTAAAATCTCTGGATCATTTACCATAACATAAGCTGCAATCCCTGGTACTACTACTATTACAGGTATTACCAACTTTAAGATTGCCGCTAATAAAATCCCCTTTTGAGATTCCTTTAGCGATTTAGCTGCCAAGGTTCTTTGAATGATATATTGGTTGAATCCCCAATAATATAAGTTTGCCACCCATAAACCTCCTACTAATACCCCTATTCCTGGTAAGTTTTTAAATTCAGGATTTGATTCGTCAAGAATCATTGAAAACTTATCTGGGGCAGCTTCATAAACAGTTTTTAGACCTGCCATCACTCCTTCTCCACCAGAAACTGTGTTCAATGCTATATAAGTTGTTACTAATCCTCCTAATACCAAAAACACAACTTGAATTACATCTGTCCATGCAACGGCTGACAATCCTCCATATAACGAATAGGCTGCTGCAAATAATGCTAATCCTATCACTCCATAGACCATAGGGATACCCATAATAGTTTCTAAAGCCAAAGAGCCTAGATATAATACAGATGCAAGGTTAACAAATACATATAAAGCTATCCAGAATACTGCTAATATGGTTTTAAGGTTTGTTGAGAAACGTTTTTCAACAAACTCCGGAATAGTATACAGACCTTTTTCAATAAAAATTGGTAAAAAGTACTTACCTACTATTATTAAAGTAATAGCTGCCATCCATTCATAAGAGGCAATAGCTAATCCTAATGCAAATCCAGAACCAGACATCCCAATAAATTGCTCAGCTGATATATTCGCCGCAATAAGTGAGGCACCAATTGCCCACCATGGTAAGGATTTACTTGCTAAAAAATAATCTTCAGCATTCTTCTCATGTCCTTTTTTATCTCTGGACACCCAAAGACCGACACCTAATATTAATATTGCATAACAAATAAAAATGAGGTAATCCAAGAATTCAAAATTGGTAGTCATAATAATTCAATGATTTTAGTTAGTTTATAATATTAGTCAAATATCATTAAATAAATTTTAAAAATTGTATTTAATAGTTAGGCAAATGTAGTTTTCAATAAATAAAACCATTAAGGAGATTGTCAAAGTTACCAACAACGTTACAAAATTTATAGAAACTTCAAATAATTAATTATTTGAAGTTTTATGTTTTTTTTACCTAGAACGACATTTTATACACCTAAAAATACACTTCTACTTTTACAGTTTAAGATATTTGATATCATAAATTATATTTTTAATAAACCAATCTAATATCCTTATGACTAACATTCAAAATCCTGATTTCGAAATCATTATCGAATCTCCTGGACGAATAAACCTAATTGGTGAACATGTAGATTATAGTGGAGGTCATGTACTACCGGCTGCTATAGACAAAAAAATTACTTTACGATTTAAAAATAATAATACCAATTCTTGTTTTATTGTCTCCAAAAATTTCAAAAAACAGTTTGAAATTAATTTAGATAACTTACTAAGAAGTGATACAGAATGGCATAACTATATTCTTGGTGTTATCTTTCATATTAATGTTTTAAAACCAAATTCTGTTAAGGGTTTTGACTGTGAAATTGAAAGCAACCTTCCTTTAGGCTCTGGAATTAGTTCTTCTGCAGCTCTAGAATGTGGTGTTGCAAAAGGATTGAATGAACTATTTGATATTGGCTTAACAGACATCGAAATGATAACCTTATCAAAAGATGCTGAACATACCTTTGTTGGCACAAAATGTGGTATCATGGATCAATTCGCTGTAGTAAAAGGAAAAAAAGATCATTTATTACTTTTAAATTGCGAAACCTTAGATCACGAATTGATAAAGGCTGATTTTGGAGACTATAAAATAACACTTCTGAACACTAATGTTTCCCACAATTTGGCCAGTAGTGAATATAATGTTAGACGTGATGAATGCAATACTGCTTTAGAAGCCATACAAAAAAAATACCCAGAGTATACTTTATTAGCACAAGTTCGACCAAAAGTGATAAGAGAGTTTGAAAAAATATTGCCCAAAAAAATTTATAATAGAGCGCTATACGTTACCAAAGAGAACAGAAGAACTTTAAAAGCGGTAAAAGCTTTAAAGGAAAATGATTTAGCTCGATTTGGTGAATTATTATATAAATCTCATCGAGGTTTAACCAACCTATTTGAAGTTAGCTGTAAAGAATTAGACTTTTTAGTAGACTTCACACAAGATTTAGATTACGTAATTGGTTCAAGAATGATGGGGGGCGGTTTTGGTGGTTGTACTATTAATTTAGTACATAAAGATTACTTTGATTCTTTCATTGAAGACGCAAAAGCAGCATATCAAGAAAAATTCGATTTAGATCTAACACCTATTAAAGTTGCAATTAGTGACGGAACAAGAAAAGTATAAAATGGATATATATACAAAATCACATAGGCGTTTTAATATCTTAACAGGTGAATGGATTCTAGTATCACCTCATAGAACCAAACGTCCTTGGCAAGGTAAAAAAGATAAAGCTGCTGAATTAAACAAGATTGACTACGACAAAAGCTGCTACCTATGCCCTGGAAATACACGAGCAAGTGGAGATAAAAACCCAACATATGCAGATACATATAGTTTTAACAACGACTATGCAGCACTAGTTCAAGATCAAGAACACGAAACATTTAGTGACGGTTTATTAAAATCTGAAACCGAAGAAGGTATTTGTAAAGTGGTGTGTTTTTCGCCAAATCATTCGTTAACACTACCCTTAATGCCTGTTGAAGATATTACTAAAGTTGTCAATTTATGGCAAAATGAATATAATGAATTAGGCAAAAAGACATCTATCAACCACGTTCAAATATTCGAAAATAAAGGTGCAATAATGGGTTGTAGTAATCCACATCCTCACGGACAAATTTGGGCTCAAACTTCAATCCCAGAAGTTGTTTTACAAAAACAGAAGCAACAAAAAAAATATTGGGATACCAATAACAAAAGTTTATTAGCAGATTATATTCAACAAGAGATTGAACTAAACGAGCGTATTATTCTTAAAAACGATCATTTTGTAGCTTTGATACCGTATTGGGCTGTTTGGCCATATGAAGCGATGATTGTTCCAATAAAACAGTACCAACATATAGGACAATTAAATACTGTAGAAAAAATTGCTTTTGCAGAAATCATTAAAGGATTAACTATTAAATATGACAATCTGTTTCAAGTGTCGTTCCCCTATTCTTCAGGAATTCATCAAAGCCCAACAGATAAAGAGCATCCAGAATGGCATTTTCACATGTCTTTCTACCCACCCTTATTACGATCGGCAGAAGTAAAAAAATTTATGGTTGGTTACGAAATGTTTGCCAATGCGCAAAGAGATATTACTGCAGAACAAGCAGCAGACACATTAAAGGCTTTAGACAATAATCATTATAGTCTTTAATCAAATTACATTAAAGGAAAAAACCAATTCTTTAACAAACAAAAACAATTTAGAATTCCAGATGAGTACATTTGGAATTAACCTTTTAAGTTTTAAAAAGCTTAAAAAACACCATTAAAAGATGATAAAAAATATTTAAGTTATTCGTTTTAAAACATAATTGCATCATGGTGCTCCGAATAATGAATATTTTTCATAAACACAATTAAAATCAGACCAAAAACATTTAAACAAAAAATAACCAAATGAAAATATTAGTAACAGGAGGATTAGGATTTATAGGCTCACATGTTGTAGTAGAACTCCAAAATGAAGGCTTTGAAGTAGTCATAATTGATAACCTTTCAAATTCATCAGAAGATGTTTTAAAAGGAATAACTGCGATAACAGGAAAACAACCTTTATTTGAAAAACTAGACCTAAGGGATAAACCATTAGTAGTTGACTTTTTCAAAAAGCATCATGATATTCTTGGTGTGATTCATTTTGCTGCATCTAAAGCTGTTGGTGAGAGTGTAGACCTTCCATTATTATACTACGAAAACAACTTAAATACCTTAATTTACATTTTACAAGAATTACAAAAAAAAGAAGCTTCTAATATTATTTTCAGTTCTTCATGTACGGTTTATGGTCAAGCAGATGTATTACCAATAACTGAATCTGCACCAATAAAACCGGCTGAATCACCTTATGGTAATACTAAACAAATAGGTGAAGAAATTATAAAAGACACCTGCAAAGTGTCTTCAAATATAAATGCCATTGCACTTAGATATTTTAATCCTATCGGAGCGCACGAATCTGTTAAAATTGGAGAATTACCTATTGGTACCCCTCAAAATTTAATACCATTTATTACTCAAACAGGAATGGGGTTGAGAGAACAACTATCTGTTTTTGGAGATGATTATCCAACAGAAGATGGTACCTGCATTAGAGATTACATCCATGTAGTCGATTTAGCAAAAGCGCATGTAGCTGCTCTAAAACGTCTAATAAATGGGGATAATTCTGGTAATTATGAGGTCTTTAATATTGGAACAGGCAAAGGTTCTTCTGTTATAGAGGTTATTAATGCTTTTGAAGAAGTATCTGGACAAAAACTGAATTACAAAATAGTTGATAAACGTGCTGGTGATGTGATTGCTGCCTTTGCAGATACCACTAAAGCCAACAATGTTTTAGGATGGAAATCGGAATTAAGTTTAAAAGATGCACTACTCTCTGCTTGGAAATGGGAACAGGAGATTAGGAAATAATAAACAGCAAAGTATTGATCTTAATCTTTAAGGTTTAATTTAATATAGTGTAAGAGTCTAAATTGATTGAAATTTTTAGCAATAAAACCTATCCTTAAATACTATTTTTATGTTATATTAACATATTAAATTTCTAAATTGATTAAGGACAAATATATACCATTATTATTAGTTTTTACTTTTTGTAGCTTATTCGCTCAAGATAAGCAACTTGAATACTCAAAACAACTATCTATATACGATGGGTTGGCTCACAATGGAGTAACTTCTATTCTTGAAGATTCTAAAGGCTATTTATGGTTTGGAACCTACGACGGCTTAAATAAATATGATGGTTATTCGCTAAAAACCTTCAAAAATACAATCGATAAAACCATACTTGTAAGCAATAGAGTTAGAACTATGGCTGAAGACTCTAAAAGTAATTTATGGATTGGTACTGATGAAGGGTTATCAATATATAATTACCAGAAAGAACAGTTTAAAAACATATATTCCAATGGATTTATTAAAAAAGGGGATACTGGACCTATAATTCGAAAGATAATATTTGATGAAGAAAATGATTTAGTTATTTGTGCTTCAGAAGGTAATGGCCTTTTACTTTTTAATAAGGATTATTCATTTATTGAAAAACATTATCTGTATCCAGACTCAAAAAATACAGCTTTTTATAATGGTATTAAACTAGATAAAAGCCATTATATTTTCTCATCGTCATCTGGTTTAGTTGTCTTTAATATCAAAACAAAAAAGTTTCAAAAAGTATTAGATACCCAAATTTCATTAAGTGAACCAACAAGTTCGATTATCGCTATTAAAAACAACAGATTATTAGTCACATTAAATTCTGGAATTGCTGTTATTAATTATAAAATCGCTGATGAAACTTATAACTTTTCTTTGAATGAAATAAAATTACCAAACCAAGATTTTCAAACTTTAGCATTAGACAATAATAATAGTTTATGGTTGGGTTCTATTACTTCTGGAGTAGTTAAAATAAATAGCCTTGACGCCTTTTTAAATAATACTACTTATAAAAAGGAATTATTTCATCTTGAAACAGGACTAACAAGAACTAGTTTTATAGCTCCATCAACATATGGTAGTTGCTGGGTAGCGACTTTTAATGAGGGATTATTTCAATTTAACATTGATGAGAATCCATTTAAAAGCATCAATGCACAAATGAAAATGCCTTATGGCATTGAAACTAATCACGTAACTAGTATTTCTCCTTATAGCAAAGAAAAAGTATTTGTGAGTACAAATAATAATGGTATTTATCTTTTTAACTCAAAAACAGGGCAGTTCGAACCCTTACCATTCAAAATTTCTTCACAACAATTAGAAGCAAGCTCAAGTGTTTTTGTCGATTCTAGAAAAAATATTTGGTTTAAAATTAATGGTTATGGTTTTTGCAGAGTAAAAGCTGGTCATTCCAATTTTGATAAAATATCTAAAACTGGTGATAAGTCATTTGATAATATGGCTCCGCGTTCTTACACCGAAGATAAAAATGGAAATATATGGATTGGATGTTCTGAGGATGTTTACAAAATTTCTTTAGACAAAAATGATGATGTAATAAATATTGAATCTTTAAATCAAAACCACCCCTTATTCAAAAACAATAAATTAAAATTAGCAAGAAAAGTTTATGCTGATCCTTTACACAATTATATTTGGCTAGGTGCCGATGCTAATGGGCTTTTTAGAATTAAGATTGATGAAGCAAACGAACTAATTCAAGATTTAAAAATTGAACAATACTTACATGACACCAATAACAAAAAAAGCATTTCCAGCAACTTTGTAACCTCAATGGTTAGATTACCTAATGAAGAATTTTGGGTAGGCACAGAAGGAGGTGGATTGTGTAAAGTTTTAAAAAGTGATGAAAAACCATTTTTTATTCCTCTTTCAGAAAAAAATGGTCTTTCTAATAATGTTATTAAAAATATTCTTTTTGATAAGGAACATAATTTGTGGGTATCTACAAATATTGGATTAAATAAAATAGATACAAAAGATTTAAGTATTAGAAAATTTACCAAAGAAAATGGTTTGCCTTATGAAGATTTTTGGTTTGCAGGAGGAACACTTGACAATAATTTAATGATTTTATCTGCATTAGATGGCTTCTGTTATTTCAATCCGGAAATGATATCGAATAAAGAATCGCTACCCAAGTTAGAATTTGAAGATTTAAAAGTATTTAACAAATTCGTATTACCTGGTGAAACCATTTCAAATAGAGTACTGCTTGATAGACGCTTAGCAGAAATGAATGAAATTACCCTAAAACATAGCGAAAATGTATTTTCTATTGGCATAATATCGCTACATTTTTCAAACCCGGACAATCATGGTTTAAGATATAAATTACTGCCAATTAATGATGAATGGATTGAAGTTCCTTCAAGTGAGCACCAAATTTCATTTAATGGACTTCAACCGGGAAATTACACATTAAGTGTTATGGCTTCAAACTCATTAAACAAATGGACAGAACCTAAAAACTTAAAAATTAACATAACACCACCATTCTGGAAAACAACACAGGCCTATATACTTTACTTTTTAATGGCTTCACTTTTAGCTTTTGTTGTAGTAAAAATAATTTTACGAATCCAAACTTTAAATCATAATTTAGAAATAGAGCATTTAGAAAAAGATAATGAGAAAAAGATAAATGATGAAAAACTTCGTTTTTTCTCAAATATATCCCATGAAATTAAAACACCTCTAACATTAATCTCTGGACCAATTTCTATTTTATTAGATCGTTTTAAAAACAACCAAGACGTTAAAGAAAAATTAGATTTGATGCAACGCCAATCAAAAAAAATATCACGTTTGGTAGATCAAGTGCATGATTTTCAAAAAGCAGAAGCAAAAGTTTTAAAAATGAATTATTCACGTTTTTCTTTTAATACTTTTATAAACGAACTTGTTAAAGATTTTGCGTTTTTTGCGCAAAATGAAAATAAAAAACTAGAGATTAAGGATTGTGGCGAGAACATTATAGTATCGGCAGATAAAGATAAATTAGAGAAAGTATTTAATAATATAATTAATAATGCTTTTAAATATACCAAGCCTAATGATGCTATAAAAATTGAATTTTGTAGTAATGATAAAGATCTAACAATATCTATAAGTGATACGGGGAAAGGAATTGACGAAAAGGATTTATCACATATTTTTGAACGATTCTATCAATCTCATAAATATGAAAACATTCACACTAGCGGTTCTGGTATAGGATTAGCCTTTTCTAAATTATTGGTTGAGATGCATTATGGTTATATTAATGTTGATAGCAAATTAGGCAAAGGGTCAGTCTTTAACATTAAATTACCAATTGTTAAAAAACATACTTCAGATGAGCAACAAGAAATAGAAGAAGTTATTTTATCTGCTGAAAAAGATTTTGAAATTAGTACACAGCTAGTAGCAAAAAACAATCCTAGCAATATTGCAGTAGATAATAATTTTTCTGAAGCCTTAATTTTTTATGCCGAAGATAACTTAGATATGAGGATGTATGTATCTAATGCACTTTCTAAATTCTTTAGAATAAAATCTTTTAAAAACGGGCAAGAATGTTTGGATGCCATGGAAGACGAATGGCCAGATATTGTAATTAGCGATGTGCAAATGCCCGAATTAAATGGTTTAGCTTTATGTAGGACAATAAAAGCAGACATTAAAACAAGTCATATCCCGGTAATTTTATTAACTGCTCTTACCAATATTGAAGATACCATACGAGGCATTAGGGATGGGGCTGATGCATATATAAATAAACCATTTAATTTACAGCACTTAATTACTAGAACGGAAACTTTACTAAACAATAGAAAACAACTACGCGAACGTTTTCAAATAGGCATACCATTAACTAAAGAAAATAATTTAAATAATAGAAATGATAATGCATTTCTGGAAAAATTATACAGTTTAATGGCCGATAATTTAGATAATTCTGAACTTGATTTAAACCAATTTGCAAAAGAACTATATCTAAATCGAACACATTTTTTCCAAAAGGTAAAAGCACTTACAAACCAATCTCCATTTGAGTTATTAAAATCTTATAGGCTTAAAAAAGCTGCAGAGTATTTAAGTATAAATAACCTATCTGTTAATGAGGTATTTACCATGACAGGTTTTAAGAGCCGTACGCATTTTAGTAAAAGCTTTAAAGAGCATTATAATGTTACTCCAGGTAAATATGCCTCTGAATTAAAAGAAAAATATAGTACCTAAAATAGTCTTAGTTTCTCCATTATATTTCAACAATTTATATTCTAGTAAACAAGTTTCAAACTTTAATCAAAAACATTATGTTTTTAAAGACAGTTTAAGCTTATTTACTATTATAAACTCACTTCATTTATTTTAAAATCCCACCCTATTTGTATTTTAAGCATGTTTACTATCAACTTATTATTAGGTGTAAAGCCAAGTTCTATGTAGCTCATAGTTAAGCAGTTTGATGTTATTTACTTAGAGACACAACGCATTTATTCTCAAATACAAAAAAATCATAGTACAATTATAAATTGCAGAAGTATTAAATAATACAACAATTTAAAATAGGGTAATATTCAGATGGTCTCAGATAAAATAGAATAAGTAACCAGTCATCTTATCCATTAAATTACCATAAACTAAATT
>NZ_JBATHX010000205.1:0-1976 GCF_049667265.1 Algibacter sp. | reverse complement strand
AAACAGCAGCCGAATCGGTAGTAAAATAAGGATTTCCTGTTCCACCACCAAAAATAACTACACGTCCTTTTTCTAAATGACGCATGGCTCTTCTTCTAATAAAAGGTTCTGCAACTTCATTTATTTTAATGGCCGATTGTAATCTCGTTGGTATACCAGCATCTTCTAAAGCGCCTTGTAAGGCTAAACCGTTAATAACCGTTGCTAGCATGCCCATATGATCGCCTTGTACACGATCCATGCCTTTACTAGCGCCTGCAACACCTCTAAAAATATTTCCACCACCAATTACAATGGCTACTTCTACGCCTAAATCTGTAATGGTTTTTATGTCTTGGGCATATTCTGCTAATCGGTCTGGGTCTATACCATATTGGCGTTCTCCCATTAATGCTTCACCAGATAATTTTAGAAGAATTCTATTATATTTCATTGGTATTTATATTTAGTTTTTGAGGTTTGGCAAAGCTACACAATTTTTTATTTTTTGAATTTATATGAAACTCGATTTTTTGAATAAAAAAAACCACTAGTCTAATTTAGAATAGTGGTTTGATTTTTTATTGGATAATCGCTTTCGCGGAATTGTTTATCCTACTGTAGCACGTTTGAAACCAGAGATTTCAACAGCACCGTAAGTAGAAACATATTCAGCAACAGTTTTCTTATCATCTTTAATAAATCTTTGATCAAGTAAACATTTTTCTTGATCTAAAGTGGTATTATCAGAAATGAAACGATCCATTTTTCCTGGTAAAATTTTATCCCAGATTTGTTCTGGTTTACCTTCAGCTTTCAATTCAGCTTTTGCTGCTTCTTCAGCTTTAGCCATAACTTCAGGAGTTAATTGAGCCATTGAAATATAAGTTGGTACATTTTTAAGTGTTTTACCTAATCGTCCTAATTCAATATTATCTTTTTCAATAACAGCGATTCTAGCTTCTGTTTCTGATGCTACAAATGCCGGATCAAAATCTTTATAAGATAACTTAGTTGCCCCCATTGAAGCTACTTGCATAGCTACATCTTTAACCAAAGTTTCTGCATTATTAACTTTAGCAGTTAAACCAACTAAAGCAGCGATTTTATTAATGTGAACGTAAGTTCCAACATAAGCAGCTTTTAATTTCTCAAATGATGTAATTTCAAGTTTTTCACCAATCACACCTGTTTGCTCAACTAATTTTTCAGCAACAGTCATGCCTCCAATTTTGGCAGCTAAAAAGTCTTCTTTAGAGCTAGCATTTAATGCGATATCCGCTAATTGATTTGCTAATGCTAAAAAGTTTTCGTTTTTACCAACAAAATCAGTTTCACATCCTAAAACAATGGCAACACCTTCAGTTTGGTCTGCATTAATTTTAGAAACAGCAGCACCTTCAGATGAATCTCTGTCAGCTCTTTTTTCAGCTACTTTTTGTCCTTTTTTACGAAGAACATCAATAGCTTTATCAAAATCACCTTCAGCTTCAACCAATGCTTTTTTGCAGTCCATCATACCTGCACCCGTCGCTTGTCTTAATTTATTTACTTCAGCGGCTGTAATTTTTACTGTAGTACTCATAGTTATTATAATTTAAAAAAGTCGTTCAATTTATTTTCAATAAAGAAAAGAATCAAACGACTTTAAATGTTTTAATCGTGTTTTTATTCTTCTTCTTCAGCAGCTGCTTTTTTGCTTGGAGCTGCTTTTTTAGCTTTAGGAGCTGCTTTTTCATCTCCTGCTTTAGCTTTCGCCTCTTTTTTAGCTTTTTTAACTTCTTTATCTTCTCCAGATACGTCTTTTTCAGCTTTACGTTCAGCTAATCCACCAGATACGGCAGCCGCTACATGCGTTAAGATTTTATCTATCGATTTAGAAGCGTCATCATTTGCAGGGATAACATAATCAACTTGACGTGGATCAGAGTTGGTATCAACCATTGCAAAAATTGGAATGTTTAATTTTTGAGCTTCTTTAATCGCGATATGCTCAC
>NZ_JBATHX010000204.1:0-2621 GCF_049667265.1 Algibacter sp. | reverse complement strand
GTAGAAAACTATAAGTATTATCAGAATACAACCAACACACTATATGTTAAAAAACTAAATACTGCTGTAAGTAAATTATCGCTAGTTAATATGCTTGGGCAATCTGTTTTTGAATTGGAAGATGTATCGAGAGAACGATTGGAAAACGGATTACAATTTAATAATATTGCAACAGGCGCTTATGTGGTTTTCATGAAAACTGAAACTAGTGAAGTGTTAACTAAAAAAATAATTATAAAATAATCTTTATTACATATTGATATTTTAAAAGACTACTTTTTTGAGTGGTCTTTTTTATAAATAAGCATTTTAAGTCTAAATCTCATAAAATAGTGTATTTCATCGACTTATAGTATCTCTTAAACTGTTTTTAATTAGCGTTTGTTGAAATTTTGTACTAATTTAGCACCCATAATTGCTTAAATTTCCTTGATTTACAATTTTTTAGTTAAAATTTCCGTGCCTAATTAATTATCACATCCTTTTAACTAAAAATTTAGGTTAATTAAAGTCCGTTAGGTGATTAAACGAATTTACGATTTAGCCTATGAAAAAATTTCTACTTTTAAAAATATTATTTGTAACAATATTATTGTTTTCAAATACTATTTACGCACAAGACAGCGACGGAGATGGAATAGCTGATTCAACGGACTTAGACGATGATAATGATGGTATTATTGA
This sequence comes from Algibacter sp., assembly GCF_049667265.1. GTDB lineage: Bacteria > Bacteroidota > Bacteroidia > Flavobacteriales > Flavobacteriaceae > Algibacter_B. Next base: position 1,937 of record NZ_JBATHX010000204.1, on the reverse strand, counting down.
TGCATTGGAATGCCAAAACCTCTTGGTTGATAGTGGCTTTAATAACAAAACAGGACTAAGTAATGGAAATAATATTGGCGTAGATATTTCCCCTTGGATTTTAGGAGGAGGAAGTAGTGCTAATATCGTAAAGGTTGATGGAGCTGGAGGGTATGATTATGGAAATGGTGGTCCTTTTGAAGATGCTAATCCGTTAACGGGTGATGGTGAAGATCAATATTATCTTGATATTGCTTCAGGGTCAAACGATTTTTATCAATCATTCATTGTTGGTTTTAGTGCAGAATTAACATATGGAGGATATTTCTCGTCCCGAGATGGTTTTTCAACAGGTACGGCACGTTTACGGGTGTTTACTGGTAGTACCGGAAGTTCTGGTACCCTTGTTGCAGATAGCGGCACTTTTGCCGTTACTCCAATTGGAGGTGATTCTGAAAATACGCCTTGGTTACTATCGGAGGGTGTTGTATCAATCCCTGCTGGAACTTATAGTTTTGTTGTTAGTATGAATGATGACGTAAATTTTGATGAAGGATATGCATCAGCATGTTTGGATAGAGATGGAGATAGTCAATTTGATTACATAGATATAGATAGTGATGATGATGGTATACCAGATAATGTAGAAGCACAGCCTACTATTGGATATATCGCGCCTAGTGCACTTAGTGCAAGTATTACAGACGCTAACGGCAATGGATTAGATGATAACTATGAATCTTCCATGGGTGGAACCGACTTGGATAACTTAGAAGATACCGATGGAGATGGTACACCAGATTACTTAGATAGTGATACTGATAATGATGGTACGCCAGATATTGAAGAAAACGGGGACGTAGATATTTTAAGCGGTATTGATTCTGATAATGATGGATTAGATGATGTTTTTGATTCTATTCTTTTGTATTTAGACATAAATGATGAGGTGACTATTGGAGACGTTGCAGACCTAACAAGTTCTTTTGGAGATGTAGATAGCGATGCCCTTTTAGGCGGCGATTTAGATTATCGTGATTTCTTTGATGTTAACCCACCAGCCTCAGCAACTATAGATTTTGATGGTTTAGATGATTATTTATCAACGTCTAGTTTTATAGATGGTTTACATGATGTGACTATCATGGCTTGGGTAAAGCGTGGTAATCCAACGGGAAGCGATATGGTTATTGCGGGTGAAGATTCTGGGTGTAAACTATTTTTAAAAAATGGCTGGACCCCAAGTTTTGTTATAAAAGCAGCTGGTGTTGCTCAAAAAACAATTACCTCTCCAGGGTTTTTGGTTCTAAATGAATGGCATCATATTACGGGCACTTATACAAGTACCACCGGCCTTTTGCAGCTTTATGTCGATGGGGTTCTTGTAGGTTCACAAACCGTTTCAGCAACTGGAGCAGCTATAGAAAACACAAATTCTAGTAATGCTAATTTTGAAGTAGGTAGGTTATCAAGTAATGTTAGTAATAAACAATACTTTAGAGGAAATATTGATGAAGTTAGAGTTTTTAATACGGTTTTAACCGAAAGCCAAATACAACAAATGGTATACCAAGAAATTGGTGATAATTCTGGTATGGTAAGCGGTACAGTAATACCCAAAGATATCATTGATTTACCAACGATAACTAAAATTTCTTGGAATAACTTAATTGGGTATTACCCAATGACTGATATTGTAAATAGAGTAACAACAGATTATTCAGGAAATAATAATTCACTAACATTATATAACATTACAACCATTCAAGATCAAACGGCTCCGATGCCATATGTAACGGCAACTGTTGGTGCTTGGGCAACCCAATCTACCTGGTTACATGGCGATGTTTGGGATATTGAAAGTATTTCAAATAATAAAGATTGGAGTATTGTAAGAGTTGGCAGTAATGTAACGGCAAGTCATGCAGTTAAAACCTTAGGATTAATAATTGATAGCG
>NZ_JBATHX010000203.1:0-5759 GCF_049667265.1 Algibacter sp. | reverse complement strand
ATCCTACTCCAATATCACCGGCAGGCACATCAGTATTGGCTCCAATATGGCGAAACAACTCACTCATAAAAGCATGGCAAAAACGCATAATTTCGTTATCCGATTTACCTTTTGGATCAAAATCACTACCGCCTTTACCTCCTCCCATTGGTAAGGTTGTTAAGGAATTTTTAAATACCTGTTCGAAAGCTAAAAACTTTAAAATACTTGCATTTACAGTAGGATGAAAACGCAAACCACCTTTATACGGGCCAATGGCAGAATTCATTTGAATTCTATAACCTCTATTTACCTGTATTTCACCGCTATCATCTACCCAAGAGACTCTAAAAGAAATCAATCGTTCTGGCTCAACCATTCTAAGCAGAATATTTTTACCATAATAAATATCATGTTTAACTATGTAAGGAATAACTGTTTCTGCAACCTCCTCAACGGCCTGTAAAAACTCTGGTTCATGGCCATTTCTTTTTTCAACTTCAGCTAAAAATGCTTGAATACTTTGTTTCATATATAAAATTATTGCATCGTTATTTATTAAATAAGTAATTTATCGATACAAATATACGTTATCTTCAAAAAACTATGTATTTTTTTTTGAATTTCGCAACAAATTTTTTTATCATTTTTACACAATTTATTAATATTTGTTTGTTTTACTAGTTTTTATATATTTGTCTTTAATAATGCCCTCAAAAAAATAAACCTTTTATGCTTAACTTGAAACATTTAGCTTCAATTTTTTGCTTGTTTCTTATTGTTCAAACTGCAAACGCACAATTAGGCTTTTCTCATGAAGTTGGTGTTATTGCTGGTCCGCTTCAATTTAGATCAGACTATGGTGTTCGTGAAGACTCAAAAACGAATTTTGGTAACTCTGGATTTGGAATAGGTATTGTTCATTATTTGAACTTTGCTTATAGAGCAGATTGTAATTGCTACACAACGGATACCTATTTTAATGATCATTTTAAATTAAGAAATGAAATTTCTTATAATAAAACCAACTTGGAACACCTTGGTAAATGGATTGATCCTTCACGAACAACCATTGAGGCCAATCAATTAAGAGGCCATAAAGGTGTCGCTAAAAATTTAGACATTGGAACGCAAATAGAATTTTTCCCTTTAAGTATTCGCGATTTTCAAGGATTTGCATATAATTTTGCACCTTTTGTAAGTTTAGGAGTTCATTATACATCCTATACTCCAGAGGTAAGCACAACATACGATAATCCAAATCCGTTGGCTTATGGTGACGTTACCGACTCAAGTAATTTTTATACTGGTTGGGAAGATGGTTCTGTTGATGCCTCGCCAGGTAGTACGTGGTCAGTCGTTACAAGTGTTGGAGTGAGATATAAGCTTACCAAAATTTCTGACTTAATGTTGGATTTAAGATGGCAATATTATTTTAGTGATGATGTTGACGGTTTAGACCATCAATTACCTTCAAACAAGTATAATGATTGGTTAGTATGGTTAAATGTTGGTTATATCTATTATTTAGATTAAAACAACCTTATTGCTTGCTTTAAGTCTGTAATTAAATCAACCATATCTGCGATTAGTTACCCTAAAACACCTGTTTCTCTCTTTTTACTTTTGACATACTTGAAGTATGGTGTCCTAAAAGTGATTCTATACTGCCTAAAAATTCTGCAAAAGTAAACACTTTCAGTATCCTTGATTTTTTTTTAATTAAACCTACGCAAGAAAAATATTTTTTAGAAAAATATCAATCTTTTATTAGGTGGAATCCTTTTTCAATTCAATTGCAATAATTACCTTTAAACTAGGTAAAAATTTATTGTATGCATTATTATAAACACCTTATTAGCTTTTGCTGTTTCTTGGCTCTTTTTAGCTGCAATGAAGAACAGAAAACTGTTTTTTTAGATACTAACTATACTACACAAAGCAATTCCATTGTACAAGTGAATATTCCGCAGGCTAACGGTAATAATAGTATTTCCAATCCTATAAATTCTGAAATACAAAAAATAATCATTTCTGCCTTACAAATAGGAAACCCAGATGAGATTACTTCATCTTCAATAAAAGAAAGTATTGACTCCTTTAATGAAGAATACCAGGCCTTTAAAAATGATTTTCCTGAATCGGATCAACCTTGGGAAGCACAAATTGATGGTGAAATCATGTATCAATCAACAGAATTAATTAGTATAGCCATCACCACATTTACAAATACTGGAGGCGCACAAGGCGAATTAACAATTTCCTTTTTAAATTTTGATGCTAATAACGGAAAGCGTATTCAAACCAATAACTTATTTGATAACGTAGAAGCATTCAAAACGTTGGCTAAATCTTATTTTAAAGAAACAACGGAGGATGAAACCGTGCTTTCAGATAATGATGAATTCAAGCTGCCTGCAAATATTGGATATAGTGAAGAAGGGGTAGTTTTATTATACAATACCTATGAAATCGCACCATACGCTAGTGATATTGTAGAATTCGTAATTCCTTTTTCGGAAGTCGAATCCTATCTGAATTTTCATTAACCCTAGTTAAATTACACTTATTAAATGAAAAAAGTATACTATTTAAAAACCTGTAATACATGTACACGAATTATAAAAGAGTTGCATTTATCCTCTGAGTTTATTCTACAGGATATTAAATCTGAACCCATTACTGTTAAGCAAGTTGAAGCTATGAAAGCCCTAGCAGGAAGTTATGAAACGCTTTTTAGTAAGCGAGCGAAATTATACAAAGAAATGGATTTGAAAAATCAAGATTTAACAGAACGCGATTTTAAACACTATATTTTAGACCATTACACCTTTTTAAGTAGACCTGTTATTATAATTGGGGATAAGATTTTTGTTGGAAATTCTAAAAAAACTATTGAGGCTGCAAAAGCTCTACTAAACTAAAGACATAACAAATATTAAAACAATAAAACCCGACACTTTCGTATCGGGTTTTGTTTTGCTCCTTCTCTTGGGCTCGAACCAAGGACCCTCTGATTAACAGTCAGATGCTCTAACCAACTGAGCTAAGAAGGAGTGTGCTTTTTCGCTTTTGCGAGTGCAAATATATGTTGTTTTTTAATTACTACAAATATTTTTTAAAGAAATTTTAACCAAAAATCGCTTTATAAATATCATTACCGTTTGCAAACAAAACTAAGGCTATTAAAATAAAGAAACCAACCATTTGTGCATACTCCATAAATTTATCTCCAGGCTTTCTTCCAGAAACCATTTCATATAGTAAAAACGTAACATGGCCACCATCTAAAGCAGGTATTGGTAACAGGTTTAAAACGCCTAGCATGATAGATAAAAACGCTGTTAAATACCAAAATGCTTGCCAGTTCCAAACCGGAGGAAACATTTGACCAATAGCCGCAAAACCTCCAATTTGAGATGCTCCCTTTTTTGTAAATATATATTTAAACTGTGCTAAATAATCTTTAACCTCCCAATAGGCTTGACTAAAACCGCCTGAAACACTTTCAGATAATGAATAATCTTTATTATTGAATTCTATATAGTCTAAATCCGTTGGCATTGGTTGAAAACCAATTTTATTTTCTTCGTTTGGGATAATTTCAATCTCAAAATTATTGTTATCTCGCTCTACTTGAAGATTTATTTTTTCACCATCTCGGTTTTTTAACCCATATGCCAAATCGAAGAAATAATTAACAGGCTTGCCATTAATGGCTACTATTTTATCATTTGCCAGCAATCCTGCCTTTGCTCCTGGTAAATCTGGAACAACAGAATCTACTTTAAAAGGAAAACGTGGCTCCAAAGCAGGGAGATCACCAGCTTCAAAAAGTTGGGTTCCAATATCTTCAGGTAGCTTTATGGTTTCTATGTCGCCATTTGAATGCTCTACTTTAACATTTCCAACTTCTCGAAACATTAAATATTTATTGATAGGAATGGTTAAGTCTTCTATTAGCTCGTCATTTATCGAAATAATTTTATCGCCTTGCTGAAACCCATATCCTTCCAATGTTTTTGAAACGCCATAGCCATATTTTACACTATCTTTTGTGTTATAATTCGTGCCCCAAACAGCAAGCATGATAATAAACAAAACAATAGCTAAAATAAAATTAACCGTAACACCACCTAGCATAATAATTAAACGTTGCCATGCTGGTTTAGAACGAAACTCCCATGGTTGTGGCTCTTTTTCCATTTGCTCAGTATCCATACTTTCGTCAATCATACCTGCAATTTTCACATAACCTCCAAGAGGTAACCAACCAATACCGTAAACAGTTTCGCCTATTTTCTTTTTAAACAATGAGAATTTTACATCAAAAAATAAGTAAAATTTCTCTACTCTAGTTTTAAAAATTTTAGCAGGAATAAAGTGCCCTAGCTCGTGTAAAACAACTAATATGGAAAGGCTCAAAAGTAACTGAGCTCCTTTTATTAAAAATACTGACATCTACAATTTTTTTTTATAATCGCACAAAAGTAAGCTTTTAAACCAAGTTTAAAAAGCCATTCGTCTAATGCTACTTGATTTAACAATAATTTATGTCTGGTTTAAGTTTTTGGAAACTGAAATTGGTTGTATTTTTGTTTTGTTTTAACGTAAAAGCTCTAAAAATGTTATCTTTTTTTAAAGATTATAAACTGTTCGCCATAGTATTTGGCGTCATTTCTATTATAATTATTGCCATTATTTATAACACATTAAGTGTTTATCAACCGCTTCCTATTTATCAGCCAACCATGGTAAGTACAGAACTTGTTGACAGTACCATTCAGCATCAAAAAAAATATCATAAAATAGCTGACTTTCGATTGATTAATCAGAACGGTAAAACGATTACCCAAAACGATTACAAGGATAAAATTTACGTTGCCGATTTCTTTTTTACAACCTGCCAAACTATTTGTCCTATTATGACCACCAATATGGTCGAAATTCAGAATACTATTTTAAATGATGATGAGGTGATGCTTTTATCACATTCGGTTACTCCAGAAATAGATTCCGTTGCCCAGTTAAAAAGGTATGCCATTAAAAAAGGTGTAAATGATAAAAAGTGGAACTTAGTTACGGGTGATAAGAAAGAAATTTACAAATTAGCCAGACAAAGCTATTTAGCCGTGAAAGACAACGGCGATGGTGGACCTTTTGATATGGTACATACCGAAAACTTTATGCTTATTGATAAAAAACGCCAGATAAGAGGGTTTTATGATGGCACTAATTCGGAGGATATTAGTCGCCTACTTCAGGATATTTTAATTTTAAAGGAAGAATATAACAGGTAAAATTAATACCAAAAAAAAGACCTTCTTTTCAGAAGGTCTTATCTTTTTAATTGAAAGTATATACTAAATGTAACGTCTCTTTGAATTCCAAACTAATGAGCTTGCGCTGCTAAATGTTTTAGTTTTTGTTCCTACTTTACTTTCTACTACGTTTTTGTTACTTGTTTTCATAATTAATTTATTATTCTTTGGGGTTTAATATTCGGGTGCAAATTTAAACCGCTAATAATCAACGGAAAACAACAGATTTTGCAGGTTTATATGGTAAATTACCCATAAAACTTACAAATAGACTACTTATTAATCAGTATGGAATAACCTTGGCGGGTGACTGTGGTAGGCCTGCCTGCCGGCATGCAGGGATAGAAATGGAAAGCCCACAGCCCGACAATGGAGGTGCGAGGACTTGCAATGTAAAGCCCGACCCTTGTGGTAACGCCCAAATAAAATTTAGTTTCATGTTTCAATTAAAAAGATTAG
>NZ_JBATHX010000202.1:0-2257 GCF_049667265.1 Algibacter sp. | reverse complement strand
CAAACATTACAAATTGAAGCTGGTGCAATACATACCATAAAATAGATATAAAGCTTTTGCCTTCTAATACGATACTATCCAACAAATTATGACCCGCAATTAAAATAAGACTAACAGTTAAAAGTACTTTTTTAGGTAAGTAAATTAAAACCGAAAGACACATCATAGATAAGCCAATAGCCCAAATAACTTGAAGTGCAATAAAACTATAACCAACATCAAACCACCAAAATAAATTATTCAAAATTATTTCTAAAAAAACTAACCAGATCCCTCTAGTGAATAAGAATTTAAACAATTGATGTTTCGTTTTTTTAGAGCCATATAAATAAGCAGAAGTACCAGCTAAAAAAATAAAAACGGGTGCGCAATAATGTGTTATAAATCTTGTGAAAAACAAGAAAGGTGTGGTTGTTTCAAGATTCGTAGGATCACTAAAAAACGAGCCATAATGAAAATAATCTCTAACATGATCGAGAGCCATGATAACCATTACCAAGCCTCTTAAAATGTCTATAGATTCTATTCTGGTTGATTTTGTTTTTACCATTTTCTAACTTTTTTAATTGCCAATTCTATTTAGCTCATCATCCAATGCACTTTTTGTTTTACTTTTTGTTTTTGCTTTTTGGTTTCCAAATTTATAGGTGGCACCAAGACCAAATCTCTGATTATCTGCTGTATAAGCGCCATTTAAATTTAAACCACCATAATTTGAATAATATGGATAATCGGTTTCTGTTCTAAAAATATCGCTTCCTGTAATTCGTATTTGCAGTTTTTTATCTAAAAAATCCTTTCTAATCCCGAAACTTAAACCATAAGTACCTTTAATAAATGCAGAGCCTCTCCAAATCCATTTACTTTGTTGGTTAAAGGTGATATCAACTAAAATATCATGTGGTAGTTTTAAGTTGTTTTGAATGCGATAATCCCAAAGCGTATTTTTTAAATCGATAACTGTTTCTTCAATATTTCCCTCAAAAGTTTGATATGCCAAATTACCAAAAACTATAAAATCCCATAATTTATTTACCGTAAAAGGATAGCTTGCAGAAATGGCATAATTATTAGCTTTTTGCATATTTCGGGGAATGATTTGCGTATTGTTTTCATTTAAAACTTCAATAATTCTAGAGAAAAAATCTTTGGTTTTACTATATGAAGATGTTACTATAAGTTTTTGATTATAACTATATGACGCTTGATAGTTCATAATATAATTTGGTTTTAAAAAGGGGTTGCCTTTCCAAACTACTAATTGACTTGTTGGCTTTTCAAACGGGTTTAAATCTTGATAATTTGGTCTGGTTATTCTACGTCCGATATTGAAGCTTAAGCTATGATTTTTTTGATTATCAAAAGAGATTCCAATATTTGGAAAAAAATCGGTATAATTCCTTGGCACGTCTTTATTGTCAATATCAATATCACTTATTAATTCGCCACGAGATGCTGTGTTCTCCACCCGTAACCCCGCATTTAGAGTTGTTTTATCACTTAGTTTCAAGTTTAGGTTAGCATAAGCAGCAGCTACATTTTCAGAATAATTAAAATCGTTACTTTTTGTTGGGTCAAAAACTGGTTCATCGCTTTCATAATTGTAAAAAGCAAAACCATTTTTTGTTATAATGTGTGCATATTTAAATCCCGCCGAAAACGTTATGTTGTCCCATTCTTTTTCATAATCAATTTTTGCAGACCATAAGTCGATTTTGGTATTAGCATCAAATGCGGCATCGTCAGTTTCTATTATGGTAGTTCCATCAGGTTCAAAATAAGTGTTTGGTTGAAGCGTATTTAATTCAGTATCATAACTTCCTACACTTATATTGGTGCTAATGTTTGAGGAGGTGCTTAAATTCCAATGATGGTTTAAATTAAAAATATAATTACTCGAATTTCCCTCGCGAAACGATTGTGAAGAAAGTATTTCTAAAAATTCGGGAGGGCTTGCTTGATAAATATCGGTGGTGCTATTTAAACCATTATCGTACTTGTTAAAAATGGTTCTTGCTGCAAAACTTAAGGTGTGGTTTTCTGATGCCTGCGCTTCGAGTCCAAACCCAATGTTATAGCCATTTCTAATTTGATTATCTTTTGAATATAAGTCTAAAAGCGCACCGTTTTGTTCTTTAATATCATTAAAAATCTCTAAATAATTATTATGAGATTGTGTGATATCGAAATTGGTTTTTATTTTTTCGCTACCAAAATTTAAAGACACATTATTACTATATCTATATTCAACACCTTT
>NZ_JBATHX010000201.1:0-5781 GCF_049667265.1 Algibacter sp. | reverse complement strand
CAAATTTAGTTGCAGTAGATCCAGCAGAGTAAATAAGCCCTGTGGCTCTTCGGTTATTTTTCCATTCTGAATAATCTGCAGCATCACCTAACATTACAAAGAATAAGCTAGAAAAGAAAGCACCTATAAGTTCTGAAAGTAATCCAATTGTAAAAATCGCAACAACAGCAGTTGAATCGCAAAATATTAGCAGCGATATAACAGCCCCAGAAATAAGTAAAGAATAAATAAACATTTTCCGTTTTCCATATTTATTACTTAATGGAGTCATTAAAATCGCACCAACAATAGAGACCAACATTAAGCCCACAAGATAGGATGCTGCCAATAATTGATTGTGTATATAATGAGTAAAATAGATAATGATAATACCTTGTTTGATGGCATTATAAGAACTTGAAAATAACCCAGTAATAAGTAATATCCACCATGGTCTATTGGTAGACAGATCCTTAAAATCTTGTTTTAAATTAGTTTTCTGGCCTTTTAGTGGTAGTACGCGTTCTCTAGTTGTATAAAAGGTAACAAACATTAAAAGCGCAAGCACAACTGACATGATACGCATAGAATAACTATAACCTCTTTTTTGATCAATGATTCTAAGGTTATCGGAAGTTAAATTAGGTTCGCCCGCTACTATAAAGGAATACGTTTTTCCAGATTCCATATCGAAGCTCTTACCAACGGTAGGTTCATCTTTCAAATCAGGATTATTGTTCCATTTAAAAGTAGCGATACCAGCCTCTGTTTTAACGTTAACGTTACTCACATCTCTTGAGGCAGCAATTTCAACTTGATACGTGTTGTTCTCCAATTTTGAGATCTCTATTGAAGGATCTACATTTCCGAAATAGGCAATAAGAAAGAGTAATGCTCCTTGAACAAGAATCCCTCCTCCAAAGGCGCCTACCATTCTATACGCTCCAATACTAGTCCGTTCTTTGTCATCACCAGACATAACTGCCATCAACGCACCATAAGGGATGTTATTGGCTGTGTACATAAGCGTAAAAAAGATGTACGTAATATAAGCATAAATGATTTTTCCAGAATCACTAAAGTCTGGACTAGAAAAAAGTAGCACTAAACTTATCGCCAAAGGAATGGCAGTCCAGAGGATCCATGGTCGAAATTTACCGTATTTCGATTTGGTGCGATCACCGATAAGACCCATCGTAATATCACTAATACCATCGCTCAAACGCGCAGCGAAAAACAGCACACCTACGGTCACAGGATCTAAACCAAATACGTCTGTATAAAATATGAACAAAAATGTTCCTACACCTCTCCAGCCAATATTAGCTGCTGCATCTCCTAATCCGTAACCTATCTTCTCCTTAATAGAAACTTTATTGCTCATAATTGTTTAATTGTTATTGGACTATGTCTAGTAGACCTTTTGCTAAAATATTATTAGATGCAGACCCTACCAGTATCTCAAATTGCCCTGGCTCAACTGCCCAATTTTCTGTTTTCACATCCCAAAATGCAAAGTCTCTTTCCGTTAACGTAAAATGCAAGGTTTTTTTAACTCCTGTATTTAATTGTACTTTCTGAAAATCTTTTAACTCTTTTAAGGGACGTTCCACAGAAGATTCTATATCGCGAACATAGATTTGAACTATTTCCTGTCCATCCATATCTCCTGTGTTTTTAATATCAATTTTAAAATTTATGGATGAACCTACTTTGATTGATGGGTGCTCAATCTTCAAATTACTGTATTCATAACTTGTGTAAGACAAGCCAAAGCCAAAGTTATAAAGTGGTTCAATAGCTTTGCTCTCGTACCAACGGTAACCAACAAATATGCCTTCATTATATTTAACATCTATTATTGGGTCTATAATCTTATGATCTTCTTGCCAACCTGTGTATAGTTCTTTGCCTTCAGGGATGTAATCACTACCTGGCGAATCTTTAAAGGTTTTCTCTATGGTAATGGGCAATTTACCTGATGGATTGGTAATGCCCGCCACTATTTCAGCAAAAGCTTTAAACCCAATTTGCCCTGGATACCAACTATAAATTAAGCCTGCAACTTCATCGTTCCATTCGGTCATATTCATGCCACTACCAGAGCTTACAGCTACAATAGTATTCTCATTTAGCGACGCTATATTTTTGATTTCTTTATTGACGGTTTCTGGAAAATCAAACGATTTATCCCAGCCTTCAGAATCAAATGTCCCAGCACTATAAATCACATAATCAGCATTTTTTATAGTTTGATTATCAGGATTTTCCAAGTAAGTAACTTTACTTCCATATACCTCTTTAAGTGCTGCAAGCATGGTTACATTATCATAACCTTTAACTTCTGCTGCACCACCACCACAAGGAATTTTATCGGAGTATTCTCCCGTAAGTAAAATTGAAATATCTTCTGATTTACTAATTGGTAAAACTCCGTTGTTTTTAAGAAGGACCATACTTTCTCGCGCTGTTTGTAAAGCAACTTCAATATGGTCATTGAAATTTTCAAAATAGCTAGTATCTTTAATAGGGCGTTCTAGAAGCCCCATAGCTATCTGTGTGGTTAATATGTTAGTTACCATTCTATCAATATCTGCTTCTTCAACTTTACCATCTTCGAGAAGCGATTTTGCGGAAGAACGTAAAAAGAATTCATCCTTTTTCATATAATCAGGATATTCAGCTCTTGGCTCCCCAGGCATATCCAAGTCAAGTCCAGATTTTATAACTTTTTCGGAATCATATACAGACCACCAATCACTCATAACCAACCATTTAAAGCCTAAATCCTCACGTAAAAGTCCTGTAATAACGTCCTTGCTTTGTCCTGCATACTCTCCATTTACTAAATTATAGGAAGTCATAACAGCCATTGCACCTGCATTAACGCCAGCTTCAAATGCTGGCATATAAATTTCACGTAATGCTCTCTGATCCACTACTGAATTTGAGGTTCTTCTTTTATAGTCTGTATTATTCGCAACAAAATGCTTTAATGTAGCTATAGTACCTGTATTTTGCATTCCCAATACATAGTTTTCTACCATACGAGCAGCCAAGTATGGGTCTTCACCAGCGTATTCAAAGTTTCTACCATTTTGAGATATTCTATAAATATTCATACCAGGACCTAACAATACAGCTATTTCACCAGCTCTACATTCTTCGCCAATAGATTTGGCGTAACTATTTGACAATGCTGTATTCCATGTACTAGCTAATGCAATAGTGCTAGGAAAAGCTACAGATTTTTCAAGTTGATTAGGAAGCTCTGGTCGTATGTTAACACCTTGTGTTGCATCAGATAAATACAGTGCTGGTATATTAAACTTTTCAAATCCTTTTGTATAAAACATGTTGTAACCACCTATTAATGAGATTTTCTCATCGATGGTCATTTGATTAAGGATTTCTATGGCTTGCTTTTTTGCATCGTCGTAGGTAATTGGTGGTGTAAAAGGTTTAAACATGGTTTTAGTTTTAAATTCTTGATTTACTGGTTTTGCACATGAATAAAGAACTGTACAAATTAGGATGAAATGCGCTATTCTTTTCATGAAAAATAATTTTAAAAATGTATATACTGCAATTAAATTTTCAGCATTAAGGTTAAATAATTATAAGGAACTCGTTTTAAAAGTTATATTCTATATATGATAAATATCAATTTATTATTGCTTAGGTTAGTTCATTGTCTCTTGAATTTCTTTGTCGGTTATTAATGGATTAGCTCCCGCTTTTGATGCTACAATAGCTCCTACTGCACAGGCATAATCAAGTGCCGTAACTGCATTTGCACCAGTAAGTAGTTGATAAATTAGTGTAGCAAGAAAAGAGTCTCCAGCTCCAACAGTATCTTTCACTTGTACATGATATCCTTTGTTATAAACAAACGCGTTGTCTTGAAATAACACAGCGCCATCAGCCCCCATTGTTACACATATACTAGGTGTCTGGGTTTCTTCCGAAAAAAAACGAATACTATCCTCTAAAGACAACTTCTTGCCACTCATAGCCAAGGAAAGTTCAAAGATTTCATCATCATTAAACTTTATAAAGTCGGCTTGTTTCATTAGAGTTAAAAGGGTATTCAATTCGTAGTGTGGGGCCCGAAGGTTTACGTCAAAAACTTTAAATTGAGAGAATTTGAGTAAAGCAAATAACGTTTCTCTTGAAGTATGCTGACGACCAATCAAACTACCATATATGAAAGCATCTGCAGCATTAACAATAGTTTTGTCTTTTTCTAAAAGCTGAATATCATCCCAAGCACAAGGCATTTTTATATCATAAGATGCAGACCCTGCATCATTTAGAGTTACCAACACTTCACTTGTGGCGTGATTTTGGCTAACTTGAAGGTGGTCAGTTTTTGCATTATACATTTTCATCTGTGCTACAATACCATTACCAGCAGCATCATTTCCTATACTGCTAATTAGCTTGGTTAAACAACCATAACTTTGCATTCTTAGAGCTACATTAAGTGGTGCTCCACCTAATTTTTTACCTGTAGGCAGCATATCCCACAGCACCTCTCCAAAACACACAATCTGTTTCATAACTAGTTTAATTTAGTATTTAATGCTACTCCATTTTTTGGCAACATGTATTTTTTCAATTTTTTTGATATTAAATCATTTCCAACATATACTTTTTGATATTGGCATCTTTATAGATTTTCTGAACCATTTCGGTATACAACTTTGTAAACCGTTCATTTTTTATAAGATTCCCGAAAAGGGATTCCTGTCCTATAAAGGCCAATGTATCTATTGCGGTTTGTTTTGCCGCTTGATGAAGTTCGCTACTCATAGCATCAACAATTTCAATGGGTTGCCCGTGCCTATCTATTCCTTTATCGCTATAATAACACCAAGCAGCAATTACCAATGTTGCAAATTTGATACTTCCACCTGTTGCTAAATTCTCATGAATTGTAGCAATTAAAAATTTAGGTAATTTGGCAGAGCTTTCCATACAAATTCGGCCAACACTATCTTTAATATTCGGGTTACCAAAACGTTCTAGCAGACTATCTTTGTAGTCTTCTAAATTAATGCCTTTTATATCTCCTAAAACAGGTGTGGCTTCTGTATCCATAAAAGCACGCAAATAAGTGGCAAAGGTTTCATCTTCAATACATGCATTAATAGTGGGGTGTCCATGGATGATTCCCAAAAGCCCTAAGACAGAATGACCAGCATTCAGCAATCGCAGTTTCATTTTTTCATAAGGCCCCACATCGGGTACAAATTGTACGCCTACTTTTTCGAACTCAGGTCTGCCGTTCGAAAATTTATCTTCTACTACCCATTGTATATAAGGTTCGCAGGTAACTGGCCACTCATCTTTTACACCATACATTTGTGCTAGAGTTTCGATATCGGCTTTTGTTGTTACTGGTGTAATACGATCTACCATACTATTAGGGAAGCAGACTTCTTTAGCAATCCATTTTGCTAATTCTGGGTCTTGTGCTTCGGCAAAAGTGAGTAGCATTTTACGTGCCATATCACCATTGTGTTCGATATTGTCGCAAATCAAAATTGTAAAAGCAGGCAGTCCTGCATCTCGACGTCTTTTTAAGGCCGCAGTTAAAAAACCATAAACGGTTCTCGGGTCCTTTGGGTTTTTAAGTTCGCGTTGAATGTCAGGATTTTCAAAATTGAAATCTCCTGTAGTCGAGTTAAAATTATAACCTCCCTCAGTAATCGTTAGCGATACGATTCTAGTATCTGCATTCGCCATACGCGCGATTACAAATTCTGGGTTCGATGTACCCATTTCAAAATCTATAAT
>NZ_JBATHX010000200.1:0-3291 GCF_049667265.1 Algibacter sp. | reverse complement strand
TGCCTTTTCATACTCACCTTTTTCGAAATAGTCATCAGCAAGTGTTGTGTTTTGAGAATACAAAACACCAGAAACTATTAAGAAAATGTATAAAAGATATCGCATGTGGTAAATATAACAAATGTAGAGTGTTGATATTGTAAAAATTAATATATAATTAATTTTGATTATGAGGTCCCGATGGTCATCGGGATTAATTCAACTAACTAATTTCTGTTCGCTAAAAAGACTCCACAAAATAAAGTTTCATAAAAAAAAGTGCCCGATAAAAATCGGGCACTTACCAACCAAAAATAATTTACTATTAACTACTTGTTAATTAAATACTCGATTGGGGACAGTCTTTATATACTTGAGTAATCAAGAACGACTATTTTCCAAAAATATTATTGTATTGTAATAAAGATTTTGTTTGAATAAATCTCTATTTTTTCGCAATGGTTGATGTGTTATCTTCGGATTCAAACAATTGGAAATCTGAAGATAAAACTTGAGTTGCGAAAAAAATCAAAGCAATTAATAGGACAATGCGCTTAACATTCTTCATAATAAGTAGGTTAAATAGATTTTGGTTTAGCGAACTTGTGAAATATAAATTACTTATTCAAAGAAAACGGATGTTTTTCGTTAAACAGCATGAGTAAATTGCATTTCATCGTAATTAATGAAATGAATTCAATTTTTTTGTAGGAATATACTTTAATTTATTATTTTGAAACCTGTGTAAGATTGAAGCACTTCTGGAACCAAAATACCATCTTTAGTTTGGTAATTTTCAAGAATTCCAGCCAACACTCTTGGAAGTGCTAAAGAGCTTCCGTTTAATGTATGAGCCAACTCATTTTTACCTTCACTATTTTTAAATCGGAGTTTTAATCGATTTGCTTGAAAGGTTTCAAAATTTGAAACAGAAGAGATTTCTAACCATCTATCTTGAGCCGTAGAAAACACCTCAAAATCGTAAGTTAATGCAGATGCAAAAGAGGTATCACCTCCGCACAAACGCAAAATTCTGTATGGCAATTTTAGTTCTTTTAAAATATCTTTTACATGATCCACCATGCCATCTAAAGCTTCGTAAGATTTACTAGGGTGTTCCACACGAATAATTTCAACTTTATCAAATTGGTGTAACCTATTTAATCCTCTTACATGTGCACCATAACTTCCTGCCTCACGACGGAAACACGGTGTGTAACCTGTAACACCAATTGGTAACTCGCTTTCACTTAAAACCACATCTCTAAAAATATTGGTTCCAGGTACTTCGGCTGTTGGAATTAAATACAAATTATCTTCAGTAACATGATACATTTGCCCTTCTTTATCTGGCAATTGCCCTGTACCAAAACCAGAAGCTTCGTTTACCAAAAGTGGTAATTGATATTCAGTATAACCTGCAGCGGTATTTTTATCTAGAAAATAAGCAATTAACGCGCGTTGCAATTTGGCCCCTTTTCCTTTGTAAACTGGAAATCCGGCACCTGTAATTTTGTTACCAAGTTCAAAATCTATGATATCGTATTTTTTTGCTAACTCCCAATGTGGTAGCGCGCCATCATGTAGTTTTGGAATATCTCCAGCTTTAAATATTTCCTCATTATCTAATTCAGAATTCCCACGTGGTACAGAATCATGAGGCACATTTGGTATTTTATAAAGCAACTCATTTAAAGCTTCAACTTTCGCGTTTAGTAAATCTGAAAGTTCCTTTGACATGTCTTTTAACTGACCCGTTTTTTCTTTTAAAACGTTTGCCTTATCAACTTCTCCAGACTTATATAAATTTCCAATTTCTTTTGATAAGATGTTAGATTCAGCCAAAGTATTATCTAATTCTGCTTGAAGATTTCTTCTATCTTCATCAAAAGTTATAACATCACTAATCATTTGAACAGCATTTATATTTCGTTTTGCTAAGCGTTCAACAACTAATTCTTTGTTTTCTCTAATAAAAGCAACTTGTAACATGACATGAAAATTTAAGCAACAAATTTAATGAATTGAAAAGAGAGTAAAGCCATATTTTAGAACTAACTATTATGAAATTAAATTTTTCTAGCCTATAGATTTGAAACGTATTCTAATGCGGTGTTTTTATCTTTTCCTAATTGAAGTTTTAGCGCTTCAACCGATTCAAATTTTTCTTCATCACGAATGCGATGAAGCAAATCTATTTGAATGGTTTTCCCATAAATATCTTCATCAAAATCAAAAAAGTGGACCTCGATAGTTTGGGTTTCGCCGTTTACTGTAGGGTTCATTCCAATGTTCATCATGCCATAAACTGGTTTGTCCTTTATCAATGCCTTTACAATATATGAGCCTTGCTTCGGAATGATTTTATAAGTTTCTTCAATTTCAATATTTGCCGTTGGAAACCCCAATTTTTTCCCTAAACCTTTTCCTTTTGTGACTTTGCCGGTTAACATAAAATGATAACCTAAAAATGCATTTGCCATTTCAATATCACCTTCATTTAAAGCTTTTCTAATTTTTGTTGAACTTACAGCCACATCATCAATATCTTCAACTGAAATCTCTTCAACTTCAAAACCAAAAATTCCTCCAAAGGTTTTTAAATCGTTAATGTCGGCATTTCTGTTTCTGCCAAATCTATGGTCGTAACCAATTATTACTTTTTTCGCCTTTAGTTTATCTACTAATATATTTTTTACAAAATCTTCTGCTGAAAGTCTTGAAAACTCATGGGTAAACTTTTTAATGACCAAATAATCTAAACCTAAATCGTCCAAAATATCCTGGCGTTCATCAATGGTATTTATTAATTTAATATCGGAATCTTTTTGCAACACCATTCGCGGATGCGGAAAAAAGGTAAGTATTACAGATTGTAACCCTTCCAGCTTACCGGTATTTATCAAACGCTTGATTATTTTTTGATGCCCAATATGCACACCATCAAAAGTACCGATGGTAACAACTGTTTGGTTGTTGGGTAGTGTATTTAAATTACGCCTCGTTTTCAAGCCTTTTTTTTTGACAAAACTAATTATAAAGTCGCTTAAAACAAATCTTAAACCCTTAATCTAATTTAAAAGTATGTTTTATTTCATTTATAATTTGCGGAACTTCATCAATCTTAAAAACGAGATGTACATCATAATTTGAATTATCAATTTTAGTTACCGTTAATTTTCCTTGATTGATTTTATAGTATCCTGTTTGTCCTTTACAATAACACCAGCGTGCAAAGAATAATTTTTTGTCAATTAATTCTGTGGTTTCAAATTGAAGATTCTCTTGATCTAATTCAATAAAAATTTCTTC
>NZ_JBATHX010000199.1:0-1685 GCF_049667265.1 Algibacter sp. | reverse complement strand
ATAATATCCAATCATTTTTTTTTATGTTTTAAATTTCAAATTAAAGATGGCAAAAATAACGCCAATTTTTCAATCTGAATTTTTGTCAGCTAATTATTTTATTTATAATTCAAAAAAATTCTAAGCCATTTCCATGTCAAAAGCCTCAGCAATTTCTTTATAAACAATTTTTCCATTTACAATATTTAAACCTTTAGCTAACGAGGCATTCCCATCGCAGGCTTTTTTCCATCCCTCGTTTGCCAATTTAATAACGTATGGTAAAGTCACATTGGTTAATCCCATTGTTGATGTATATGGTACAGCACCAGGCATATTGGCAACACTATAATGTACAATGTCATCAATAATATACGTTGGGTCTTGATGTGTTGTTGGTTTAGTAGTTTCAAAACAACCACCCTGATCTACAGCCACATCCACCATAACGGTTCCAGGTCGCATGTCTTTTAGCATATCTCTAGTAATCAATTTTGGGGCCTTCGCTCCTTTTAAAAGCACACCCCCAATAATTAAATCAGAATCAACTATATGTTTTCTAATGTTATATTCACTCGAAAATTCACTTACCACATTATTCGGCATGGTATCACTTACATGACGTAAAGCTTTCATATTAATATCTAAAATATGCACGCTCGCACCTAATCCTGACGCCATTCTTGCTGCTTGAAGACCTACAACACCAGCGCCTAAAATCAACACTTTTGCAGGAGGCACCCCAGGAATTCCACCTAATAAAATACCACGTCCCATAATTGGTTTTTCAAGATATTTAGCACCTTGTTGAACAGACATTCTACCAGCAACTTCAGACATTGGAATTAACAACGGAAGTGATCCATCAGCATCTTCAACCGTTTCATAAGCAATACAAATAGAGTTGCTCTCAATCATTGCGTGGGTTAACACTTCGCTCGATGCAAAATGAAAATATGTAAACACAATCTGATCGGACTTAATTAACTTGTATTCTGGCTCAATCGGTTCTTTAACCTTTACAATCATATCTGCAATGGCATAAACTTCCTCGATAGTATCAAGAATTTTTGCACCAGCACCAGTATAGTCTTCATCTAAAAAACCACTATTAAATCCAGCATTTTTTTGAACGTAAACTGTATGATTTCTTTTAGTAAGCTCAAAAACACCAGACGGTGTCATACCTACTCTATTTTCATTATTTTTAATTTCAATAGGAACTCCAATATTCATAAATAGATGTTTTAAAGTTTAAAACTACAACAAAATTATAATAATATTTTTAAATATTATCAGCAAAATAGCATTTTTGTTAAATTATTTTCAAGTAAATTTCAGTTAATCTGCTTTTTATACAAAGCACGCCCGCTTTTTAGTGTAAATTATCTTAAAGTAAATCAATAAAAGAGAAGACACAACCGAAATACTATTAGCAAAAATCATGGACGACCTCCGTTTTAAAAACCCAATAATTTCGGTAAAATTCATGTTTATTTTTTAGATTTTAATTTGGGCGCCTGCCTGCCGGCAGGCAGGTCCACTTTTATCCCTAACGCGGGTTATTCCGTAGTATTCAGTATTCAGTCTAAAAAGTTAAATCGAACCTTTTCTTTCATTCCACCTTCTTGAATTAGCCCACTATGTTGACTATTTTTCCAGGAACCACAATCACTTTTTTAGGCGTTCTACCACATAATTGTTCT
>NZ_JBATHX010000198.1:0-5494 GCF_049667265.1 Algibacter sp. | reverse complement strand
CACTTGAACCAGACTCATAAGCCATGGTAACAAATTGTTCAGCATTTGCCATTTTCACAATATTTTGAGCCTTTTGAAAACCTGTATAACCATTATAAGTAAAAACTGGTTTTTGATCAAACTTTCCAGTCTTGGTTTCTATAATTATAACACCATTTATTCCTTGTTGCCCAAAAATCGCAATAGAAGAAGCATCCTTTAATACGGAAACAGTTTCAATTTGACTATTATCTAAAAAGTCAATGTTATTATAAAACATGCCATCAACCACGTAAAGCGGATTTGTATTATTTCCATTATTATATGAAGAAACACCACGAATCCTAACGCTAGGCGAATCTCCTGGAGATCCAGCACTTGTTACTTGTAATCCAGCCACCTTACCTTGTAAAGATTGCATGATATTACTATTTGGTGTTTTCTCTAAATCTTCAGACTTTACAGTAGAAATTGACCCTGTTAAATCTGCTTTTTTCTGGCTACCATAACCAATTACAACAACTTCTTCAAGTGAAGCAATATCTGGTTCTAGCGATACATTTAATGTAGACTGATTTTGAACAGTTACAGAAAATGTTTTGAAGCCTAAATAGCCAAACTCTAAAATTTCTCCGGCATTTGCGTTAATGGTATAATTGCCATCAAAATCTGTACTTACGCCTCTTGTAGTTCCTTTAACAATTACATTTACCCCTGGCAAGGGCATATTATCTTCGGCACCTACAACCGTACCTTTAATGGATACGTTTTGTGCAAATGCTGTAATTGAACATATAAAAAGTAACAATAAAGTTAATCTTGTTTTCATATAGTCTTATTTAAAAAGTTAGTTTTTACTAAATTATAAACTAAATAAGGTTAAATCAAAAAAAAGCGTACACATAAAATACGCCATATTGATGAAACATCCAAAAATTACTAATTGACGTATGTTATTACTATGATTCTTAATTGAAAACAGGGGGGTTACAAAGGTAATGACGTACTTTTGACGTAGTATAAGAATAACTATATTGAGAATTTTAAGCTGTTTTATTTAAAATTTCGCAAATAATCGCTTAAAGATTTATCATTATCCAAATCTAACTTGCGTTTTAAACGATATCTGTGCGTTTCTAAGCCTCTAATTGAAACATTCATAAGTGGCGCAATTTCTTTAGTTAATAAATTCATCTTTATATAAGCGCAAATTTTCAAATCTTTATGTGTAAGCTTCGGGAATTTACTTTTTAGTTGATTAAAAAACTCCTCATGTACCTGATTAAAATTGTACTCAAATAGTTGCCATTCGTCCTCATGACCTATGGAGTTATCAATTTTCTTTAAAAGTCTATTATAAGATGAATTATTTTTAAAACCGGTTTCATTATTTATTAATTCATTCTTAATTTCCTGCATCGATTCATTTTTCTTAACCAATGCCATGGCGGTATTTGCAAGTTGTTTACTTTTTAATTTAACTTCACTTTTTAACGACTCATTTTTTAATTGGACAATTTTATTATCATTTTCAATAACTTTTTCTTTTAATAAAATTTCCTGTTCTTTTTTAAGCTTTTGGTGAAGTAAATATTGCTCCTTTTTAATTTTACGTTTATGAAAGCCATATGCAACTAACCCAATAATTAAAGACATTACTAAATAAAAATAGGTGTTTTTATACCATGGTGGCAAAATTTCCAAACTCAATGATTTAATTTTTGATATTTGGCCTGACGTATTTATAGCCCTAAACCGAATAGTATATTTCCCATTACTTAAACTAGAAAGCTCTAATTTTTCATTTTCCATTTTATACCAATTATATGCATCAGAATTCGATAAGGCATATTCAAAATAATGATTTTTGGAATTAGGTGATGAAATGGAAATTCCTATGTTTTTATTAAATGGAAATTGATAAACTCCAGATTTATTAATCTCGACTAATTCTTTATCAATTTCGATACGTTCAATAATTGGTGTCTGGAGGGAGTCTTTTTTAGACTGATGGCTTTTTATGTTTATTAGCATAAAACCATCGTATAGATTTAAAGCATGGATTGTGTCATTAATTTTTGAAATATTTTCACCACCTACTACCAACCTTTTTTGAAATAATTGGCTTGGCAACTCCAAATTAATTTGCTCATCAATTAAGGAGGTAAATTTTATTTTATCATTTTTATTTAGAGTAACTAATAAATCTGTACTAGAATTTGAAATTAAATTCGTCTCTTTTCCAAAGGTTTTATTTAATAAAATATGAGGTATAATACTATCCAATAAAGGCTCATATTTTTGCCACCCTTCATTTGTTTTAAAACAAATATCATTTTTTATGCGATGC
Organism: Algibacter sp.; assembly: GCF_049667265.1. Taxonomy (GTDB): domain Bacteria; phylum Bacteroidota; class Bacteroidia; order Flavobacteriales; family Flavobacteriaceae; genus Algibacter_B. Next base: position 3,165 of record NZ_JBATHX010000198.1, on the reverse strand, counting down.
ACTTTCACATTAAAATCTGACCAAAGCCCTTTATCTTTATAATTCTTGAATTCTAAAACATTTTCATAATCCGAATCCATTTTCACTCTAAATAATCCTTTATAAGCATGGGCTACCCACAAAGTATATTTATCTTCAAATACAAAATATTTAATTGGAATATTCTTTTCTCCTAAATGTGTAACATCCCAATTTCCATTCTGATATGTATACTTTACCAATCCTGTATAAGTACCTTGAATAAAGGTTTGATCAGATTCGGGCACTTTCCTAATAACCCATCCCCCAGTAAAATTCGATATTTTTTTAAGTGTTTTATCCTGCACTAAATACGTACCGCTGTTGTGCCCACAAAATAATTCGCCATTAATTTCTTTTAAATCCCAAACTTGACCTTGAGAATTTTTAGTGAACTTTAAAATATCATCCTCTAAATAAAACAGTCCTGTATTACTCCCAATATAAATGGTATCCTTAAAATTGATAATGTCATAAACAGCACCTAACTCACCCGAATTATCATTATAAAAAATATGATTATAATTTAAGTCAATTAATGCAATACCATTATCCAAGCCTATCCATAATTCATTGTCTTTTCCTAAACCTTGACATAAAACGGTATTATTTAACAGACCATTTTCCTTATTAATATGGAACAAAATATTACCATCACTATCAGTAATATAAACGCCGTTTTTTATTGTTCCAAAAGCCATATAATTGTTTTTTAAGCTTAAGAAACTATTTAATTGGTGCTCTTTTATTAAACTATTTATTTCAGGGAACCGTGGCTTCAAAGTAATCCCATCATAAATAAAACAACCTCTTAATGCCGTGGTAATCAGGAGTTCGTTATTATATTTTGTTATTGAAATAACTTTAACCTCACTAAATTCATCAATATTTATTAACGGTATTAAAGTCTCATTTTCTAAAACAAAAACCCCATCTTTTAAAGTAGACACATAAATTTTACCATCTACCTTATTACACGATATAATAGTAGATTTAGGCTTTATTCGAGTAATTGTATTCTTCTTATAGATATAAATATTTGAGAACGATCTAAAAAGCACAGCGTCTTCATGCGGTAATATCTGCCAGAAGGCCTCATCAAGCAACTCATCTTCTTTAAAATTACTTAATGATGTATATGAAAGTTCGCCTTGAATATTTTTTTGCCAATATCCAAACTCCTGATAGGATCCAGTATATATCACACCCTTTAGTGCCAATACAGATCGAATAATGGTTTTGTTCGGAAGTTGTAAAAAACCCCATTTTAAACCGTCAAATTCAACTAAACCTTTATCGTTTGCAACATATAGTTTACCATTTTCAGAAACAGAAATACCCCAATTTTGGTTTCCAACATTAAAATCTGTTAAAGCATAATTTTTAAAAAAAGGCGTGTATTGGGCTGTAACAGTTTTAGTGATTAAAGCAAAAATCAAAAAAAAACAAAATCGAAATCTATATAGGCGAAAAAACATATTTTAAAGTCAATTTTTTAGAGTACACCAATTTAAGTAAATTAATTAGCCCTATAAAAATACGTCAATTAATATAACTTAAACTAGAATAAAAAACACAACTTGTTATAACGAAAAAAGTCGAAGATAAATCTTCGACTTTTTGTGCGGGAGAAGAGACTCGAACTCTCACACCTTGCGGCACTAGATCCTAAGTCTAGCGTGTCTACCAATTCCACCACTCCCGCTAAAGGACTGCAAATATAAACAACATTTTTAAATTGCAAACTTCTTAACCTCAAAAAAGAATCTTTTTTTATACTTTTGAATTTATCAATAAAAAAACTTCCATGAACCATATCAAATCCTATATTTCAGAGCATAAAGAAAGATTTTTAAATGAGTTATTAGAACTCTTAAAAATCCCATCAATAAGTGCCGATACAGCATATAAAAACGATGTTTTAAAAACTGCCGATGCTATTAAAATTAGCCTAGAAAAAGCAGGTTGCGATACTGTTGAAATTTGTAAAACAGACGGCTACCCAATAGTTTACGGTGAAAAAACAATCGACAAAAACCTACCGACAATTTTAGTTTACGGTCATTATGACGTGCAACCGCCAGACCCGTTAGACTTATGGCAATCACCACCTTTTGAGCCAGTAATTAAAAAAACAGACAAGCATCCTGAAGGCGCTATTTTTGCACGAGGAGCTTGTGATGACAAAGGGCAAATGTACATGCACGTTAAGGCTTTGGAGTTTATGACAGTCACCAATCAGTTGCCTTGTAATGTTAAATTCATGATTGAAGGTGAAGAAGAAGTAGGAAGCGCAAACCTCGCCACCTTTGTAAAAAACAACCAAGAGAAATTAAAAAACGATGTTATTCTTATTTCTGATACGGGAATGATTGCTAACGATGTTCCTTCAATAACCACAGGATTAAGAGGATTAAGCTATGTAGAAGTTGAAGTTACAGGCCCAAATCGCGATTTACACTCTGGATTATACGGCGGAGCAGTTGCCAACCCAATAAATATATTAACCAAAATGATTGCTTCATTACATGATGAAAACAATCACATCACCATTCCTGGGTTTTACGATAAAGTTGAAGAGCTTTCAAAGGAAGAACGCGCCGAAATGGCAAAAGCACCTTTCAATCTAGAAAACTATAAAAAAGCACTAGATATCGACGCTGTTTACGGCGAAGCAGGCTTCACCACTAACGAGCGCAACTCCATCCGCCCAACGCTCGATGTTAACGGCATTTGGGGTGGCTACACAGGCGAAGGTGCAAAAACCGTTATAGCAAGTAAAGCTTATGCCAAAATTTCCATGCGCTTAGTACCGCACCAAGATTGGGAAGAAATCACCCAACTTTTCAAAACGCATTTTGAAAGTATTGCACCAAAAGCCGTTACAGTAAACGTCAAACCACATCATGGCGGCCAAGGCTATGTTACACCAATAAACAGCATGGGTTACAAAGCCGCAAGCAAAGCCTATCAAGACACCTTTGGCAAAACCCCAATTCCTCAACGAAGTGGCGGCAGCATACCCATTGTAGCGCTTTTCGAGCAAGAATTGAAAAGCAAAACCATTTTAATGGGCTTTGGTCTAGATAGTGACGCCATTCATTCACCAAACGAGCATTTCGGAATTTGGAATTACCTAAAAGGCAT
>NZ_JBATHX010000197.1:0-13397 GCF_049667265.1 Algibacter sp. | reverse complement strand
TTTTTTGGTGTAATCTTTTTTACCAAAATGATTTGTTAAAGTTGCATCTGCCGTTTTTATTTGTTGAAAAATTTGCTCGTATTGTGTTTTTCTGCCTAACCATTTTTGATATTCAGTATCATATTCAGCTTTGGCATTCGCATAATCTGGATTATTGGTATCTCCACTTGCTAAAATTCTAACAAATTCTAATTGTTCATTATAGCCATCACCTAAAAAATTCCATCCATGGACATCATCTACATAGCCGTTTTTATCATCGTCAATTCCGTTTCCTGGAATTTCATCTTTATTGGTCCAAATAACATCGTTTAAATCTTCATGATCTATGTCAATTCCAGAATCTATAACGGCTACAATAACCTTTTTACCTTTTTTATTTTTTATAATTTCAGCATAAGCTTTATCTACACTCATTCCAGGAATGGTGTCTTTAACTAAATCTAAATGTCCCCAATTGTGTTTTTCTGCCTCTGTAAGTTCAGAAACTTTTAGTGGGGTTGTGTCAATATTTTCAACGGGTGTTGATAAAACTGGTGCAGTACCTCCACAGCCAGACATTAAAACTGCAAAAAATGCAGAAGTTGCTATTAATTTAATTGATCTCATGGTGTAATATGAATTAGTCATTTGTAAATTTATTTGAATATTTCTTGGGAAGTGTAAACATCTTTTAATCGAACGCCTTTTTCGGTGTTTTGAACCGTTATAATTTCATTTTGGGCATCGTGTTCCAAAAATAAATAGAAATTATTATTTGCAGCCATATTTAAAAAGCTTTCTTTTTCATTAAGTGTTAATAATGGCCTAGTATCATATCCCATAACGTATGGCAGCGGTAAATGGCCAACGGTTGGTAATAAATCGGCCATAAAAGCAATGGTTTTATTTTGATATTTTATTAAGGGAATCATTTGCTTATCGGTATGGCCATCAGCAAAAAAAATATCGAAACCAAGTTCGGAATTCTTAAGTAAATTATTTGCTGGAAGTGCGGTGAATTTTAATTGACCACTTGCTTCCATGGGTAAAATATTTTCCTTTAAAAATGATGCAATTTCACGTCTGTTAGGCTCTGTTGCCCATTTCCAATGGTCTTGATTGCTCCAAAAATGAGCGTTTTTAAAAGCCGGTTGGTAACCCGTTTTATCTTTATTCCATTGGATACTACCTCCGCAATGATCAAAATGTAAATGTGTCATAAACACATCGGTGATATCATCACGATGAAATCCGAAAGACTTTAAGGATTTATCTAAACTATAATCTCCCCAAAGATGGTAATAGCTGTAAAATTTATCAGATTGTTTGTTACCCATTCCTGTATCAATTAAAATCAGGCGATTGCCATCTTCAATTAATAAACATCGCGTAGCAATATCAATCATATTGTTGGCGTCGGCAGGGTTTGTTCTGTTCCACAAAGTCTTTGGTACAACGCCAAACATAGCGCCGCCATCAAGCTTTAAGTTTCCAGCATTAATTGGGTATAAATTCATAGGGATGTAAAATTAAGAAATCTATAGCAAATCCTATAAAAAGTTAAGAATATATTAAGAAATTACTTTCTTTAAACGTTTACCGAAGTCATAAAGTGCTTTAATTTCTTTCACACTTGCTAAACGCTCTTTTCCAAAAATTAATAATGCATTACCATTAGATTCAACATGATAATATGGATTGCTTTCAAAGAAATGCGTCACATCATCATTAAAAAACTTAGCAATGCCTGCTTCATTTTTACCTAGTAAATAGAAACGATTAGAAAAATCTTCATGATTTTCGATGGGAATATCTTTAAATCCAGCAAAAGCCGAAACTTTCTCAAGAAACCCTTCTTTGTCAAGGGTGAATTCTGGAATATCAAATTTTAAATCAATATGAAGCATGGTTTTTCTAAGGTCCTCTTTAGTTATTAATTCACCTTCTGAAAATTCAATATCAAAGAATGTGATTGCCCTATCATTATCAGATAATTTATTGTAAATATGGTTGATGTGCTTAGTTGCAAAAAATGAAAAGCTATTTAAAAATGACACCTTTTTGTGCCTTTTCGAGGTATAGGTTAAATTATAGTTTTTTGCCAAATTTTCCATACTTGTTTGACGCCTAGTTAAACTGTTTTTTATGATTTTTGGAACTGGAAGCAAACGCCTTGAGGCAAAAGGGTGTTTGGTTTCTGTGTCATGCATATCTAATCCAACCACATCAAAATGCCCACCGCGTTTATCAAACAATTCTTGATAATCATGAATGTTTTCTAAAACGGTATCGTCAACAAAGTTGCACAAAGAAAAATCTACAACAACATCTTTGTTTTCTGGAATAGCATTTAAATGTTTTTTTAGTCTGAAATAATTTATGAAGCTGCAAAAATGCTTAACACTTACATAGTAATTGTCTTTTTCACCTTGCTCTTTAAACATTAATACATTTGGTTTTAAAAAATTTCTAATAAATAAACCTATACCTAAATGCCTATTAATAATTACGTGAATAATAAAGGTAGTAATAACACCAGCAATGATACCAGTTATTAAGCCTATTTTTAAAGTTACTATGAGTGTTACAAAAAAGATGATAAGCTGCTCTTTACCAATAGAAAACATTTTGGTAATCACCTTTGGCGATGCTAATTTATATCCTGTAAACACTAAAATAGCCATAAGTGCCGGAAGTGGAATACGCGTAAGTTGTGTGCTAAAAAACACAATAAAAGCCACTAAAAATAGGGCGTGGAAAAAATTTGAGGATCGATTACTTGCCCCTTGATTAACATTAACCGAACTACGAGCAATAACTGTTACCACATTTAAACCTCCTAATAAGCCACTACCTATAGTTGCTACTCCAAGTGCTTTTAAATCTCTGTTTACATTCGAGCGCCTTTTTTCAGGGTCTAATTGATCAACCGCTTTAATGCTTAAAAGTGATTCTATACTTGAAATAAGCGTTAAGGCTAAAACGCTTCCTAAAAAGGCAAAACTCCAAATACCACTAAAATTAGGTGTTGGTATATCTGCAATAATTTTTTGAATACTTGGTATTCCAGAAACCATGTATTCTGGAGCAATTGGGTTTGGTTCGTGTAAAGCAAATTCAAAATAATAACTAAATCCAATGGATAAAATAACGATCCACATTGGGGCAGGAATAAGTTGTAAATATTTATTCCTGATTTTTGTATAAAAAAGCATAATAGTTAAACTTAAAATACCTGCAAAAGCGGCAAAAATTAAGCCTTTATTTTCATAATGAACCGCATCATTTATTGTGAATGGAATTTCTAAAAGATAATCAATTGTATCTGCTCGTTTAATTTTATGAGCAAGCATAATGTGAAATTGTTTTCCTAAAATAATTAGACCAATGGCTGCAAGCATACCTTGTATGGCTGAAGATGGAAAAAAATCGGCAAGAGCACCCATTCTAAAAAAACCAAGCAATAAAAGCAATACACCCGAAAACATAATGGCAACATAAGCACTTTCCAAACCTAAAGTGGTAATAGCAACCAAAAGCACACCAACTAAACCGTTTCCTGGCCCAACGATGGTAACATGGCTACCTCCTAAGATAGACACCACTATGCCGCCTACAATGGCAGCAATAATACCTGCAATGGGAGGTGCATCACTAGCCATAGCAAGACCTAAACCTAAAGGTAAAGCAATAAGACTTACTACAAAACCAGAAAAAATGTTTTTAGGTAAGGTTTTAAAAAATGTTTTTATGTTTTTATTTTTTTTATTCATTGAAGGATTAAAACATCGGTTGGTAATTCGGTTAAAATATGTTCTATATCATGGGGGAATAATCGATCCCAAAATGTCATTTTTGATGGGCCATTCATAATCAATAAATCGGCTCTTGAAATTTGTGCATAATGCCCTATGGAATATCCTCTTTTTCCAAAAATAGGCTGTAATTTTATGATTTTATTTTCAGTATATGCCTCAGGAATATGGGTGATTATTTGATTAACTCTCGAGTTTTCTCTAAGCTTAATACGCTCTTTAGCAATATTGGCACGCCTCAGCGATATATCATCATCAACTTTTACCGCAAGTTCATCTTGACTAATTTCCTCAACAATAGTTATTTTTTCAGATTGAAGTTGTTTAGCCACATAAAAGGCGGTAGTAATGGTTTGCTTGGTTTTGGGGTCTTTTAAACCATTTACTACAATGTGTTGGCAAGGAACTCGTTCCACAGATGGTTTAATTAATAATAAAATGGAGCATTTTGCTTGTCGGGTAATTTTTCTAGCTATAGAGCCTATATAGTATTTAAGAATCTTTTCGCGTTTAACTGCTCCTAGAATTAATAAGTCTATTTTTTTTTCTTCAGAAATGGATAAAATGACATCAACCGGATCACCAGGTTTAAAAACAACTTCATAATCGAGTTTATCTTTTTCAAAACTTTTTAGAATGATTTCCAGCATGTTAGTTTTTTCTTCGGAATGGTCGCCTACATGAATTAAAAACAATTTTGCTCCGAAAAAAACCGACAACCTAGCTGCCTCAAAAAGGTTAGCTTTTAAGTTTGGGGAATATGCTACCCCAATTCCAATACTTTTAAAAGGCTTTAAATACACAAGTTTTATTAAGTTTTTATGCAAAAATTGAAAGATAACATTTTTTGAAAACATAAAATCATGGGTTTTACTTAAATTCGTGTTTTAAAAAACAATTTAGCCTATGTTAGAACTCGCAGGAATTATCATTTTAGGAATATTGGCACAATGGGTAGCATGGAAATTCAAAATACCAGCTATTTTACCTTTAATTTTAATTGGTCTTCTAGTTGGCCCAATTGCAGCAGAGTATTTAAGTGAAGATGGCTCAAAATGGATTGAACCTATTTGGAATGGAGAAAAAGGATTATTTCCTGGAGATGGCTTGTATTACTTTGTTTCGTTAGCCATTAGTATTATCCTTTTTGAAGGTGGTTTAACTTTAAAACGTTCTGAAATTGAAAATGTAGGCCCTGTAATTACTAAATTAATTACACTAGGTTCTGCCGTTACTTTTTTCGGCGCTGGGGTATTGGCTCATTTTATTTTTGAGTTAAGTTGGCAATTGTCCTTTTTGTTTTCTGGGTTAATAATAGTTACTGGCCCAACTGTAATAACACCTATTTTAAGAAATATTCCGCTTAAAAAAGATATTTCAACCGTTTTAAAATGGGAAGGTATTTTAATTGACCCCATTGGGGCATTGGTAGCGGTATTGGTATTTGAATTTATTAGCGTAGAAGGCGATAGTGGTTTTACAAAAACGGCATTAATGGAGTTTGGTAAAATTATTCTTTTCGGAACTACATTCGGGTTTACCTTTGCGCATGCTTTGGCATTCGCTATTAATAAAAAACTTATTCCGCATTACTTATTAAATGTGGTCTCTCTATCAACTGTTTTATTGGTTTTTGTTGAATCTGAAGTTTTTGCTCATGAATCAGGGTTACTTGCTGTTGTGGTAATGGGAATGGTAATAGGTAACGGAAAACTTCATAATTTAAAGGAGTTACTGTATTTCAAGGAGTCACTTAGTATTCTTTTAATATCCATATTATTTATTCTTTTGGCTGCCAATATCAATATTGAAGATATGTTATTGCTTTACTCGTGGAAAACGGTAGTGCTTTTTGCTGCCGTAGTGTTTTTAATTAGACCTGCAGCAGTATTTTTAAGTACTATGGGCTCTAAATTAAAAACAAATGAAAAGATTTTTATAAGTTGGGTTGGGCCTAGAGGAATAGTGGCTGCTGGTATCGCATCGCTTTTTGGTAGCAAACTTTTAAAACAAGGGGTTGAAGGCGCAGAATACATTACGCCGCTTGTTTTTATGATTGTATTAGGAACCGTTTTATTAAACGCAACTACTGCAAGACTATTTGCAAAAATGGTTGGTGTATTTCTAAAAAAATCGGAAGGTATTTTAATTATTGGCGCATCAAAAGTATCAAGATTATTGGGGCATTATCTTGCAACTAATGGACGACACGTGGTACTTATTGATAGTAACGATAGCAATATTGCAAGAGCGAAAGAATTAGGTTTAGAGGCTATAAGCACAAATATTTACTCTGATACGTTATTGGATAATATTGAACTAAGTGATGTTGGTTTTATAATGGCATTAACAGGCAATCCCGAAATTAATAAATACGCTATTAATAAATTTGGAAAGCAATTTGGTGAAAATGGGTCTTATAGATTGGTGACCACGCAGGAAATGTTAGATGACACAAACAACCCAAAAGAAGGCTTATTTTCTCATAAAGATGATTATAGTGCTTTATTGGAATTAACTCGGGCATATCCATCTATTCAAGAAATTGATTTAGAAGATAAAGCACATTATGATGAATTGATAAAAATTTCAAATGACGATCCTGATATCATCCCTTTATTTGTGAAAGACAATGAAGGTGAGTTCCATATTATTTCATCTTACAATTTGGAGTTTCAAAACATCAAGGATGGTTATCAATTGGTTTATTTAGGAAAACCCTTTGATGTTGAAGCGGTGCCGACTGTGGAGCCTCAAGTAGGTAATGATTAAATCTTTTGTTTTTCATTTAACAATTTTGTGAGGCCTTTTAATTGTTATTTAAATCAGTATTAGTATTATAAAAAAGCCTTTCTTTTAAAAGAAAGGCTTTTTTATAATTATTAAACGGGTATATCTAACCTATAATATGTAGTGCTGTAAATTCCTTTGCAAGCGTAAAAGTATTATTGCCATTTAGTTTAAGGTCTTTAAATGGAATTTCAACATTATCAACTTCTACTTTAGAAATTTTGAATGGCAAACCATGTAAACTTACTTTAAACGTTTTGTAAGTTGTTGTGAACTTACCCGATTTATGTTGTTGAATAATTAACTCATTTTTCTTTCCTGACAGCTTAAAGTCCCTTAAACTAAAACGGCCTTTTATATAATCATAACCATCGGTTGCATCTTCATAAACTTGAGAAGTTTCTTTACCTTCAGTATAATATACATCTAGCATTAGCTCATCAATAGTTTTTTCACCTACGTATTGTTGGATAGGATATTTAGGAATTATAGCTCCTTCTTTTACAAAAATTGGCATACTATCCAAATCGGCATCAACCCAATGTTCTGTGCCACCTTCTATTAATTCATCGGTCCAGTAATTAAACCATTTTCCTTCAGGAATATACATGCGTCTTCCTTTTTGGTTTGGTCCTGTAATAGGGCATACAAGTAACTTTTCACCAAATATAAACTCATCATTTCGGTAATATGTTTGCAAGTCATTTTGATCGTATAATACCAATGATTTTAAGATGGGAACACCATCTTCAGCATATCTCCAAAACGCAGTATACAAATAAGGTAGTAATTGATATCTTATTTCAATAAACTTCCTTACAATATCTGTTATTTTTTTCCCAAATGCCCAAGGTTCTTGATCACCATGGTCTCCAGAGGAGTGTGTTCTGCAAAATGGATGGAAAATCCCTAACTGAATCCAGCGCGCATATAATTCGCCATCTGGTTGTTCTGCAAACCCTCCAATATCAGAACCTACAAACGAGAAACCCGACATACACATGCGTTGTGCTTGCAAATTAGCAATATTTAAATGATCCCAGGTTGCTACATTATCTCCAGTCCAGGTTGATGTATAACGCTGCGTACCTGAGTAAGCTGCTCTTGTAATAACAAAAGGTCTTTTTGGGTAAGAGAATTTCTTTAAACCCTGGTATGTAGCTCGCGCCATTTGCATACCATAAATATTATGTGCTTTTCTGTGGCTACAAGGGTTTCCGTCGTAATCATGTCTAACATCATTAGGGAATGTTTTTCCAGGAACATCCATTACCGCTGGCTCGTTCATATCGTTCCAAACTCCTTTTACGCCAATATCTTCTACTAATTCTTTAAACAAGTTAGACCACCATTCCCTTACCTCCGGATTTGTAAAATCGGGGAAGTAACACTCACCAGGCCAAACTTTACCTTTCATATAAGGGCCATCTGCACGCTTACAGAAATAATCTTTTTCAAGACCTTCTCTAAAAATAGAATAATCCATATCTATTTTAATTCCTGGATCAATAATAACAATGGTTTTAAAGCCATCATCGGCTAATTCCTTAACCATTCTTTTTGGGTTTGGAAAATATTCTTCGCTCCAAGTAAAGCATCGAAACCCTTCCATATAATCAATATCTAAATAGATAGCGTCACAAGGAATTTTTAATTTTCTAAATTTAGAAGTAATTTCTTTAACATTAGATTCTGGGTAATAACTCCATTTGCATTGGTGGTAACCCAATGTCCATAATGCTGGCATTTCGTGGGGTTTACCTGTTAAATCAGTATAGTTTACAACCACATCTGACATTTCTGGGCCATAAATGAAATAGTAATTCATTTCGCCACCTTGTGCCCAAAAACTTGTTATGTTTCTTCGTTCATGACAAAAATCGAAAAAAGATCTAAAGGTATTATCGAAAAATATACCGTAAGATTTTTTAGTATGTAATGCAGTAAAAAACGGAATGGTTTTGTAAATAGGGTCTGAGTCTCTGCCATAAGCAAAAGAATCTGTTACCCAGTTTTCAAATCGTTTTCCCTTAAGGTTATTATCTACAGGCTTATCTCCTAAACCGTAAAAACTTTCGCCGGGTTGCGCTGTTTTAGACATTTTCACAATATCTCCGCCATTCTCATAACTTTCTTCCCAATGGAAACCGATCTCATCTTCGCAAATTAAAGTATTATCTTTTGCATCATAAATAGATGAACGTAAATCCAATTTTGAAATATGACAAATTAGTTTCGCTGTTGTGATGATGTATACGTCAGCATTTTCAGTAACTTCTAAATGGTTATAACCTCTACTTGCATATTTGGTTATAGCATATGAAAAATCGTTTTCAAATATTCCTGTTGTTGTAAACCTAAATCTGAGGATACTATCTCTTCGCACAGTAACCTCTAATACAACGCCGTTTTCAGTAGTAAATGATAGGACGTTGAGGTTCTTTTTGTATGAAATTATTTTTGTTGGAAATAAATTCCCTTTATATTCTAATTCTTGATTTAATATCATAAAATGACGGGTCAATAATAATTGACGAAAATACTAAATTTTAAAGACCTTGAATATTTTTTTTATAAAAAATAGACTATTATTATTGAATAAAAACCATAAAAACCCTTTTAAATTGTGGATAGTTTAATGGCATGTAATTGAGCAGATTTTGGTTGCTTAAATCAGGTTTTTAAACGGTGACTAAAAATATGTTTTAAAAAACAAACCATTTACCTTTTTGAAATAAAAAAATGATTCAAAAAGATAAATGGAGTCATTACTTTTGAGGATGTAAAAGCTTATTTAAACTTAAATACCGTTACTGCTAATGGCGGCAGCGTTATTTCAGCTGAATAGTCTTTTCCATTCCATGCTTCTTTTTTAATAGTTGTTTCTTTTTTGTTTGCTATACCACTTCCGCCAAACTCCTCGGCATCACTATTAAATATTTCAATGAGCTTACCTTTTGCTGTAACTCCAATTTTGTAATTTTTTCTAACAGCTGGTGTTAAATTGCAAACGACTACTACGTTATCTTTTTCTTTATAGCCTTTTCTAATATAAGAAATCACGCTGTTTTCGTAATCGTCGTAACTTATCCATTCAAAACCCTCTCCGCTAAAACCTTTTTCATAAAGGGCTGGCGTGTTTTTATAAATAGTATTAAGCGCCTTATAATAGTTTAGCATATCTTGATGTGGCTTAAATTCCAGCAAATTCCAATCTAAACTTTCTTGGAAATTCCATTCGTTATATTGCCCGAATTCACTTCCCATGAATAGTAATTTTGTTCCTGGATGTGTAAACATGTAGCCGTATAATAAACGAAGATTAGCAAATCGTTGCCACTCATCACCTGGCATTCTTCCTAAGATGGAATTCTTTCCATAAACCACTTCATCATGTGAAAGAGGAAGCATAAAGTTTTCAGTAAACGCATAAGCTAAACTGAAAGTAATTTCATTATGATGATATTTTCTGTATGCTGGGTCTTTGGAAAAATAATCCAGAGTATCGTGCATCCAACCCATCATCCATTTCATTCCGAAACCTAAGCCACCAACAAATGTTGGTTTAGAAACCATTGGAAAAGCTGTAGATTCTTCAGCAATAGTTTGTGTGTCTGGAAATGATGCATAAATTTCTTCATTTAGCTCTTTCAAGAAACTTATTACAGCTAGGTTTTCTCTTCCGCCGTACATATTTGGTTCCCATTCACCATCTTCTCTTGAATAATCAAGGAATAACATGGAGGCTACAGCATCAACACGCAAACCATCAGCATGGTATTGATCCATCCAAAAAGCCGCATTACTTATTAAGAACGAGCGTACTTCATTACGTTCATAATTAAAAATTAAACTTTTCCAATCTTGGTGGTACCCTTTTCTTTTGTCTGGATGCTCATATAAATGCGAACCATCAAAGAAGCCTAGTCCGTGTGCATCTTCAGGAAAGTGTGATGGTACCCAATCTAAAATAATACCGACACCTGCTTGATGTAATTTATCAACTAGATATTTGAATTCTTCTGGGTAACCAAAACGCGATGTAGGTGCAAAATACCCTGTAACTTGATATCCCCAAGACGGATCGTAAGGAAACTCCATAATTGGCATGAGTTCTACATGTGTAAAATTCATTTCTTGTACATAGTTTACTAAATCATCAGCTAACTCAAAATATGATAAAAAGCGGTCTTCTTCAGCATGTCTTTTCCAAGATCCTAAATGAACTTCATAAACAGAATAGGGTGCATCAATGGCATTATTCTTTTTACGAGTTTTCATCCAGTCTTTATCTTTCCACTTATAATCGTCGTCCCAAACTATCGATGCTGTTTTCGGGTTATGCTCATAACGCCTTGCATAGGGATCTGCCTTTTCAGTTTTTATATCGTTATTATGACTTTGAATTTTGTATTTATAAGAGTCACCTTTCCCAATAAGCGGAATAAAACCTTCCCAAATACCACTAGAATCCCAACGAACGTTTAATTGGTGCTCGCCTTCCATCCAATAATTAAAATCGCCAATTACAGATACTTGTTTTGCTGTAGGCGCCCAAACCGCAAAATAGACACCGTCAATACCATCAACAGTAACAAGGTGGGAGCCCATTTTTTCATAAAGTCTAAAATGCTTTCCAGCTTTGAAAAGGTTAATGTCAAATTCGGTAAATAAACTGTGAACTTTTACTTGTGCCATAAATTAATGATTTATAATATTAGATATTCCTTTTAAAGGAATGACCGCCCATTGTGGACGAGAGTTAAGTTCGTAACCTAACTCATATACTGCTTTTTCAAGTAAGCAGTATTTTAAAATAAAAATACGCTCTTGATTGTATCCTAAATTTAAATTTGCGTTTTGTGTTTCGGTTACATAAGTACCTAAAAACAAACCGGTAATATATCTGTATAAAACCTCGGAAGCTTTAAACAAATCCCCTTGTGTGGCTTTATAATGTGTTTTGCTATGGTTAAAAATAGTGGCATAAATAGCATAATGAAAGGACCTGAATAAGCCTGCAACATCTTTTAAAGGCGGTTGTTTTACTTTTCTGTCTCGAATGGTACTTTCTGGTTCCCCTTCAAAATCTAGAATGTAAAAATCGTTGTCTTTTACTAAAACTTGACCCAAATGATAATCGCCATGAACCCTTATTCTTTCTCCTTTTAATTTGGTCCAATCAAAATCTACAAAACGCTTTCTTATTATATTTTTTTTATCAAGAAATTCCTGTGCTAGGGTGGACGCTAATCCATCTAACTTATCCAGGCTATTTTCAATAATATTTAATCTGTTTTGAAACTGATAAAGCATTTTGTTTTTTAACCAAACCGTATAGTCACCATTGTAATGTGCTGGTGTAAAGGCTGTTTCTTCAAACTCCGAACCTAAAGTAATGTGCATTTCTGCAGTACGTTTAGCCAAAGTTTTAATTTGATTGAATAAATTTAAACCTACCCAGTCTATAATTTGAGGCGGAATATTTTCTATGGTTAATCTTTGAAATAACTCTGTGTTAGGAAGTTTATCAATATCTATTTTTTTAGATTCTAAATTTGAAAATACGATATGCAATTCTTTCAGCATATAATCCCAAGCATCACCTTCATTTGGTATCATTTCTTGCATTAAACCAATGGTAATATTTGTGTCTTCCGAATCCACTAAATTAATACTTCCTAAATACGAAGGTGTGTTTTTAAATTCTTTTTTTTCTGATAAAAATCGACTCATTTCGTAATCAGGATTTTTATCGGCAAAAATTCTTCTAAAAAATTTTAACACATACTTTTCGTTATAAACTATTGAGGTGTTGCTTTGTTCCAGACCCATAAACCGAGACGATTCATAAGTTTTATTATGAAACAAATGACTTTTATGATACTGAACTTTTGTCGTGTCTTTTGGCGTTGCCGTGGCAATTCGCTCAAAAACTAATTTCCTGAAAGATTCTAGATTTATTGCGTCTATAATATAACCCTCTTGATTATTAAGGCTAATGGGAAGAATCCTATCATTTTTTGCAAAATTTTTGTCGGTTACAAAAGCAATTGGTAAAAAATAATGCTGATAAAAAGCCTCAACAAAATCAACCTCAAGGATAAGTCCAAAATAAACTTCACCATGCTGCTGAATTTTAAAATATTCAGCAAGTTCTATATATTTTAATTGACTAGATTTTCCTCCGTACCAACGTTGTTTAGTAATGTAAGCCTCCAAAACATCAGATAGAAACGTTTTTAAAAACGCCTCATTTTCTAGCAAAACTTCCCATGAGTCGGTAGACTCAAAAAGAGGTTTCATAGATGATATTGAGGCTTCTTCAGTCATAAAACTTATTTATTAATCTTGAAGATATGAAATGGCATAGTAGGGTGCAATTCTACAAAGCACCATTCGCTATTCCAATTGTAACGACTATCTGTAATTAAATCGTGCATTTCAAGATTATGTCCGTGATGTACACCAATATCATGCAAAGGTACTTGTACGGTGCCTTGTTGCGAATTGTGAGAGTCTAAACTGATTATAACAAATATTTGGTTTGTTCTGTCATCATTCCACTTATAGAAAGCCAATAAATTATCGTTTCCTATATGGCAGAATTTAATATTATTAGTTTGTTGAAGCGCAGGATTATTGTGCCGTATATAATTAATTTTTGCAATAATGGTGATTAGTTTATTCTTGATTTCCCAGTTATAGTGCGTTATTTGAAATTTTTCAGAATTTAAATATTCTTCTTTTCCAAGTAGCGATTCAGATAACATATATTCGAAAACAGGTCCATATATTCCAATACTAGAA
>NZ_JBATHX010000196.1:0-14329 GCF_049667265.1 Algibacter sp. | reverse complement strand
GATTTCCATTTATTTTTAGAGGTGCTTTAGATGTGCGCGCTACCAAAATTAACGAAGCCATGAAAATGGCAGCCGTAAAAGCATTGGCTAGATTAGCCAAAGAACCTGTTCCTGAACAAGTAAATATAGCTTACGGTGAAACCCGTTTAACGTTTGGAAAAAATTATATTATCCCAAAACCTTTTGATCCACGTTTAATTGCTGAAGTTCCACCCGCGGTTGCAAAAGCAGCCATGGAGAGTGGTGTGGCGAAACACCCCATTACAGATTGGGCTAAATATGAAAACACGTTACTTGAACGATTAGGTTCTGATAATAAATTAGTTAGGTTATTGTTGAATCGTGCAAAACTATACCCAAAACGTGTCGTTTTTGCTGAGGCCGATCAATTAGATGTTTTAAAAGCTGCACAAATAGTTCATGAAGAAGGCATTGCAACGCCTATTTTACTTGGTAGAAAAGAAACTATTGAATCGCTTATGGCAGAAATTGAATTTGATGCTGATATTGTCATTATTGATCCTAAAACAGAAGAAGAAAACGAACGAAAAAACAAATATGCGAAGGTATATTGGGAACAACGTAAACGCAGAGGGGTAACCTATTATTCAGCCCAACGATTAATGCGCGAACGTAATTATTTTGCAGCTATGATGGTGAATGAAGGTGATGCTGATGCGTTAATATCAGGATACTCACGTAACTATCCGTCGGTTGTAAAACCAATGTTAGAGCTCATAGGCTTAATGCCAGGGGTAAGTCGTGCGGCCACAACAAACATCATGATGACCAAAAGAGGGCCGTTATTTTTAAGCGATACTTCTATAAATATTGATCCTGATGCTAGAACTTTAGCTAAGATTACTCAAATGACTTCAAGAGTTATTAAAATGTTTGGGTTAAATCCGGTTTTAGCCATGGTGTCTTATTCTAATTTTGGTTCTTCAACGAATGAAAGAGCTTCAAAAGTAAGAGAAGCTGTATCTATGTTGCATAAAAATTATCCAGATATGATTGTAGATGGAGAATTGCAAACAGATTTTGCTTTGAATGATGAAATGCTTCGCGAAAGATTTCCATTTTCAAAACTAGCTGGTAATAAAGTAAACGCCTTAATTTTTCCGAATTTAGATGCTGCCAATATCACCTATAAATTGTTAAAAGAATTGCACGAAGCCGATTCGATAGGACCAATTATGCTAGGTATGCGAAAACCAGTTCATATTCTACAATTAGGTGCAAGCGTTGACGAAATTGTAAACATGACTGCCATTGCTGTTATTGATGCTCAACATAAAGAAAAATGGGAAATAGAAAATGCTAAGATGCAGTAAAAAAATGTGAATAATTTTATTACATTTGGTTGCTTAACGAATAACAATACATGATAACTCACATTCAAGGGAAATTAACTGAAAAAAATCCAACGCATGTTGTTATTGATTGTAATGGTGTTGGCTACATGCTAAACATATCATTGCATACCTATTCTCAAATTCCAGATGCCGAAAATTTAAAATTATTTACGCACCTTCAAGTTAAGGAAGATTCACATACATTGTATGGTTTTTCGTCTGTTGCTGAACGCGAAATTTTTAGGTTGTTAATTTCTGTAAGTGGCATTGGGGCTAGTATTGCTCGAACCATGCTTTCATCATTAACACCAAAACAAATTCGCGATGGTATTGCAAGTGCCGATGTGGTTTTAATTCAATCTATAAAAGGTATTGGTGCTAAAACGGCCCAACGCGTAATTTTAGATTTAAAAGATAAAATCTTAAAAATATATGATATAGACGAAGTTTCTGTTTCCAAAGGCAATACCAATAAGGATGAAGCGTTATCTGCATTAGAAGTGCTTGGTTTTGCCAAAAAACAAGCCGAACGTGTTGTGGAAAAAATTATGATAGGGCAACCGGATGCCGATGTTGAAACCATTATAAAGCAGGCCTTAAAAAATTTATAATTATTTTGAACCAAACTAAACTAACTTACCTTAAAACGAATTTAAATAATCCAATAGAGCGCAGTATAAGTGTTTTATTGGTTTTCTTGTTTTTATTTTCTTTTGATGCTTGGTCTCAGGAACCTGCCCAAGACTCTACAAAAACCGGGTTTAGTTTAGGAAATATAAGAGTGCCAAATCCAAATAGTGTAGAATCTAAATACACCTATGATTCTATTACAGATAGATATATTTTTACTGAAAAAATAGGAAGTTTTAATATCAATTACCCTGTTATTTTAACACCAAAAGAGTACTATGCTTTAGTGGCGAAGGAGAATTTAAGGAATTATTACAAAGAAAAAATTGATGCTTTTGATGGAAAAAAAGAAGGTTCAGAGGAAGGTAGAAAAAACTTACTCCCTGAATTTTATGTAAAATCAGACTTTTTTGAAACTATTTTTGGAAGTAATACCATTGAAGTTGTTCCGCAAGGTTCGGTTGAAATGGATTTAGGTGTCTTATTTTCAAAACAAGACAATCCTTCATTTTCACCAAGAAACAGAAGTAATTTCACCTTTGATTTCGATCAACGAATCAGCTTAAGTTTATTAGGAAAAGTTGGAACTAGACTACAGGTAACTGCAAATTATGATACACAATCTACGTTTGATTTTCAGCAACTTATAAAATTAGAATACACACCAACCGAAGATGATATTATTCAAAAAATAGAAGTTGGTAATGTGAGTATGCCTTTAAACAGCTCGTTAATTACTGGGGCACAAAGCTTATTTGGTGTTAAAGCACAACTTCAATTTGGAAAAACGACGGTTACAGGTGTTTTCTCAGAACAAAAATCGCAGGCAAATACTGTAGTAGCACAAGGTGGAGGAACCCTTGAGGAGTTCGAATTTTTCATTAGAGAATACGATGAAAACAGACACTTCTTTTTAGCTCATTATTTTAGAGATGAATATGATAAGGCTTTAGCAAACTATCCTTTTATCAATAATAAAGGGTTGCAAATAACAAGACTTGAAGCTTGGGTTACTAATAGAAGCAATAGAACTGAAAATGTTAGAAACATTGTTGCGTTACAAGATATTGGAGAATCATTTTATAGTGCAGCTCAACCTGAAAATGATAATTTATTATTAGATCCAATTCCAGGTGGTTTCATAAATACGACTAGTACATATCCAGATAATGGAAACAACGATTTTGATCCAACAAAAATTGGTTCAACGTCTATATTAACGCAACAAATTCGTGATATTTCTACGGCAAATCAAGGTTTTGGTTCTTTAAGTACACAAGTTAACGAGGGTGGTGATTATGCAAAACTTGAAAATGCTAGAAAATTAATTAGCGGTCAAGAATACACCTTAAATACAGAATTAGGGTATATATCACTTAGTCAACGGTTAAATAATGATGAGGTTTTAGCAGTTGCGTTCCAATATACGGTAGGCGGAAAGGTGTATCAAGTAGGTGAATTTGCCAATGATGGTTTGGATGCTACTGATGTTGAAGAAAATGATGATGGTGAAGTAATTTCAGTTGTTAATACGGCCTTGGTTTTAAAAATGCTAAAAAGTAGTATTACCAATGTAAACCAACCAATTTGGGATTTAATGATGAAAAACATCTACGATACTGGTGCTTATAACTTAAGTCAAGATGATTTTACATTGAATATTTTCTATAACGAGGCATCACCTTTAAACTTTATTTCTCCAGTTGGTGCTAGTTTCGAATTGGATATTAATGGAGACCCTGTTGATGGAAGTACACCTAGTGATGATCTTATTGAAAATTCTCCACTATTGCGAGTCTTTAACCTTGATAAATTAAATTTTAATAATGACCCACAAGCCAGAGGTGATGGGTTTTTCGATTTTGTTTCAGGCATTACAGTTATTCCGCAAAATGGGAAAATTGTATTTACAAGTGCTGAGCCTTTTGGTGAATATTTATATAATGTATTAGGTGGTGGTACGAATTATGATGATGTGGATAATTCATTATTTAATGACGACCAGAAAAAATATGTTTACGACATTCTTTATAAAAGCACAAAAACAGCAGCTTTAGAAGAAGTTGAAAAAAATAAATTCAAATTAAAAGGACGTTATAAATCTTCAGGTGGTGGCGATGGAATTCCTATTGGAGCATTTAATGTACCACGTGGTTCGGTTCGTGTAACTGCTGGTGGTAGGGTGTTAGTCGAAGGTATTGATTACACGGTGAATTACCAATTAGGTCGCGTTCAAATTTTAGATGAATCCTTAAAAGCTTCAAATACTCCAATTCAAGTTTCTACAGAAAATAACGCCGTTTTTGGTCAGCAAACAAGACGTTTTACAGGATTGAATGTGGAGCATAAATTCAATGAAAATTTTGTTTTAGGTGGTACTTTGTTAAACCTTAATGAGCGACCAATTACTCAAAAAGCAAACTATGGTTCAGAATCTATTAATAATACCATTTTTGGATTTAATGGAAATTATTCTACCAAAGTACCTTTCTTAACGAGATTGGCTAACAAATTACCAAATATTGATACCGATGTTGAATCTAACTTATCGCTTCGTGGTGAGTTTGCATACTTAGCACCTGGAGCACCAAAAGGCACCGATTTAAATGGTGAGGCAACTTCATATATAGACGATTTTGAAGGCTCTCAAAACAGCATCGATTTAAAATCACAACAATCGTGGTTTTTGTCAAGTAGACCTTTGGAAACAGGAATAAGCTATTCTGGTGAAGATGATAAAGACCAAGCGGGTGTTCAAAACGGTTATGATAGAGCACTTTTAAACTGGTATACTATCGATCCTATTTTTTATAGCAGTCAGCGTCCGGATGAAATATCAGATGATGATGTTTCTAACCTGTACACCAGTCGAGTATTTATAAATGAGTTATTCCCAGATAGAGATTTAGTACAAGGGCAAAACTCTGTAATTTTCACTTTAGATTTAGCCTATTATCCTGAAGAACGTGGTCCTTATAATTATCAGAAAACAGGCATTGATATTCCTAATGATGCACTTACTAGTCCTCAAAATTCATGGGCAGGTATAACAAGGCAAATAACATCAACAGATTTTGAACAACAAAATGTTGAATATATTGATTTTTGGTTACAAGATCCTTTTCAAGATAATCCTTCAAATCCAGGGGGGAAACTAGTTTTTAACCTAGGAAATATTTCTGAAGATATTATTAAAGATGGAAAAAAACTGTATGAAAATGGGTTGCCTAAAAATGGCGATGTTAGTTTATTTAACCCAACAGACTGGGGTACTGTAGTGCCACAAAATCAATCTTTAATTTATACATTTGATAGTACTGGAGAAGAACGAATTAATCAAGATGTTGGATATGATGGTTATGATGATTCAGAAGAAGCCCCAAGTGATGATTCAAGATTTGCTCCCTTTAGCGGAAAAGCAGATCCAGCAAATGATAACTACACCTACTTCTTAAATACAGATGGTGATATTTTTAATCGCTATAAAAAATATAATGGGGTTCAAGGTAATACGCCTGATACATTTTCAAATACAGACAGAGCTGCCAATACACAACCCGATGTAGAGGATATAAATCGTGATAATACCATGAACACGATTGATAGTTATTACGAATATGAATTAGACCTTACAAGGGCTAATTTACCACAATCGCAAGCCGATTTTGATAATATTCCAGATTCAAACCCGTTAAAGGAATTTTTAAGAGATTTTAAAGACAGACCGCGTACATTTCCAAATGGCGATTCACGTAATGTAAGATGGTATCAATTTAGAGTTCCGGTAGAAGGAAGCCATGTTAAGGCTGTTAATGGTATTAGCGATTTGCGTTCAGTAAGGTTTACAAGAATTTATCTTAAAGAATTTCAAGAAGCTACCGTGTTCCGTTTTGGAACTTTAGATTTAGTTAGAAGTGATTGGAGACGTTATACACAAGCTTTAGATAAAGACGACCCTACGCCGGAAGATGATCAAACCGATTTTTCAGTTAGCGTTATTGGAACCCTTGAAAATGAAGGAAGTTATGACAGCCCTCCAGGTATTGAGCCAGAACAGTTGTTTAATAATAATACGGTTGTGCGTCAAAACGAACAATCTTTGGTGGTGAAGGTTTGTAATTTAGAAGCTGAAGATTCCAAAGCAGTTTATAAAAATATCAATCTTGATATGCGCCAGTACAAACGTATGCGAATGTTTATGCATGCTGAAGATGGCGAATCTGGAACAGGAACCTTGGATGATAATGAATTGGTTGGGTTTATTAGAATGGGTAATGATTTAACTGAAAATTACTATCAAATTGAAATCCCATTAGAAGTTTCAACCTCAATAACTAGAGATGGTTTGTGGCCAACTGCCAACGAAATTAATTTACCGATAGAAATTTTAGGAAAAATTAAAGCTGAATCTTTTTCAGATGATGCGCCTCTAACAGATGAAGCTCGATTTTATGATGTTGTTGGGGATGATCTTGTTAGAGTTCTTGAAGGTGGCACTTATAATGGTTATGTTCCTGGTCAACATCGTGTTGCCATAAAAGGAAACCCTAATTTTGGAGATATAAGAACCCTTATGGTTGGTGTTAAAAATGCCACACCAAGCAACGATATTTGTGCTGAAGTTTGGTTTAACGAATTGCGTTTATCGGACTTAGATAACGAAGGTGGTTGGGCTGCCGTAGTAAGTATGGATACCAATATTGCAGATTTTGCAAACATTAGCGCAACAGGCAGACAAAGCACTTCTGGGTTTGGGTCATTGGAGCAAGGTCCTAGCCAACGTAGTTTAGAAGATGTTAAGCAATATGATTTGGTAACCAATATTAATGTTGGTCAATTACTTCCAAAAAAATGGGGTATTCAAGTGCCATTTAATTACGGAATAAGTGAAGAGCTAATCACACCAAAGTACGATCAATTTTATGAAGATTTAACGTTAGATTCTAGACTTGACGCTGCAGATAGTAATACAGAAAGAGATAATATTAAGGAACAATCTGAAGATTATACAAAACGTCAAAGTATCAATTTTATAGGTGTTAGAAAATCAAGAACTACAGATAAAAAACCACGGTTTTATGATGTTGAAAATGTGACTTTAAATTACTCATATAACAAAGTTGAGCATAGAGACTTTGAAATTGAAAACGCTGTTAATAAAACCTTGCGAATAGGTGCAAATTACGCACATAATTTCAATCCAATAACTATTGAACCATTCAAGAATAACGATTCTCTTTTTAACGGTAAATACTGGAAAATTTTAAAAGATTTTAATTTTAATTTATTGCCGTCAAGTTTCACTATTAATACAGATATAAACAGGCAATTTAATAGGCAAAAATTTAGAGAGGTTGATTTAACGGGTTCTAATATTGGTATTGAAGAATTATTTAGAAGAAATTACACCTTCGATTTTCAATATGCTATAAATTATAATTTAACCAATTCGTTACAATTCAACTTTACAGCGGCTAATAATAATATTGTTCGTAATTATTTTAAGGATAATGATTTAATTGCTGGAGAGCAAGATGAAAATTTAGATGTTTGGGACGGTTTATTGGATGTTGGCGACCCTAACAGACAAACTCAGAACCTCGGGGTTACTTACCAATTACCACTTAATAAAATACCAATGTTTAGTTTTATTGATGCAACGTATCAATATACAGGTAGTTTTCAATGGCAAAAAGGTTCAGATTTATATGGCAATTTAGAGGTTGATGGGAATACATACGATTTAGGAAATACAGTCCAAAATTCCAATGTTCATAATATTAACACTTCCTTGGATATGAGCAGTTTTTACAAGTATATAGGCTTGGTTAAAAAACCAATAAGACGAGTAAGAACTAGAACAAATGCAACTCCTGGTGGTGCACCTCCTGGCGGAAATCAAGAAGAGTCAGAACCTAAAACATCAAGATCAAAAAACCAAGGGGTTACCAAGATATTAAATGCTGGAGTTGATATTTTAACAAGCATAAAACGAATTCAAGTAAACTATTCTGAAAATAACGGAATGTTTTTACCAGGCTATTTAAACACACCAGGTTTTGTTGGTACATTAAAACCAACAGTTGGGTTTACTTTTGGTAGCCAAAGTGATGTTAGATATTTAGCAGCTAGACGTGGGTGGCTAACAACTTTCGATGAGTTTAACCAACAGTATACCTCTACAAACACCAAGCAATTAGATGTTTCTGCAAGCTTGCAACCAGTTAGAGATTTAAAAATTGATATTGTTGGAAATAGAGCATATTATCAAAATTTCACAGAGAATTATAGAGTTGAAAGCGGGGTTTACAATGCTTTAACACCGAACACGTTTGGTAATTTTAATATTTCAACGGTGTTAATTAAAACAGCATTTAACCAAAGTGATGAAGTAAGTTCAGAAACTTTTAATCAGTTTAGTGATAATCGAT
This sequence comes from Algibacter sp., assembly GCF_049667265.1. GTDB lineage: Bacteria > Bacteroidota > Bacteroidia > Flavobacteriales > Flavobacteriaceae > Algibacter_B. Next base: position 5,913 of record NZ_JBATHX010000196.1, on the reverse strand, counting down.
TAAAGATTGCAGAACGCCTTGCTGAAGCGTTTTATGGTACAGATACTTATGCCAGAAATCCTGATGACGGGTTTCCTTTAGGATTTGGAAAAAAGAGTCAGAAAGTGTTACTACCAGCCTTTTTAGCTGCTTATTCAGGTCAGGATGCTACAAAAGTTAAAACAACTGCTTTTAGAGATATTCCAATTCCAAACTGGGATTTAAAGTATACTGGTTTTATGAAATTTGAATGGTTTAAAAAACGTTTCAAACGTTTTTCTTTAACCCATGGTTATCGATCAGCTTATACCATAAACCAGTTTAATACCAATTTGAATTTGAATTTAAATCCAGATGATAATGAAGCGCCAATAGCTGGAACCCAATATGTAGATCAGCCAGCAGAAGCGTTAGATCAATCAGGAAACTTTAAAAATGAAAGGCTATTTAGTAATATCAATTTAACTGAATTGTTTAGTCCTTTGGTTAGAATTGATTTAGAAATGAAAAACTCAGTTAGAATTCTTGCTGAAATCAAAAAAGACAGAATGTTATCATTAAGTTTTGATAACAACTTGTTAACCGAAGTTCAAGGAAATGAATATATTATTGGATTAGGTTATAGAATCAAAGATTTACGAATTCGATCAAAACTAGCTGGACCAAAAAAGCGTATTGTTAGCGATTTAAATATGAAAGCAGATATCTCGGTTAGAGATAACAAAACAATCATCAGGTATTTAGATTTAGAAAACAATCAAATTACAGCCGGACAAACTATTTGGGGATTAAAATATTCAGCTGATTATGCCTTTAGTAAAAACTTAACAGGTATTTTCTATTTTGATTACACTTTTTCAGACTACGCTATTTCTACAGCCTTTCCACAAACAACCATTCGGTCAGGGTTTACTGTGAGATATAATTTTGGTAATTAATTTGTCTTAATTTAAGTATTAATTACTGTATTTAGTTTGTTTGCCCGCGTTAGGGATAGTAGCGGAAAGCCCACAGCCCGACGCAGGAGGTGCAAGGACTTGTAACGGATAGCCCGACCCTTGTGGTAACGCCCAAATTAAATTGTAATTGTGTTATTTACTACTTTGAAGTTTGAAAAGTGATTGTGAATAAATACATTTGTTGAATAATTATATTTAAAATTTTTAAAATGAACATTCCTTCAGAATTAAAATATACTAAAGACCACGAGTGGGTTAAAATGGATGGCGAAATTGCAACCATTGGAATTACTGATTTTGCGCAAAGCGAATTAGGCGATATTGTTTATGTTGAAGTTGAAACTGTAGACGAAACTTTGGAGGCTGATGAAGTTTTTGGGACCGTTGAAGCAGTTAAAACAGTATCGGATTTGTTTTTACCACTTTCAGGTGAAATTATCGAATTTAACGAGGGTTTAGAAGATGAACCTGAAGTTGTTAATTCTGATCCATATGAAGGCGGTTGGATGATAAAATTGAAGTGTTCTGACTTATCTCAAGTAGATGGATTGTTATCTGCTGAAGAGTACAAAACACTTATTGGTGCTTAAAAAAGGTGCGTTTTTAATTGCTCTAGGGTATGCGATTGCATTAGGAACTGCAAGTTTAATGACTTTAAGAGATATTCCTAAAGTTAATATTTCTAATGCTGATAAAATATTTCATTTTTTAGCTTATTCGATTTTCGCAGTTTTATGGTATTTTGCTTTTTATTTCACATTTAATTTCAAAAAAAGGAAGGCTATAATCTATGCTTTTATCTTAGCGGTAAGTTTTGGCATAATTATTGAAATTTTACAGGATACTATGACAGCCTCAAGAGAGTTGGATGTTTATGATGCTTTAGCCAATACTTTAGGAGCTTTAATTGCATCAATTTTACTTTGGCTAAAAAAAAGTTTGCAAGTTAAAAACTCTTAAACACTTGCTTTTTTGAAAAATAAATAGTTATTTTAGCATTCTTGATAAACGATTTAAACTATGGAACTTAAAAAAAATCCCCAAGCAAATGTTGGACGTAATAGTTCACTTTACTTCGCCATTGGATTAGCGGCAATGTTGTTTTTAACAAATTACGCAATCAATTACAAAACTTATGATAAAGCCGCTATTGATATAGGGCAATTAAATATGGATGAGATAGAGGATGAGGAAGTTCCAATTACAGAACAACTTCAAACACCTCCACCACCGCCACCACCTCCTGCGGCACCAGAAGTAATTGAGATTGTTGAGGATGAGGTTGAAATTGAAGAAACGGTTATCGAATCTACTGAGGTTGATCAAGAAACAGAAATTGTTGAGGTTGAAGAAGTAGAGGTAGAAGAGGTTGAAGAAGATATTGATGTACCATTCTCAGTAATTGAAAATGTGCCAATTTTTCCTGGATGTGAATCAGGAAACAACACAGCAAAAAGAGATTGTATGTCTGAAAAGATTTCACAATTTGTAAATAAAAAATTTAATACAGAGTTGGCTAGTGATTTAGGTTTATCGGGAAGACAACGTATTAATGTTATCTTTAAGATAGATAAAACTGGTAGTGTTGTTGGTATTCGTGCAAGAGCACCACACCCAGGATTAGAAAAAGAAGCAGTAAGAGTTATTGGATTATTGCCTAAAATGAAACCAGGAAAACAACGTGGTAAGCCAGTAAACGTTCCATATTCGTTACCAATTATTTTCCAAGTTCAAGATTAAGATTATATAGTTACTCATATAAATATTAAAACCTCGAAGTTCGCTTCGAGGTTTTTTTTATCTTTTATTCAGCAAGCTCGAAACTATTGTTTTATAGTTTCATTTAAGGTATATATAAAATCCCGTTACAATTAAGTAACGGGATTTCTTTTTGGTATGCTTATTGTGAATTTATCATAACATTAACATTTTAAACTATAATTATTATGAGAAATCAAAAGAATTCTCACGAACTCATTCGGCAAAATGAGCAAATCGTGAAAAAATCGCAAAAGCATGATGCAAATTTACAAAAAAACTCAACCCTTTATTTTCAAATTGGGTTAATTGTATGTTTACTGGCAGCCTTTGGCTTGCTTGAAATGAGGTTTGAAACAACTATTCCAAAAGACCCAACTATTGCAAGTCGATTAGTTGAACCTGACTTTGAGTACATTCCAGTTATTATTGACGAGGTTCAACCAACTGATGAGCCAGTTGAGAGAAAGCAAATTAAGCATCCTGTTAAGTTTGTTGAAGTTATCGATGAGACACCAGACGAGTTTTTTAAAAAGGAATTTGTTGAACCGAAAGTTAGCGCACCAACTTTAGATCCCGCAATTTTTAAAACATTAAAAAAGGAACCTAAAGAGCCCGATAATGTACCATTTGTTTCTATTCAAAATGCACCCATTTACCCAGGCTGTGAAAGTGCCAAGAATAACGATGCTAGAAAAAAATGTATGTCTGAAAAAATCACTAAACTTATTCAAAGGAAATTTGAAGGTAGTGATATTGCTGCAAACTATGGTTTTACAGGAAGACAGAAAATTGATGTACAGTTCACCATTGATAAAACTGGACATATAACAGATATCAAAACGCGCGCGCCTCACCCAAAATTAGAACAAGAAGCAGTTCGGGTTATTAATTTTATTCCAGAAATGACTCCAGGCAAACAGAGAGATACCAATGTTGGTGTCATTTATACCTTACCAATAGTTTTTCTAGTTCAGTAATTAAAAAACACATTATAATTTCATGCTTTAAAAACCGTTATCATTAAAGTGATAGCGGTTTTTTACGACCTGAATTTACATGTGCTGAACTTGTTGCAGTATTTCAGATTATCATTAATAGCTATAGATTAAAGGGCTACTTATCATTGTTTAAATAGGACTAGAAACTAAAAATATAGTATCTTTCAAATCTCATTAGAATAACATAACTTTTAATAATAAATCATGAAGCAATTCATTGTACTACTCCTGCTTTTAGTTCAATATAATTTCTATGCTCAAAATACCTTTTTGCGTGAGAAACCACCTGTTTTTCCTAATTGTGAAAATGTAGCTATCGATTCTTTACAGGGGTGTTTTGATAAAAATGTATATGCTAACATTTTTGAAAATTTCAAAGTACCCGAGAGCATTACTAAAGAAAGTTATAAAGGCGAAGTTGTAGTACTTTTTGAAGTTGATACTACAGGGCAATTTCGAGTAATTTATATAGATGCTTTACATAATGAGCTTAAAGAAGAAGCAAAGCGCGTATTTACTGAGTTTCCGAAAATAAAGCCTGCAACTTATAATGGCAGAAATACATTTAAGCAATATGCCATTCCTATTAAAATACCTTTGGTAAATCAAACTGTGGTAACACAAGATTTAGCTAAAGAAAAAGAATTATCAAAATTAGAAATAGCTGCAAAAAATGAGTTCGATAAAGTAGATGCTGATTTAAGAGCTTTTGAAAATAAGGCTTTTAATAGCCAATTGAATATTCAATTTACACATAGTGATTATGCGCGATTTGATAGGCAAATGAATCTTATTGGCACAAATAGCCATACAGCATCAAAACCATTTGTGTATGAAGAAGTTTCGAAATATTATGATTTCGAAGCAGAGCAAAAACAATTAAAAAGAGACACCGAAACCTGGGCAGGTAAAAAATTGTGGAATGAGCATTTAGTGCAATTACAAGGTAAAGACTATTGGTTTACTGTCGATCCTATTTTAGATTTAGAGTTTGGAATAGAATCAAACCTTGAAAATAATAAAACATATAATAATACCAGAGGGTTTTTGGTGCAAGGTGGATTGGGTGAAAAATTGAATTTTTTCGCTTCGGTTTTTGAAAGTCAAGGACGGTTTGCAGAATATGTAAATCAATATGCTGAGACTTTAAAGGCTTTTGGTCCAGATCCAGCAATTATTCCTGGGCGTGGTATCGCGAAACGTTTTAAAACAGATTCCTATGATTATCCAGTAGCTGAAGCTTATTTATCTTATGCGCCAGCTAAATTTATAAATGTTCAATTTGGGCATGGAAAAAACTTTATTGGCGATGGTTATAGATCCTTGTTATTAGGCGATGCTGCAAGTCCGCACCCATTTTTAAAATTAAACACCAAATTCTGGAAAATAAAATACACCAATACGTGGATGTGGTTAAAAGATGTTAGAGACGAGGTTGAAGTAGACAAAGCCTTTAAAACCAAATATGTTGCCAACCATTATTTAAGTTGGAATGTGTCAAAAAAATTAAATATTGGTTTGTTTGAATCGGTTTTATGGACCAACTCTAACGACCGCGGATTTGATGTGAATTATTTAAACCCTATTATTTTTTACAGAGCCATTGAGTTTGAAACTGGACAAGGCGCTGGAAATGCTATTTTGGGAGCTACGGCAAAATATAAATGGAATGATAATGTAAATTTTTATGGCCAATTTATTTTAGATGAATTTTCTCTTGGCGATATAAAAGGCGGGGAGAAAAGTTGGAAAAACAAATACGGTTACCAACTTGGGGTTAAATATTATAATGCCTTTAAAGTTGATAATTTACTATTACAATTTGAATATAACCGTGTGCGGCCATACACGTATTCGCATAATACCATTGTGCTTAACTATGGACATAACAACCAATCGATGGCGCATTTATGGGGTGCAAACTTTAGCGAGGCTATTATAATTGGGCGTTACCGTTACAAACGCTGGTATGGCGATGCTAAGTTTATTTTTGGAACGCGCGGGCTGGATTATAACAACGGAACCGACAATTTTAGTTACGGTGGCGACATTTATAGAGATTATAACGATCGCCCTTTTAATACTGGTGTTGAAGTAGGGCAAGGAATCAAATCAAAAATATTCCATGGTAATTTACAAGCTGGTTATTTAGTTAATCCAGCAACTAACCTAAAAATATTCACAGATATAACCGTTAGAAATTTTAATCCTGAAGC
>NZ_JBATHX010000195.1:0-16362 GCF_049667265.1 Algibacter sp. | reverse complement strand
TTTGTCCCTGAGGAGAAATGATGCTTAATTTATCTTTTTTCTTGTCAAAATAGTCTAAAAAACCAGAAATATTGGTTCCTTTTTTTTGCGAAAAATCTAAAACAATATCTAAATAAAATTGAATGTAGGCATTTGATTTATTTACCAATTTGAAATTCCGAACAATGGTTTCGGTTAAATCATAAAGTGGAAGGTTTAATAAGGTTCTGCTATCAATGAATATATTAAAAACGTCTAAACTTTTTAATAATTTTTCAGCTGAAAGTTGGATGTGTTTTGAGAAGAAAGCATGCTTATCTTCAATATTAAAAAGTGTCGCTAAAAAATTGAGAACCTTAATTTTTACCTCATTATTTTCAGGCTGAATAAGTAGCCATAACAAATCATTTATAAAAACAACTTCTGGTGAATTATTAACCAATAATGTTTCAGAAGAAATTATAGGTATTTTATGTTGACTCAAAAAATCAGCAATAGCGACACCCTCCTTTTTTTTTCTTACTAAAACACAAATATCTTCAAGTTTAAAACCGTTTTTTAAACAGGCGTTTATAGTGTTTAAAACGGCTTCAGGAAATAGTTCGTTTTTGTCATCTTCCTTAGCAATATCTAAGAAAGTGAGCTTCACAAAGCCCTCGTTTTCTTCGGTTATATTTTGATGAGAATTCTGGTATAGGCCTTGATGATCTGGGTGAATAAAAAACTGATTTGCCAAAAATTTGAACAGCTCATTATTAAAATTAACAATAGCTTTATAGCTCCTATAATTTTCTTCCAAGTTTTTTACAACTTGCCCTATTTGAAACGGCAAATCTTTTTCATTAAACAAATCCATAAACTGTTCTGCCTTGCCGCCTCGCCATCTGTAAATAGCCTGTTTTGCATCGCCTACCAACATGGTACTTCCGTTGATTCCTGATAGTGAGTTGTCAATTAATGGTTTTAAATTTTCCCATTGCATGACTGATGTATCTTGAAACTCATCAATAAAAAAATGTTTAAATTTTTCGCCCAATCGTTCATAGATAAAAGGGGTTGGCTGGGCTGCAATTTCGTTGCTGATGATAGCATTGAATTCTGAAATAAGCATTTTATTTTGGTCTTCCTTTAATATTTGCAACTCATTATTTATAACTTTTAAAACAGATAGTGGTGTGATGTTTTTATAGAAGGCTTTTATAAATTTTAAATGGAAAACTTGAGTTTTTATAGTTTTATATAGAATTTCAATTTCTGGTAATAAACTATCAATGATGCTCGCTAACTCTGGGTTTAGTTTTTGCGTATAGATACCCTTTTTTTCAGAAATATTTTCTTCAAGTTTGTTATCGTAAAGTGTGTTTAAATCTAGATTGGAAGCTTTTATAAAGTGGTTAGGCAATGTTCCTCTTGAAAAATCTGTTGGTTGTAAACCAGCTTCTTCAATTAAATTTAAAACCGTTTTAGCGTTTTTAACTATGTTTTTTTCTAATTCAGAAACTTCTTTTTTCAACTGCGTTTTAAGCACTTTAAAATCAGATAAAGTTTTATCCTTTAAAGAATTTATATAAGGTAGGTCGTTTTCATTAACTAAAAGTTTAGCAATTTTATTAAAATCAAAAGCGACATCCCAACTTTTATCATCGTCAGCTTTTTCAATAGCAAAATCTACTAAAACCTTTGTGAGTTCATCATTATTTCCTGCTTTAGCAATTAAACTATCTACAGCCTCATTTAAAAGTGATTCTTGGTCTAATTCAACTTCAAAATTTAAGGGCAGTCTTAAATCATAAGCAAAAGTTCGTATTAACTTATGAGTAAAACCATCAATAGTCGAAATATCAAAAGCTGCGTAATTATGCAGAATCGTATTTAGTAAATGTTTTGATTTTTGATGTAGGGTATTAGGATCTATCTGTAATTCTATGCAAATACTTGTAAACATGGCATCATCCTTTTTCAAAATGGCATTGTTTGAAAATGCTTTAAGGGTTTCAATAATTCGGGCTTTCATTTCAGCAACAGCCTTATTTGTGAAGGTTAAAGCAAGAATGCGTTTAAATGGCTCTGGGTTATTGGATTGAAATAAAATTTTCAAATATTCTTTTACAAGGGTATACGTTTTTCCGCTCCCGGCAGAAGCATTATAAATAGTAAAAGGGTGCGTTTGTTGCATGAAGAATGATTTGCTTACAAGATAAAAACTATCGATGAGTCCATAACAATTTATTATTTTTAAATGACCTGTTTTATGTGTAAATTTGAAGGAAATTAAATATTAATACTTAAAACACTAAAATTATGGCTTTCGAATTACCGAAATTAGGATATGCTTATGACGCCTTAGAACCTAATATAGATGCAAGAACTATGGAGATACACCATACAAAACATCATCAAGGATATACAAACAATTTAAATAATGCTATTGCAGGAACTGATTTAGAAGGAAAATCTATTGAAAACATTCTTGGTAAATTAGACATGAATAATGGTGCTGTTAGAAATAACGGAGGTGGATTTTATAACCACTCATTATTCTGGGAAATAATGAATCCTGAAGGAAAAGGAAGATTATCAGGTGAATTGAAGGATGCTATTGTAGCAGCTTACGGCACCATTGATGCTTTTAAAGATACTTTTTCAAAAGCAGCTGCTACCAGATTTGGATCTGGTTGGGCATGGTTATGTGTTCATAAAGGAGGTAAGGTTGAAGTTTGTTCAACTCCAAACCAAGATAATCCATTAATGCCAGGAGTTTCATGTGGTGGTACTCCAATTTTAGGACTTGATGTTTGGGAACATGCTTATTACTTAAATTATCAAAACCGTCGTCCAGATTATATTAATGCATTTTTTAATGTAATTAACTGGAATGAAGTTGAAAGACGTTACGCAGAAGCGAAATAATGAATCCTTAAAATAAAGTAAAAAAAGTCTACCTTTTAAGGTGGACTTTTTTTATATAAACTATTTAATAAATTTTGAAGTTAGGGTGTTTACAAACAATACGTTTCCAACTTTATCATAACCTTCAAATAGGTCAATATTTTTGTCAGATTTTAACATGCCTTCATGAAATCCTATAACGGTTAAATCAGCATCTGTTGAATAATCGTTTATTAAATCCATTCTATTTACACCTTCATTTAAAGGTAAAACATGTATGTTATTTGCTGAAATTGGTAAACGACCACTTGAAGTTAATTGAATTAAATTGTCTTCTTCTTGCTTTAAAATTTCTTTAGGAAATGTAGCAAAAATTTTGATTTGACCACTTTTCCAATCATTATGACCTAAAATAATATAGGATAATAAAATCATTAAATTGGCATTCTCGTAGTCATCTTTATTTATCCATACATGGATGTCTTTTTTATAACCAAAACCTTTATCTGAGGTTGCTAAAATACACAAGTCGTATTGGGCTGTTTTTAAAACACTATAATTATCAATAATATCTGATAACCATTCTGTATGTCCTTTTTTATATTCAAAAAGCATCATATTATTTGGCTGACCTGAAATACCAGGTTGTTGAATAGCCTGCACAATAGCTGATGTGTTTGAAGGCGAAATGAGTGTTTCTAAAAACACATTTGATTTACTTGAACTAGATATTTTTATTAATTTTTCGAGTTTTTCTGCTGCTACTTTTTTAGATTCTTTTGAGAAATAATCTTTTTCAAAATGAATATAAGTTCCAAAACCATAACGATGAGAAATCCATTTCATCATCTCTAAGGCGCTATAACGCTCAAAACTATCTTTTGACAGACACAGAATCGCAGGTCTCCAATCTTCCTCGGTTTTATCTTTTTTAGCTTTTTGAAGAAATACTTGTATCGTTCTACTAAACTGATGAATAACCCCTTGAAAAATATTAGCCATTCCTTTTTTAGTATCACTTTTAATAGAAATGAAAAAATATAAAACAACCATGAGTGCTATGGCAGACATAGCGTAGGGTGTATTGATTTTAAACATTAAATAAATACACATAATGGCTCCTAGTAAGGATAAATACCATTTTGATTTAAATGAAGGACGATAGGATGGGTCTGCAGCAAAATGTTGCATAAAAGAAATTAAGCATAGCGAACCATACGTAACCATAAAGAACATTGATATAATTTCTGCAACGGCATTTACATCTCCCATTAAAACAAAAATTAAGGCAATTACACTTGTTAGCATGGTTGCATTTCTAGGCTCATTTTTATTTTTTGTGCCTTTTGACACCCAAAAATTAACAAATCTATTAGGGAAAACTTTATCACCGCCAATGGCCTGCAAAGTTCTTGGTGCAACCATGAAAGATCCTAATGCAGACGAAATAGTTGCAGCTGCTAATCCGATAGGAATTATTGGTCCCCAAAGTGCGATTTTACCCATTATAAGTTGGTCGTTCATTAAATCTGTTGGGCTTGCAGATGACGCTAATTTATAAGCTATAAAGATGTAAATTACCATCCCTATAATGGTTGCTGAAAGTGTTCCTAGAGGAATTGACTTTTTTGGATCTGCTAAATCTCCCGATAATCCAACACCTGCCGTCATTCCTGTAAAAGCCGGAAATATAATTGCAAACACATAAAAGAATCCTTTTTCAGAATCCATATTTTTAAACAATTGGGTACTATCAAAAACTTCAGCATAAGGTGTAGAACCCATAAAGAAAAGCACCAACGAAACTGCCAATATAGCAACAACAACATATAAGGCTTTCATTCCTAAATCGGCACCTTTTGTAACCATAAGCCAAATTAAAAGCAGTAATGCTGGAATAGTGAATAATCGATTATCATAAAGTTCGTAACCAAATTCACTTAATACCCAGGGTTTTATAGCATCAAATGCTTCTCCAAAGGCTATGACATAAAAGGCTACGCTAATTGCTTGCGACAAGTAAAGAGCAATTCCAATTGCTGCCCCAATATTTACTCCAAAAGAGCGTGAAATAATAAAATATTCGCCACCACCTTCAACTTTTTGGTTTGTTGCAATTTCGGCTAAAGCCATTGCGGTAGGTATGGTAACCAAATGACCAATAAAAATAATTAGTAAAGTTCCTGTAAACCCTACAGATCCAACTGCAAAACCAAATCGTAAGAACATTACGGCACCAAGAATAGTAGATATAGCCGTTAGAAAAACAGGAAGTGTTCCAAAATTTGCTTTAGTAGTAGATAATGTTTTACTCATTTTTATGTTTAGTTAGTTTTTAAATAACTTATAATGGTTCTACTTTAATAAAGTCGCTTTTTTTTTAAAAATAATATATAAATGTATACAAAAAAGAGATTGATTATCTTGTAAAGTGACTTTTTTCAAATAATCCAGTCACAATTATATAACTAACTAAAAAATTTTGAAAAACGACAGTACATTCCAAAATCTGACCGATGAGGAACTTGTTGAACAAATTGTAAAAACAAATAATGATATTCTGTTTGGAATATTATATGAAAGATTTGCACATCTAGTCTATAACAAATGTTATGGCTTTACTAAAACAAAGGTAGAAGCTCAAGATTTGGCTCAGGATGTCTTTATAAAACTGTATCAAAAACTATCCTCTTTTAGTGGAAAATCAAAATTTTCAACTTGGCTTTATGCTTTTACATATAATTTGTGTGTGGACTATGTAAATAAGAATGTGTTACAAAAAGTACATAGTGATGACCTTGAACCTGAGGATTATGATCATATAAATATTGAAGTGGAAGACTATTCCTTATTTCAATTGAAAGAAGATACCTTAAAAAAAGCCTTAGAGATTATTGCGCCTGAAGACAAAATGATATTGCTTTTAAAATATCAAGATGACTTTCCTTTAAAGAGCATTAAGGAAATTTTAAATATTAGCGAAAGCGCAGTTAAAATGAGGCTTAAAAGAGCAAAGTCTAGAATAATAGAAGTCTATAATGATTTAATATGAAAATGTATGGAAAACCCATTTAAAAAAATAGCACTTCCGCCGCAGGAAGTACCACATGAGCTAAAAACCAAAGTGATGGTAGATGTTGCAAGAATGAAGTTGTTTAAGGAAATTACAGATTTGTTTTCAAACAACTATTCTAACGCCGCTAGAGCATTTTTCGAAAAAAAGAAGAAATAATAATAACTAAATACTGAAAGTAATGGATACAATTACAAACATTAAAGATTTAACAATCGAATCTCTTAACCAAATGGCAATTAATATTGCAGAGGTAGCACCAAAAATAATTTTTGCCATTTTAGTTTTAATTATTGGGTGGTTAATTACTAAGGTTATTGCCTATGTTTTAAAACGCGTGCTAAAATTCGCAAAGGTTGATAAACTTACCGATATTATTAACGAAAAAAACCTATTTGGAAAGACCGATTTAAAATTTAACGTTACAGGTGTAATAGTAGGCTTTGTAAAATGGATAATGTTTTTAGTTTTTTTAATTATAGCTTCGGATATAATGAGCTGGGAAATAGTTTCCGTTGAAATTGGTAATCTCTTACGCTATTTACCAAGATTATTTAGCGCTATTGCATTATTTATGGTTGGCCTATACATTGCAAACTTTATTAAAAAGGCAATTCAAGGATTGTTTGAATCTTTTGATTTAGCTGGTGATAGAGCAATAAGCAGTTTAGTTTTCTACGTTATAATTATAACAATTACTATTACCGCTTTAAACCAAGCAGGAATTGATACAGATATAATTACTAACAACCTAACTATTATTTTAGGAGCCGTTTTATTGACTGTGGCACTAGGTTTTGGGTTTGGTTCTAGAGAAATAATTAAAAGCTTATTGTTTTCATTTTATTCAAAAAAGAATTTTGAAGTTGGTCAAATAATTTCAATTGATGATATTACAGGCAAAATAGTATCTATTGATAATATTTGCATGAATGTACAAGTAAAAGAAGACATTATTGTAATACCTATTAAAGAATTTGTTGATAGAAGAGTAACAAAAAAAGGGTAATAATGCTACAATGAATATTTGTAAAAACTAAAACTGAAAGCAAAAGTAAGTTGTTAAAGCAAATTTTCAAGGTGTTTAGAGCGGTTATTCAAAGTTTGATTAATAGCAAATTTCTCTAATTCTGAGAATAATCGCCTCTTTTTAATTATATTAAAAAATATAAAACAAAATAGTGATTTTAAATATTATCTTTAAAATTTACATTTCCTTTTGTATGTGAAACAAACTATAAGCAATATGGTAATAAATGATTCTTCAGAAGTAAAAACACCATTACCTTCAAAGGCATTTGAAGACAAGATGATTGACTATTTTACCGTTCTCAAGAAAACCACCTCAAATAGCACCTTATTAAAATGTATTCAACGCGATTTTATTTTAACATGTAATTCCTACATTAAATTAGCCAGCCAGGCTCATGATGAGTTACTACAGCTGGATATTAATAATAACGAAGTTTTCTTGCTGCATTATAGTTTTGCTGAAACTTTTAAAGATTTTGCAATTCTTAATAGGGATGTTTTATTGCATTTAGAAATTGCAAAACATAAGCATTTGGATATGGCGTTAAATGCAGAGGCAGTGCATAATCATTTTTTAAAATCACAAACTTTACTTCTTGAGGTAACCGAAAGTTTTTTAAAAACCATTAATTCTGAGCATGAATCAATCTATAAATCCACTAACAATAGTTTAAAAAGTCTTAATTCTATTAAGCATTTAAAAAATCCGTGGAGCATTTATAAAAATCAATTAGGGGCTATTACCAAACAGATAAAAGGTGTTTTTGATTCCTATTATCCCTTAGGTAAAATAGTCGAAACGTTTAATGGAATTAAATCCCATCATTATAATTTTATTGAGAAAATAACTTCAACTTCTGAAGGTTTAAAATCGCAAATTGGTAAAACCATTAAATTAGTTGAAGCAAATGAAAAGAATGCCGATATAGCAAATTTAATAGCTTTTATAGATGATGCTGAAAGCCTTATTGTAACCGATAAAGAATTAAATGAAGTTTACACGCAAGCTATTGAGTTTAAAATTCAAACTTTAGGAGAAAATTCTATTCCTATTGAGACTAACGGCGGATTACTATTTAATAGAACGATTGATTTTAATAAAACAGTTAAAAAATGGTTTGATTTTGAGATACTTCCGCTTTTATTCGAGCTGTGGGATTACCAAACCAATATGAAATCTTTTTTTAAACACAGTTTAATAAATTTAAAAAGCAGCTTGTTGGTGAGTAAAAGCGATGAAAATTTAGATTCCTTACTATCGCAATTAAAAATGCTAAAAAATACCCACCAGACTATATCTGCAAATATTAAGATTATAGAGGGTATTGCATTAAAAATTAACCAAAAATTTGAAAGTCAGTTTAATTTCACTTCCATTTTTTCAAGCGGCCCATTTTTAGAGGTTTCAATTCAGTCCTCATTAGTACAATTTGCAAACGAGCAGAACACCTTATTTGGCGAATTAAAAGACAAATTTAATACGCGTTTTAACGGTGTTAATAAAAAATACAAAAAGAGTCATTTATTCAATAACCAAAATAAGGTTGAAGCAACAATTGATTGTATTTCGTATAGAATGTTTAAGGAAGTCAATGCACATTATGACTCCTTGTTTTTAAACAAAAGTTTTATAGGCGACTTGTTTTTGGTTCCTCGCGAGGATCAAGAATTAGCATTACAAAATTGCATGGAGCAATGGCAAAACGGATTTAATAAGTCCATTTTATTAACAGGTGATCGACTAAGCGGAAAATCTACTTTTGTTGAATATATTTCTAAAAAATATTTCGCAAAACACACTCTTCATATAAAACCAGATTCTACTTTAACCTATTCTGGCAGAAAGTTTACTTCAGAAAGAGATTTAAAGGCCATTTTGCAAAACATTAAGAAAAACTTGCATGGCAATAAGACTTTAATTGCCATTGATGATTTGGAACTTTGGAGAGATGAAAATCATTCATTACTATCAAATGTAAGAGCATTGTTATCATTTATAGAGGCTACTTCAAGCCAGGTTTTGGTTATTGTTACATCTTCAATTCAAATGCAGGAGCATTTAGATAAACGTTTAAGTTTTTCGGAATATTTTAGTAATAAAATCAATCTTAATAAAGCATTATTCGTTGAAATACATAAGGCTGTTTTATTGCGCCATGGAGCGACGCATAAAACAATTATCGACGTGTCAAATGAGCCTTTTAGCCAGAAACAAATAGAGCGAAATGTTAATAAGCTTGCTCATAATTTGGATTATAATATTGGAGAAGTTTTACAAGCTTGGACCTATGGAACAACAGTTATTGATATCAATAATGTGATATATGACGAAAAAGATTTTAAATTTTATGATTTCTTTAATCACACAGAAATAATAATATTGAAATATGTAATGCTTTATAAATATATTAATGAATATATGTTAAAAAACTTTTTAAGTTCAAGTCAAGAAACTCAATTTAAGTCCAGTTTAAAAAGGCTAATAAACACAAAAATATTATTACGCGATAATGAAGGCTGGTTGTACTTAAATATGGTAATAAATAAGGATGTTAAACAATTATTAACCTACCGAGGAACACTAAATTAAAATGGAAACAATAGATTTTTTATACACCTGGGAAGGGCTGTTTTTTTTATGCCTTTTACTAGTAGCAATATATTGGGGGCTTAAATTTCTACTTTATTTTTTTAAGTTTTTAAGTAAAAGATATGTTTATAATAAGCTAATTATCAATTTACTTACTAAGGCTATTGTGTTATATAAGCCCTTTGCGGTTGTTGTTTTAGTATTATATTTTATTTCAATAAACTATATTACACACACCATTATTTTAGCAATGGTTAGTCTATTTGGTTATAATTATTTCAAAAATTATATACAAGGAATATTTTTAAAATTAAATAGGTTAATTGAAATAGGAACGGTGCTTAAAATAGACAATAACAAAGGCGATATTCGAAAAATATTACCTTTTGGGATTCTTTTAAATACCGAAAACGGGGAGCAGTTTTTAAACTATTCAACAATTGAAAAATCTGGGTTTACAATTTTATCGATAGAGAATAAGACCTTTCAACAAACCCTCTTTTTGCAAACGGAGGAGTCTATAGATACTATTTTAGATCTTTTATTTGATAATCCAATACTAAGCTTTATTGATCGCCCTGTGGTAAGCAAGGGGCAAAATAGTCATGAAAAAAAATTGCAGTATACATTAGAGCTTGGCGCAACCTCTCAAGATTTAGTGGACTTTTTAAAAGGGCACAATATTAAAACTAGTTTAACTAACACATTTTAAAATAAAATGGAAATTCTTTCTTCATACAACCTCATTATTGAAATTTCAATTATTATAATTGTTTCTTTTTTATTTAATATTTTATCAAAAAAAACCAATGTGCCAGCAGTATTAATGCTCATTGTATTTGGCGTTGGACTTCAATATTTGCTAAATTATTTTAATGCACAAAATATTAATTTTTTACCCATTTTAGAAATTTTAGGTATTGTTGGTTTAATAATGATTGTTTTAGAAGCGGCATTAGAATTAGAGTTAAAACGAGAAAAACTAATACCAATACTTAAATCTTTATTAATAGCATTAATTGGATTAATTGGCTCGGCATGGGCCGCCGCATTAATATTATATAATTTTATTCCAGAAATGTCAATGCATTCGGCTTGGTTATATGCTACGCCTCTATCTATTCTTTCAAGCGCAATAATTATTCCAAGTGTGTTGGATTTAAAAGCGGCAAAAAAAGAATTTCATATTTATGAAAGTACCTTTTCCGATATTTTAGGAATTATGATGTTTTACTTTCTTGTAGGCAAACTTAATCCAGCCGAGGATGGCGGAATAATTGGGTTTACGGGAAACTTAATTTTAACTGTAGTAATTTCTCTTGTGGCAAGTTACGCCATCATATTGGTTTTTCAAAAACTTAAAAGTCAGGTAAAATTATTTTTACTTATTGCGGTGCTTCTATTGCTTTACGCGGTTGGTAAACAAATGCATTTATCGTCTTTAATAATAATTTTAATATTTGGTTTAGTAATTGCGAATATGAAATTGTTTTTTGTAGGAAAACTAAAAAAGCATCTTCATTTTGAAAAGGCGCACCATATTTATCATGAATTGCACACCATAACAGCAGAGACGGCTTTTGTAGTAAGAACATTCTTTTTTGTTGTTTTTGGCATTACTATCGTAGTGTCTTCACTTTTTAATGTCGACGTGGCCATTATTAGCAGCTTAATTATTGCTTCCATTTACGCAATTAGGTTTGTGATTTTGCGAGTTTTTATTGGAAAAGATATTTTGCCTCAGCTTTTTATTGCTCCTAGAGGGTTAATTACCGTATTGCTTTTCTACGCTATTCCATTGGAAGCTCAAGTTGAAAGTTTTGAGCCTGGTATTCTCTTATTTGTTATTATAGGAACGAGTTTAATTATGACTGGAGCTATGATTTATGATAAGAAACGAAGCTCTAAGGCCATTAAAATAGCCAATGGTAAAACTATTGGTAGTGTAAAATGGAAAGCCCCTAGTACAGACTAGCTTTAATTTAAATTTAAGATACTAAATTAATAGCAATGCTGCTTGGTGTTGCTGGTTTTGTATGGGAATAAATGAGTGTACTAATCACAATTAAAATAAACCAAGTATAGTGATTTTTAGTAGCTTTTATTATTGCAAACTTAAAAATTGGCCTAAAAGAAGTGACTTTTTTAAAATATTACAGTCAAAATTATAAAAGAATCTAGTAACAATTATAAAAATGAATACACAATTTAATGGCGAAATTTTGAATTTCGCAACGATTGAAGTGCTTCCTAATGCGTGGAATGATAAAAAGTATCTTGAGCTTTTGGAGGTTTTAGAATATGGAGACACCTCTGAAATTGATTTAAATGATTTAAAAGATATGTGTATGATGGCACTAACAGACCTTGAACCAGATGAAGCTGCTAAAATAATGTTAGATTATGTTTTTAAAGACCGCCTTAACGATGGACAAAAAGATAATTTATCTCATGAAATGCTTGAAGAAAAAATATGGGAAGAATATGCTGATTTATCTATGCATGAGGAGTTTTTTAACGTAACCCAACTATTATACCAAGCTTATAACGGTAAATTTCCGCACCCAGAGGCCGTGAAGTTCGAGGTGAAAATTTCCTCTAAAAAACCTGAAGATTTTTCTATTTTTAAAACCTCTACCGAGGCCACGTTATTAAGGTTTTTAGTAAAAGGGATGCCAAGTAATACCTTAATTAATAGATTGTTTAACGATGAAATTAAGGGCGAATCATTTTCTCAAGCGAAAGACATAATTTGGCAGTATAAAAAAGTGTCGGAAGATAAAAATACTATGGTGTTTGAAGTAATATCATCTATTTATTGGTTTCATGATCTTAAATTTTCAGAGCCTTTTGTTGCCGAAACGCATTCTGACGAAAAGGATGTTGACTCAATTCAAAATGATTGATGTTAAATTTATAAGTAAAGTTTTTAAAATATAATTAAACTGCTTCATTTTGGAGTAGCTTTTTTTAGTTACTTTTTCTTTATATTATAATCATATTAATAATAAGATAATTATGGCATCAAATAATTTTATTTCCTCAAAGGATCATAGCAAGAAATTTGCTCATTTTTCAGCATTGGTATTTATTGCCCAGATTGATGGAGAAATATGTGCAGATGAAGTATTATTATTAAAAGGATTTGCAAAAAAGCTTGGTATTGATAATAATGAATATCATATGATTATGGATAACCCTAGTCAATTCCCTGTTCAGAAAACGAGCGATTTAAATAAAAGACTTCGAAGATTATTTGAGATGTTTCAAATTATTTTTGCAAATAATATCATTGATGATAATGAGCGGAAAATGGTATACCAATATGCCATTGAGTTAGGCTTTTCTCCAAATAAAGCAAATTCTGTGATTGATAAATCCATTGAATTATTTACTGGGAAATTTAGTTTTCATGACTATTCAGATATTGTATCGAAGTAATCTTAATTTTACTTCTATAAGGCCACTCAGCTTAAAACCAGTTTTGAGTTAGGATTGGATTAAAGATTCAAAAAACACAAGAAAAAGAGTTCCGATTTGTTTAAAATGAAAAAGGTGAACAGATGTTCACCTTTTTGCCCCAAATCTACCATAAACTTAACCTACTTATGTTATGGTGGTTCAAATATATGGTACCAATATTGTTTGTTAAAATTTTTTAGTTAAACTACGCAAATATTGGCTTAAAAGGGATTGTGCTCGAAATTTAGGACATCGTGTAATATTGAAATAATAAATTAAAAAGGAAACTATATAGCATAAAAAAAGGCGAACAGATGTTCACCTTTTTTTGCCCCAAATCTACCATGAACTTAACCTACTTATGTTATGGTGATACCAATTTATGTGTATTTTAAATAATCTGATTATTTTTTAGATGAAAAGCGTTTATTTGGGTCAAAATGCTCATTTTGCGGTTTTACCACAGGATATTTAACAATTTAATAATTAATAAGCACGTTCATTATTGCCTTCGTAAAAGTTTATAAATGCACGGTTAACTACTCTATTTCCACCTACGGTTGGATAATTTCCAGTAAAATACCAATCTCCTAAATGCTCCGGACAGGCTTTATGTAAATTTTCAACGGGTTGAAAAATAATTTTCACTTCGGCCTTGATACTTTCGTCACTTAATAACTCAGAAATCTTGTCTGAAATTTGTTCATCTGTAAACGGGTCATAAATCTCTTTTACAAAATTCTGCACATGCTTATCATCTAAATCGGTTTGGTCAATACATTTTTTATAGACTTTCTTAACAATATCGTATTTACCAGAATCTTTTAATAATGCTAATGCAGCTCTAAAAGCAATCAGGCTTTCAAGATTTGCCATATCAATACCATAGCAATCAGGATAACGTATTTGAGGAGCAGAAGACACAACAATAATCTTTTTAGGTTTTAAGCGGTCTAACATTTTTAAAATACTCATTTTTAAAGTAGTACCTCTTACAATGCTATCATCAATAATAACTAGATTATCGTTAGGTTTTATAACACCATAAGTAACATCATAAACGTGTGCTACTAAATCGTTCCTACTACTATCTTCAGTAATAAACGTTCTTAGTTTTACATCCTTAATAGCTATTTTTTCAACTCTTGCACGTTCAGATAATATCTCGGTAACTTTTGCTGCTGATAATGACCGTTGTCCGTTTAAAATGGCTGCTGTTTTTGTTTTATTTATAAAAGCATCAGCAGTTTCAATCATTCCAAAAAATGATGTTTCAGCGGTATTTGGTATGTATGAAAACACCGTATTTTTAGTGTCGTTATTAATGGCTTCAAGTACTTTAGGCATCAATAGTTTACCTAACATTTTGCGTTCTTGATATATTTCAGCATCACTTCCTCTGGAGAAATATATACGTTCAAACGAGCATGATTTTCTTTCTAATGGCTCTAATATTTTTTTAATTTGAACCGTTCCAGATTTTTTGGTTATCAAAGCATGTCCTGGTGCTAATTCTTTAACATCTTCAAAATCTACATTAAAAACCGTTTGAATTACAGGACGCTCAGAAGCCACAACTACAATTTCATCATCTTGATAATAATAGGTTGGACGAATACCTGCTGGGTCTCTTAATACAAAAGAATCTCCATGGCCAATAAGTCCAGCCATAGCATAACCGCCATCCCAATTTTTGGCGGCACGTCTTAATATTTTAGCAACCTTAAGGCGTTCGGCAATTTGAGGAGAAGCGGTTCTTTTGTTATAACCTTCTTTTTTTAAATCTTTATAAATTTTACTTACCGCGTCATCTAAAAAATGACCAATTTTTTCCATAATTGTAATGGTGTCGGTATATTCTTTTGGGTGCTGTCCTAATTCAATTAGACTTGCAAAAAGTTCTTTAACATTAGTCATGTTAAAGTTTCCTGCCATAATTAAATTTCTGTGCATCCAATTATTTTGTCTTAAAAACGGATGAACACTTTCTACACTATTTTTTCCAAAAGTTCCGTAACGTACGTGACCTAGTAATACCTCGCCTATATAAGGTATATTTTTTTTCTGTGCTGCTACATCTTCTATATATTCTGGGTGCGCCTCAAACTCTTTATTAATACGGTCGTTAATTTGAGCAAAAATATCTTGAATAGGTTGTTGCGCAATAGAACGTACTCTACTTATATAGCGTTCCCCAGGTTTAGTGTCTAATTTTATACTTGCAAAACCAGCTCCGTCTTGGCCACGGTTGTGCTGTTTTTCCATCATTAAATACATTTTGTTTACACCATAAAATGCGCTGCCATATTTTTCTTTATAAAACTCTAATGGTTTTAAAAGTCTAATCATGGCTATTCCACATTCATGTTTTAAGGCATCACTCATTTTAAAAATATTTAGCGCTTTACTCAATAACTCACATTTAATAAATAGGTATTCGTGAATCTTTGATTTTGCGGAATGAAAAATTTATAATTAAAAAACGCACTCTATTTTAGAGCGCGTTAGTTTATGTTAATTCTATATCAAATTGCGTTAGTTGCTTAAATTGCAACAGTCGCTTGTGTACTTCACTATGCGATAAATTTTGCATACGCTCCGTTCCAAATTTTTCAACACAAAATGAAGCTAAAGTTGAACCATAAATTACGGCGTTTTTCATGTTTTCAAATGATGTATCACCGGTTTTAGCAATATAACCGGCAAAGCCTCCTGCAAAAGTATCACCAGCGCCAGTAGGATCGAAAACTTCTTCCAAAGGTAATGCAGGCGCGTAAAACACATGGTGGTTATGAAATAATAAAGCACCGTGCTCTCCTTTTTTAATAACCACATACTTTGGTCCCATATCATGAATTTTTCTAGCGGCAACAACTAATGAGTATTCTCCAGTTAATTGTCTAGCTTCTTCATCATTTATGGTTATAACATCTACTCGTTTTATAACATTAAGTAAATCGTCTAAAGCACAGTCCATCCAAAAATTCATAGTGTCTAAAATCACTAATTTTGGTTTAGTTAACATTTGATCTAATACACTAGCTTGGACAATTGGATGTAGATTTCCTAACATCACTACCTCGGCGTCTTTATATTCTTCGGGTACTACAGGTTTAAAATCTGCAAGCGTATTTAATTCAGTAGATAAAGTGTCACGAGAGTTCATATCGTTACGATATTTTCCGCTCCAAAAGAAAGTTTTACCTTCTTTTACTATTTCAACACCTGAAATATCTATATTTCTATTGGACAATAAATCTAAATATTTTTGAGGAAAATCGCCTCCAACAACAGAAACAGCAGAAATATCAACATTAAAATGTGAAGCCGCAAGCCC
>NZ_JBATHX010000194.1:0-1527 GCF_049667265.1 Algibacter sp. | reverse complement strand
ACGTACTTTAAGTGCAGCGTACAAGTTTTATTGCGATGAAAGTTTAGATAATGCACATAGTGCAGAAGCTGATACAAAAGCAACTTATGAGGTTTTATTAGCGCAATTAGAAAAGTATGATGAGTTGGAAAACGACACCAAGTTTTTAGCTGAGTTTAGCTCGCGCAAAAAGTTTGCAGATTTTGCAGGTTTTATTTCATATAATAAAGAAGGTATTGAGTGTTTTTCTTTTGGGAAGCATAAAGGTAAGTTAGTAACCGATGTTTTAGAAAAGGAACCGGGTTATTTTGGCTGGCTTTTGAATGCCGATTTTCCGTTGTACACTAAAAAGGTGTTAACGGCTATTAAATTGCGAAGTTTTAATAATAAATTGGGGTAATTTAGAAGTCGCAGTTTTTAGTCTTAGTCACAGACTTTGGGGAATAGTTGCGTTAGGGATTGAAGTGGATAGCCCACAGCGACCTTTTGGGAGCGAGGACTTGTAACGAAAAGCCAGACGCCGACCTTAGGAGGCGTAACACCCAAATTAAAATAAAAAAGAATGAAATTAATCTGCATTGGTAGAAATTATACCGAACATATTAAAGAATTGCAAAACGAAAAACCTACGGATCCGGTTGTTTTTATGAAACCAGATACGGCTATTCTTTTGAAAAAGCAGCCGTTTTTTATTCCTGATTTCTCGGATGATGTACATTATGAGGTTGAGGTTTTGGTTAAAATTAATAGGGTTGGCAAGCATATTGATAAAAAGTTTGCCCATAAATATTACAATGAAATTGGCCTAGGAATTGACTTTACGGCCCGCGATTTACAGAGTGCATTAAAAGCCAAAGGACTGCCTTGGGAAAAAGCAAAGGCGTTTGATGGTGCTGCGGTAATTGGCAAATGGATTGATAAAGAGGAGGTTAAAAATGTTGATGGTTTTGAGTTTTCGTTAAAAAAGAACGAAGAAATTGTACAAAATGGAAATACTAGCCTGATGCTTTGGAAAATTGATGAATTAATAGAATATGTGTCAAAATATTTTACTTTAAAGATTGGAGATGTTATATTTACAGGCACACCTGCAGGAGTTGGCAAAGTTGTTGCTAATGATAAATTAATAGGATTTATAGAGGACAAAGAAATGTTTTCAATAACAGTAAAATAAATGGAATTACATTATAAATTATTTAGAGTACGTGAATTGGCTGATAACGACGAGAGTTTTATCGCTGCTTTGGCTGAAGCTTTTTTAGAGGAAGTTCCTGAAGATGCAGAGCGTTTAAAAAATGCGGTTGCAGCAAAGGATTATCAAGAAGCGTATCAGGCAGCACATAAAATGAAACCTACCATCGATTTATTTGAGTTGGGTGTTTTAGATAAACTGATTGAAGTACAGGATTGGGGAAAGTTTACCCAGACAGATGTTGATGTTACCGAGCAGCTAGCTACCGTGCTTTCGGCGGTTGAAAATGCTAGCGCTGAAATGAAGACTGATTTTAAATTGTAATGTTAGCAGAAATAATCACAATAGGTGACGAA
>NZ_JBATHX010000193.1:0-5079 GCF_049667265.1 Algibacter sp. | reverse complement strand
AAATGCTAATGATGGCTCTGCTTATTTAACTTTTGATATGCAATGTCAAAAAATAGTTACTAGTGTAAATATTTATTTTCATAAAGGAGATACTAGATCATCATCTTTTAAAATTGCAACTTCTAATGATGGAATTAATTTTTCAGATGCTACTTCAGTTTTAACAAGTTCTGGAACCACAGTTGGGTTTGAAGCGTTTCAATTAACTCCAAATCCTACAGTTCAATATGTTAGAATTTTAGGTTACGGGAATTCTGAAGGAAGTGGTTGGAATAGTTATGAGGAAGTGGAGATTCATGGTAATAATGATTGCTCAACATTAAGTGTTAATGATATTTCTGAAAAAAGTGACACTATTAGTATTTATTCAGTTCCAACAAAAGGAGAATGCATTTATATTAGTTCGGAAAGAAATAGGCTAGGAACTATTAAAATATTTGATGTTCAAGGGAAATTACTTCATGTCCAAAAAACAGAAAACACCTCCACTAAAATAGATATCCGCTATTTCTCAAAAGGAGTATATTTATTGAAAACGGATGGAGGTACTAAGCGGTTTGTAATAAATTAGAAAAGCTTGATTTTTTAAAATAGTCCGTTAATCTCGGCATCAATAGTATTAATTACTTGGCCTAAATCTTCTTGATTGTCTACAAAGTTTAAATTGTCAACATCAATAATTAGTAGTTTTCCTTTATCGTACCCATGTATCCAGGCTTCGTAGCGTTCGTTTAATCGACTCAAATAATCAATACTAATTGAGTTTTCATAATCACGACCACGCTTATGAATTTGAGCTACTAAATTTGGAATAGAACTTCTTAAATAAATCAATACATCTGGACCCTGAACCAGAGATTCCATTAAGTCAAAAAGTGATTTGTAATTTTCAAAATCACGGTTTGTCATTAATCCCATAGCATGTAAGTTGGGTGCAAAAATGTGGGCATCCTCATAAATGGTTCTATCTTGAATAATATCTTTTCCGCTCTGGCGAATCTGTAAAACTTGGCGAAACCTGCTATTTAAAAAATACACTTGTAAATTAAAACTCCAGCGTTCCATTTGCGTGTAAAAATCATCTAGATATGGGTTATCTACAACATCGTCTAATTGCGCTTCCCATTTATAGTGTTTAGCTAATAATTTAGTGAGAGTCGTTTTTCCAGCGCCAATATTTCCGGCAATAGCAATGTGCATGGTTTTAATTAGTTTTTAGTTGATATTTTTGTAGGACTTTATGGTTGTAAATATACAAGGTTTCATTGGTTACAAAAAACTGATTTATTAACAAATTTGATGTTTTAATAGGTATAATTTTTTCGCTATCCTTTTTTATGAAAAGTAAAGCGTTTTCTTTTTTCAAAATGACATTTTCATTACTTTCTGCAAGAGCGGTATAGCCTGTGTTTGTTATCTTTTTCAATAAACTACCAAAGTAATTATAGGTATATAAATAGTTTTCGGTTAGTAACCAGCAGGAGTTGTAATTACTCTTTATATCAAGCACAGCACTTTGTACAGGCGCCGTTTGAGCGCGGGTTATTCTAGATTTATAATCGAATAACTCAAGTTTTTGTAAGTCTTGATTAAAAATCCAAATAGTATTATCATGACCTGTAGAAACATGCGAAACACTTTTATATTCTGAAAGCGTATTGAAATCTATTTTAAATATTTCAGCAAATCTATTATCAAGTATAATTATGGTATTGAAATCTTTATAGAATAAATTAATTTTTAAAGGATTGAAAGCATTTGCCGATTCAATGGTTCCTAATTGTAAATTATTATAGTTAATGGTTTCGATATTTGTTTTTTTATAAATAACATCATCTTTTATATAATATGAAGTACCGAAATTATCAACAGAAATTAAGGTGTCAACATTTAAATCCACTTTGCTAATTAACCTTGCTTCAATTGATTCTTGCGAAAAGATTGAAACAGAGAAAAAAATGAAGATGTAAAACGTAAATTTCATTGCAGATTGAAAAGTACAAAAATCAAACCATTTATTTGTGAATTAGTGAAAACATCCCTCAAATTTTTATTTCATTTTTTTAACTTAAAATTAACCCATACGCATTAAACTATTGCCTAATATTCTAGTCTTAAAGTATAGTTGTCTTTTAATTTCGTTTTAATAATATTTCAAGTCCTTTCATTATGAAAAATAACATCACAAAATTTTATATTCCATTATTAATAGTATTAGGAAGTTTATCATTTCACGCTCAAGAATTTCAAGGAAAAGCCTACTACTTTTCAAAAACTACTATGGATATGAGTCGTTTTAATAGAGGAGGAGACCAAATGACAGAACAAAGGAAGAAAGAATTAGAAACGCGTTTTAAATCCATGTTAGAAAAAACGTATGTACTAACATTCAATAAAGAAGAATCTATTTTTGTAGAAGATGAAAAATTATCTACGCCAGGAACAGATTCTGGAAGAGGACCAGGGGGTTTTGCAAGTAATTTTTCGCCAGGACCAGAATATAAAAATATTAAAGACAACATTTATTTACAAGATCAAGAGTTTTTCGGAAAGCAATTTTTAATTAAAGAAGACATGCAACCTCTGGAATGGAAAATGGGAACAGAAACCAAACAGATAGGGCAATATATGTGCTTTAAGGCTACGACTAAAAAAGTATCTACCAGTATTGAATTTGGACCGCCACCAAGAAGAGATAACAGCGAAAAAGAATCAGGTGCTTCAGAAGAAAAGGAACCAGAAATGGTTGACGTTGTTGCTTGGTACACGCCACAAATTCCAGTTAGCCAAGGGCCGTCTGATTATTGGGGATTGCCAGGATTGATATTGGAAGTAAGCGCAGGAAACACCATCATGCTATGCACTAAAATCATAATAAATCCTGAAGAAAAAACAGAAATTAAAGCACCAAAAAAAGGACAAGTTGTAACCCAGCTGGAATACAAAGAAATCATTACCAAAAAAATGGAAGAGTTTAGAGAAAGCAGAGGAAGAGGCGATGGCAGACCAGGAGGAGGAGGAAGACGCTAAACATTCAAATTAATTATAATAATAAAAAATGATAAAGAAATTTATTTTTATCGCGCTTTTAGGCTTCGCAAATACTGTAATTTCTCAGGTTAAATTTGAAGGGGTTGTAAAAGATAGTATTGGCACACCTTTGGAATTAGCAAATGTAATAGCCATTAATCAAGAAACTAAAACATTACAATCTTATGGAATTACCGATCAAAAGGGGTTTTTTAGATTGAATCTTTCCAAAAACGAATCTTATAGTATTCAGGTAAGTTATATAGGAATGAAAACGTTTACAGAATCCATTTCTACAAAAGAAGAAGATATAACAAAAAACATCACTTTAAATGAAGATAATGCTTTAGATGAAATAGAGTTAATCTATGAAATGCCGGTAACTGTAAAAGGAGATACCTTAATTTATAATGCAGATTCTTTTAAAAATGGAAGTGAACGTAAGCTAGAAGATGTTTTAGAAAAATTACCAGGTGTTGTAGTAAATGATGATGGCCAAGTTGAAGTTGAAGGTAAGGTAGTGAGCAAGCTAATGGTAAATGGTAAAGATTTTTTTGATGGCGACACCAAATTAGGGATTAAAAATATTCCTTCAAATGCGGTTGATAAAATACAAGTTCTGCGGAATTACTCTGAAGTTGGTCAATTAAGTGGCGTTACTAATAATCAAGATAATGTAGCTTTAAATATTAAGCTTAAAAAAGGAAAGGAAAACTTTTGGTTTGGTAATGTAACTGCCGGTGGAGGTGCATCACCAGATGAAGAACTTTATTTGCTACAACCAAAATTGTTTTATTACAGTCCAAAATTTAGCTTGAATTTTATTGGCGATTTAAATAATATAGGTGATTTAGCTTTAACACGTAGAGATCTTAGAGGTTTTGGTGGAGGTTTTAGAGCACCTAGCAGAAGTAGTGGTACAAGTATTAACCTAGGAGATAACGGTCTCGATTTTCTAACAACACAAAATAATGCCATTGAAATTGAAAATAAGTTAGCCGCTACAAATTTTAGTTATTCGCCTAATGAAGCATTAGATATTAGTGGTTTTGCAATATTTAATAGTAGCAGAATTTTATCAAAAAAAACAAGTTTTATTCAATATACCGATTCAGATTTAGGAATTCCAGATGAGGCAACAGAGCAAAGTAGTAACGAACGTTCTAATCAAGGGTTATTAAAGTTAAGTGCTGTTTATAAACCTAATATTAATAACCAATTAGATTATGATATTTTAGGGCGCTTTTCTAAAGATGAACAAGATCAAAACTTTTTGTCTTCAGTACTTGGAAACACAAATCAGCTAGATGAAGTAACCCCTTTTACTATCAATCAAAATTTGAATTATTATTATACGCTTAACGAAACCAATATATTTGCTATTGAAGCGCAGCATTTAATAAAAAATGAAGATCCATTTTATAATGCCATGTTGGTTAATGATCCTGATAATAGTGATGCTTTTGATACGACTGCAGAAGCAATGGGTTTTGTAACTACCTTAGATAATTATGATATAGGTCAAAACAGACGTATAAAATCAAACCAAATTGATGCTAAATTAGATTATTACAACATTCTTAATGATAAAAGTAATATCAATTTCACCTTAGGAACCATTTTAAGCCGACAAGAATTTAACTCAAATATTTTTCAATTTTTAGATGATAATTCAGAGTTTGAGCCAACGCCAACATTTAATGATGGTCGTGCTACAAATGACACCGATTATAACTTTACCGATTTTTATTTAGGTACACATTATACCTTGAAAACAGGAATATTTACAATTACTCCAGGGTTTTCTTTACATGCCTATGGAAATAAGAATAGCCAATTTGGAGAAACTTATGAGGATAATTTCTTTAAGTTACTACCAGATTTTGAAACCATTATTCAGTTTAAAAAGAGCGAAAGTTTAACGCTTCGTTACCAAATGCAAAACCAGTTTACAGATGTTACCAGTTTAGCTCAAGGTTTGGTATTTAATAACTATAATAGCATTCAATATGGTGAGCCTGAATTGCAAAATGCGTTATCTCATAATGT
>NZ_JBATHX010000192.1:0-12072 GCF_049667265.1 Algibacter sp. | reverse complement strand
TAGGTGTTGAGGTTTTTAGTGATAAAGGAAATAATGATCCTGTAGCAATTTCAAAAGCAGCATTAGCACACGCCAAGGCAAACGGACATAATGTGGTAATTATTGATACCGCTGGTCGTTTAGCTGTTGATGAGGCGATGATGTCTGAAATATCAAATATCCACAAAGCCATTCAACCGCAAGAAACCTTGTTTGTTGTCGATTCTATGACAGGGCAAGATGCCGTAAATACAGCAAAAGCCTTCAACGATATTTTAAATTTTGATGGGGTTATCCTTACCAAATTAGATGGAGATACGCGTGGTGGTGCAGCCATTTCAATTAAATCTGTAGTTAATAAACCAATCAAGTTTATTGGTACAGGCGAGAAAATGGAAGCCATCGATGTGTTCTATCCATCGCGTATGGCAGATCGTATTCTTGGAATGGGAGATGTGGTGTCTTTAGTTGAAAGAGCACAAGAACAATTTGATGAAGAAGAAGCCAGAAAGCTTCAAAAGAAAATAGCCAAAAACCAGTTTGGGTTTGATGATTTCTTAAAGCAGATTCAGCAAATCAAGAAAATGGGAAACATGAAAGACCTTATGGGCATGATTCCTGGTGCTGGAAAAATGATGAAAGATGTTGATATTGACGATGACGCTTTTAAGGGTATCGAGGCAATAATTCAATCTATGACACCAAAAGAACGTACAAATCCAACTGTTCTTAATGCCAATAGAAAAAAACGAATTGCAAAAGGCTCTGGTACTTCGGTTCAAGAAGTAAATCAGCTTTTAAAGCAATTCAACCAAATGAGCAAAATGATGAAGATGATGCAAGGTGGCGGTGGCAAAAAGATGATGCAGATGATGAAGAATATGAAATAATTAAATTTGTTGCTAAAGGCAAACGGCCAATGGCTAACACCTATTGAAATATGATAATTTTAGACGGAAAGAAAGTAAGTAACGATATTAAAGATGAAATCGCTGAACATGTAAAAGCAATGGTATCTAAAGGTGAAAAAGCACCACATCTTGCGGCTATTCTTGTTGGATCTGATGGAGCAAGTATGACGTATGTAAACGCCAAAGTAAAAGCTTGCCAGCGAATTGGTTTTAACTCTACCCTTATAGATTTGCCAGATTACACTTCAGAAGAAGAGTTGCTAGAAAAAATTCATGGCTTAAATAACAATGATGAAATTGATGGATTTATAGTACAATTGCCTTTGCCTGATCAAATTGATGAGCAAAAGGTGCTTATGGCTATCGATCCAGATAAAGATGTTGACGGATTCCATCCCGTTAATGTAGGTAGAATGGCTTTAGATTTGCCAACCTTTTTACCAGCAACACCTTACGGTATTATGGAATTATTGGAACGTTATCAAATTGAAACTTCTGGTAAAAACGTAGTTGTTTTAGGAAGAAGTCATATTGTTGGCCGCCCAATGAGTATTTTAATGAGCCAAAAACGAAAAGCGGGCGATGCAACGGTAACGGTTGTTCATAGTCGTTCAAAGAATTTAGAAGCTATCACTCGTGATGCAGATATTATTGTTGCGGCCATAGGGATTTCAGAATTTTTAACTGGCGATATGGTAAAAGAAGATGTTGTTATTATCGATGTTGGAATCACCCGTGTTCCTGACGCTACCAAAAAGAATGGTTATAGATTAGCTGGCGATGTGCATTTTGAAAGCGTAAGTCAAAAAGCAAGTTATATTACTCCAGTTCCAGGAGGCGTTGGCCCAATGACTATTGCCATGCTTCTTAAAAATACGTTATTGGCTAGAGAACGGCACAATAAATAGATTAACAAAAATTAATTAAATTGCATTATGAGTTTTATAATTTATAATGCATTTTTTTTGCTTGAAAGAGTCGCTATTGGGAGCTTTCAGCATGTATTCCCAATTGTAATTTCGATTCTATTAGGTATTGTTTTCATAAACTTCGCCAAGCATAAATTTAATAGAACTCAGCAAAATAATGCACTTCATGTTTTTGCCTGTTTAATTAGCTTCATTGTTATCCTATTTCATGCGCATAAAATTAGCTTAGGGCATTATAATATATCAACAGATTTACCATTGTATTTATGTAGTTTGTTGGGTGTAATTATTCCAATTTTCACGTATTACAGAGCCTATTGGATGTATGAAGTATTATTATTCTGGATAGTAGGTGGCACATTACAGGCGGTTATAACCCCAGACATAGAATTGGGGTTTCCTAGTTTAGATTATTTTAGATATTGGGCAGTACATTTAGGGCTTTTAATAGTTGTTTTTTATGCCGCTTTTGTTTTTAATATGCGTCCAAAACTTAAGAGTGTGTTTAAATCTTTTATAGCATTACAGATATATGTAATTATAATGATAGTAATAAATAAGCTTTTAAAAGCCAATTATTTCTACTTGAATGCAAAACCAGAATCAGCTTCAATTTTAGATTATTTTGGAGATTGGCCTTGGTATATAGTGGTGGTTCAAATATTAGTGATTCCGCTCTTTTTATTAATTTATTTGCCGTTTTATTTAACAAGAAAAAAATAAAACTTTCAATATAGGTTATTTTGCAAATAATTGGGCCATATCTTTGAAAGCCTTAAATTCTAAAGCGTTTCCAGAAGGATCGTAAAAAAACATAGTAGCTTGCTCGCCAACTAAACCTTTAAACCTTATATAGGGCTCGATAAAAAATTTAATGTTTTTGGTTTTTAAATCTTCTGCGAAAGCGTGAAAAATATCCCAAGAAAGAACAACACCAAAGTGAGGAACAGGAACATCTTTTCCATCAACAGGATTTGTATGAACCTCTGTTGAGGTTTCTTTAGGTTTATAGTGAATAACTAACTGATGACCAAAAAAATTAAAATCTACCCAATGGTCACTACTTCGTCCTTCTTCGCAACCCAAAATATCTCTATAAAAAACTCTGCATTCGCTCAAATTATAAACTGGGATTGCTAAATGGAACGGGGAAATATTTGGCATGTTAATTTTTAAACAGACTTTCTACTGCTGTATTTTAACATAGAAACACCAGCAATAAAGAAAATAATGCCTAAAATAGCTAATGCCCAAGGACTTAATGTTGCAATAATTGGTGTTCCGAAAATTCCTAATACACCCATAATTAAACCTGCCATACCTACAAGTGTTAATATTAATGCTAAAGTTCTTATCATAATTTAGTTTGATTTTTTCAAAAATAAGAATAATTTTAATAGTCTAAGCTATTTTTAGCCTCTCGGCTTTTTATCATTCTTTTTGATGAATGTTTTTTTATGCGTTTTTGTGCTTTCTTCTAAAAGTAAATTAAGTGTTTTAAACTCGTCATTAGTTAACTCCCGATATTCACCAATTGGAGTATCTAGCTTAATATTCATGATTCTCACCCGTTGCAGGGTTTGTACATCGTAGTTTAAATAGTCACACATCCGTCTAATTTGCCTATTTAGTCCTTGGGTTAAAATAATTCTGAATTTATAAGTTCCTAATTTTTCAACTTGACATTTTTTGGTGGTTTTTTTAAGTTCTTCCAACGGAATACCACCAGCCATGCGTTCAATAAATGTTTGCGAAATAGGTTTATCAACCGTTACAATATATTCCTTTTCATGATTATTACTGGCACGAAGGATCTTGTTTACAATATCGCCATCATCCGTTAAAAGAATTAAACCTTCGCTAGGTTTATCTAATCGACCAATTGGAAAAATACGTTTTGGATAGTTTATAAAATCGATAATATTATCTTTTTCAACCGACGTATCTGTTGTACATACAATACCAACAGGTTTATTAAAGGCTAAATAAACAAAGGTGGTTTTAGTGTTATTCATGACTTCACCATCAACTGCAACCACATCTTCTGGTGCAATTTTAGTTCCCATTTCAGGTACAACACCATTTATAGTTACACGCCCAGCTTCTATGAGTTTATCGGCTTCTCGCCTAGAGCAATAACCAACTTCACTTAAAAATTTATTTATCCGTTTTAGGGTAACTTCTGCCATGGTTCAAAAATACAATAAACTTAGTCGTTTAAAAAGTTTAAAATGTGCTGATATACAGTTTCTGATTTTAATCCATGCCCAAAACCTTGAGTAGCTATATGGGTTGAATTGATATAGTTTTGTTTAAACTTTAATGCATCCTGATAAGGAATGATGTCATCTTTTTTGTCGTGAATGATAAGCCCTTTTGCCGTAATTTCCTTTGAAAAAACTGCCGGGGAGAAATAATCTGGTAATTGGTGGTAGTGTTTTAAAATATAATTTTCAATTGCTTTAGAAACACGTTTATTGTATCCCATCATAATTTCATATCGATTTAAAACACCGGTAAAATCTGAAGGCGCGCCTAATAGAATTAGTTTTTTAATGGGTTTAAATTGGTATTTATGTTGAAAAAAAACAGTAGCCATACCGCCTACAGAGTGTCCAATAACGGTGGTTATTTTGAATTTTTTTACAACTAGATTAATGCATTCGGAGTAGCGTATAGCGTTAAATGATTTCCCTCCAGTACTTCCGTGAGCGGGAGCATCTAGTGCTATAATGTTATAGTTTTTGGTTTGTAATTGATTTATTAAATCTTTCCATCTAAACGAATTACTTTCCCAACCATGAGCCAATAAAATAGTTTCGTTTACGCCTTTCCAATGGTAGGTTTGAATTGTAAAATCTTCAAATTGAATCTGTTCTTGATTGGCTGTTTCTAGAAATTTTAGTTCTTGAGAAGTGGTTTTACCTTTTCTCGGAGTTGAAAATAGTTTTATGGCTATTTTCGCTGCAGATGGAGAGGAAAAATAGCTTATAAAATTTATAGTTGCTCCTATTGTTTTTGGAATAATTTTATTCATTTATTCCTCCCTGTTAACCAAATCCATTGAAAAAGCTGGTGTGCAAATAGCAATATACTCGCAAACTTCTGTAAACGGATTTGAATATTGAACCCTAGTGTTTCTCTCAATTTTTATAGATTGTCCGGCTTCTAAAACTATTTGTTCGCCATTAATTATAAATTGTTTTTTTCCTCTAATGATAAAAGTAAACTCGTCGAATTCTGGTGTTTGAAAAGGTTCGCTCCAACCTGCTGGCGCTTTCATGTGGGCAATACTTATTTCAGAATTTCCATCTGTAGTATTCCCAAAATGTTCCTTAATTATTTTGCCATCCGTTGTAGGAACAACAAATGGATTATTTTGAATAATGTATTTTTTTTTAGTCACAGATTAACAATTTTTCTTAATTACTTTTTCATTGGCTTCTTTTTAATCATTCCGCCTTTTAAATCTTTTACAACACCCATAATAACAAAGGCGTTTCTATCAATTTTATCAATTTCAGTTTGTAATTTGGCAAGTTCTAAGCGTGTTACAACGGTATAGATAATATCTTTATCATAACTTTCTCCACTTGTCCCAAAGCCACCTTTTCCAGCATAAATAGTACAAGCTCTTCTTAGTTTTTTTATTAGCATTAACCTTAAAGCTTCATGCTCATTCGAAATTATTGTGACTCCAACATATTCTTCAACACCATCAACAACAAAATCAACGGTTTTTGCCGCCGCCATATAGGTTAAAATTGCGTATAGTGCCGTTTCTATTGAAAGTACATAAGCGCCAACTGAGAATATCAAAATATTAATTAGTAAAAGAACATCGCCAATAGTAAGTGATAATTTTCTTCCTAAATAAATGGCCAAAACCTCGGTGCCGTCAATTACGCTGCCTCCTCTCATAGACATTCCAATACCTAACCCTAAAAAGAAACCTCCAAAAACGGCAATAAGTAACTTGTCTTCTGTGATGGTTGGGTAATTAATAAAATGAACTACTATGGCTAAGCACGCAATGGCAATAATGCTTTTAATAGCAAATTTGTTACCTATAGTTTTAGATGCTAATAAAATAAAGGGCAGGTTTACTATGATTAATAATACTCCTAAATTTAATGAAGTTACATTTTCAAGAAGTAAAGAAATACCCGTTGCTCCACCGTCAATAAAACTATTTGGTAATAAAAACCCTTTTAAACCAAAACCAGCTGATAATACACCAATTGCTATGAAAATATATTCTTTGATGGCGTGAGACACCTCTACCTCATATTTTCTGACCAATGGGTCTAACTGTTTTTTCGTTACAGGGCGATTAACTTGTTTTTTTTCAAGTTGTTTTCGTGCAACATCAATTATTATTTTTGCTATGAAAGGATTCATCTTTTTTTAATTATTCCAATTTAAGAAAAAGTATTTCACTTTTGCGTTATTTGGAATATGAGTGGCTTCAAATTTTAAATTCATATCAAACCTCAAGTTTGCAGGAAGTTCTTTTTTGTCAATAGTGAAATTGGCATTAATTTCATCAACAGCAATTACAACTGAATTTATTAAATTACTGATTCTTGAAATTTTATAACTACTTTGAATATCTTTAAAAGTGCTAATTGTCGAAATATTGTTTTTGGTTTTATAACGCTCATCAAGAACACGAATACTCCCAATTGTTGCAGTTGTATCTAAAGCCTGTTTTGGTGTGAGAGTTAGTAATTGTTTTCCGCCTTTTTCAAAAATTTCAATGTTGTTTATACTTCCAGTAAACTCATCACCACCAATATATTTTACGATTGAATCGTTGGCATATATAGTTTTTAAATCTTTTACCATAGTGGAATCCGTTAGTAAACCAATATTTTGTTTACTGATTTCAAATGGGTTTTGTTCTTTTTTACAACTTGAAAAAAGTAAGGTAATGGCAATTAAGCCTAAAATTGAGTTTCGCATTTATTGGGACTATTTATTTGATTAATTTAAGCTTAATTATCGACTATTTCTTCATCACTTTTGTTAAAATACCAAAAACGCTTCTTATAAAAGTAGCACTTGTTAATACTTTAATAATAGGGTTCATAGCGGTGCTTTTTCGTCGTGTACTAGTTGTTTTCTTTTTCGATTCTGCTTTTTTAATGGCTTCTTTTTCTTTTAAAGCTTTTTCTTTAGCTTCATCAGCTTCGGCTTTTTCTATTTTTTCATTCAATAACTCATAGGCACTTTCTCTGTCAATGGTTTTATTATATTTTTTAACCATTTTAGATTTTGAAAGTAAGTTGCTCAATTCAACATCGGTTAAAATATCCATTCTACTCATTGGTGCCCGCATCATGGTTGCTGCTAGTGGGGTAGGGCGCCCTTTTTCATCTAGTGCAGACACTAAAGCTTCTCCAATTCCTAAAGATGTTAAAACCTCGGTTGTATCATAATATTCAGAATCTGGATAATTTTGAGCCGTTAGTTTTATCGCTTTTCTATCCTTTGCTGTAAATGCCCTTAAAGCATGCTGAATTTTTAAACCCAATTGTCCTAAAACAGCCTCAGGAACATCGGTAGGGTTTTGGGTTACAAAATATAAACCAACACCTTTACTTCGTATTAATTTTACAATACTTTCAATTTGATTTAAAAGTGCTTTTGATGCTTCATTAAAAATTAAATGCGCTTCGTCAATAAAAATAATAAGTTCTGGTCGGTCACTATCGCCTTGCTCGGGAAATGTTGAATATATTTCAGCCAATAAACTCAACATAAACGTTGAAAATAACTTAGGTCTATCTTGTATATCAGTTAACCTTAAAATATTAATAAAACCTCTGCCATCATCGTCAATTCTCAATAAATCTTGAACATCAAAAGAGGTTTCTCCAAAAAATAAATCGGCGCCTTGTTGTTCAAGTTCTATTAATTTACGCAAAATAGCACCTGTAGAAGCAGTTGAAATTCGGCCATAGGCATCGTCAAACTCTTTTTTACCTTCTTGGGTAGCATATTGTAATATTTTCTTGAAGTCTTTTAAATCTAATATTGGTAATTTATTGTTGTCGCAATATTGAAATATTACAGCAACAACACCAGATTGTGTTTCCGATAAATCTAAAATTCTAGATAGCAAAACAGGGCCAAACTCACTAACTGTGGCTCGTAATCTCACCCCATCTTGTTCAGAAAGTGTTAATATTTCAACTGGAAAAGCTTTGGCTTCAAAAGGAAGACCTATTTTTTCATGACGCTCATCAATTTTTTGGTGTCCAGGACTTGGTTGCGCCAAACCACTTAAATCACCTTTAATATCCATAAGTAAAACGGGAATGCCTTTATCACTTAAATTTTCGGCTAAAACTTGTAAAGATTTTGTTTTTCCAGTACCAGTAGCTCCAGCAATTAAACCATGACGATTCATTGTTTTAAGGGGGATTTTTACAAATGCTCCAGTAACGGTTTCTCCATCTAACATAGCGGCACCAACAGGTATAAAATCGCCTTTTGTTTTATTACCTTCAGTAATGTAATTGAAAAAAGTATCCTTAATGCTCATGCTTTTAATTTTGTATAAAAATACAGGAAATTAAAATAAAATAAAGTCTAGGACTTAATTCTTTTAAAATGTAATAAGGTTATTCAAGAAAACTACCTATGGGCTTCAAAAATCACAACAATATCCTCGGTATGATCTGTTACGTTTATGGTAAAACCGTTGGTATTAAAACTGGTAACGTCGGCCGCGGTTAAACCCAAGCTGTTGCCATTGTTGTTTGCATACCTTATGCCTATAGCTCTTGAGCTAGAAGCATATCTAGAAATATCGTTAATAGAGGCTCCACTACCACCTACAAAGATGACTTGTTGCAATATGCTGCCATTATAGTTTGTTGCATAACCATTCATGTTTCCAAAAAAGTTTTGAAAAGTATTAATGTTATTTGATACACCATTATCAGCACTAAGGTTATAGGTTTCTACATTGGGAACCGCAGAAAACTTTATAGAAGAAGGCTCAAAAGGTATGCCGGTTATAGTTTGTGTTCCCGTTCCAGTAATTATAAATTTTGCCATGTATACTGATGAGTCTGAATTAAGTTTACTCCAAACTGGTGTGCCTGGTGTTCCAGAATTAAACTCAAATGTATCAAAAGAGGTATTAAATACCATTAAGCCAGTTGCTGGTGTAACAATGGCGTTTCTTTCAGCCGTTGTGAGTCTTGGAATGAGTAAGCCTTTGTCTGTAGATTCAATATGTAAAATAGACGAGTCATGCGGTGATGTTGTACCAATACCAACTTGTGCATAACTATAAGTACTGAAAATGATGATCATAAACAGTAATGAGGCCAATTTTTTCATTTTGAGAGTTTGGTAAATTAAATTTTATAAAAAAAATCGATGTAAAGATATAAAAACAGGTTGAAATACAAAAATATCATCAGAAATTTATTTCAGCAATAAATTTAAATCTATATTTTAATATAAAATTCGATGTGGTTCATAGCAATCCTTATCGATTTAATATCATTAAGTTTAAATATTTCTGAAAACACAATACTTATTACTTTCTTTAAATATATGTACCTTTGCAGCCTAAAATATTTTAGATGAATCAAGAAGTGCAAGAATTGGTAGAAAAAGGAGAAATGCTTCCGTTAATGGAAGAGTTTTATACCATTCAAGGAGAAGGCTTTCATAAAGGAACCGCAGCATATTTTGTGCGTATAGGTGGTTGCGATGTAGGGTGCCATTGGTGCGATGTAAAAGAAAGTTGGAATGCCAATTTACACCCACCAACAGCCACGTCTAAAATTGTTGAAAATGCCAAAAATTTTAGCGACACCATTGTGGTAACAGGAGGTGAGCCCTTAACTTGGGATATGACGGCTTTAACAACCCAGTTAAAAGCAGCAGGTTTGCAAACCCACATTGAAACCTCCGGCGCTTATAAGCTTACCGGTATTTGGGATTGGATTTGTTTATCGCCCAAAAAAATGAAATTGCCTACAAAAGCAGTTTATGAACATGCTAACGAGCTAAAAATGATTATCTACAATAAGGACGATTTTCGTTTCGCCGAAGAGCAAGCTGCCAAAGTAAATAAAAACTGCATTCTGTATTTGCAACCCGAATGGAGTAAACGCGCCAAAGTAGTTCCGGAAATTGTAGATTATGTTATGAAACACCCAAAATGGAAAGTATCATTGCAAACCCATAAATATTTAAATATTCCCTAGCACAAAATATTTAAAACCTCAAAACCCATTAATTAATCTCCAAAAAGGATTATTGGATGTATTGAGTTGGTTTTTTGGTATTTTGGTTTTGTTATTTGGAATTTATATTTTTAGAAAAATAGTATTATGAAACTTTTAAAATTTGGACGCGATTTTAAACCAGACGAAAAAATAATTTTAAGAGATTATCTGGCCATCGAGCGAACCCGTTTGGCAAACGAGCGCACGCTGCTATCTTACATCAGGTCGTCGCTGTATTTGCTTTTAGGTAGTTTCGCTTTTTTCCAACTTAAAGAATTTCCAAATTTTAAGTATTTAGCCTTTGTGTCGTTAACATTTAGCGCTATTTTTTTTGTAATAGGCGTTTTCAGATTCAGGTTACTTAAAAAAAGTTTAAAACGGTTGTATTACATGTCCGAGGCCGCAAAAGAAAAATAACCACTTTTATTTTTAAATAAATTTTGGGCGTTACGCCTCCTAAGGTCGTCGTCGGGCTTTCCGCTACAAGTCCTCGCACCTCCTGCGTCGGGCTGTGGGCTATCCGCTGCAATCCCTAACGCGGGGCACTATTGCCAATTTTAGTATTCCTATTAAAATGCTTTAATAATTACTAAGTGGTTTTAGTAGTTTTTTATAATTTACCCTTGTACTTCGGGTCAAAATCAACCATCCATTCAATTCCAAATTGGTCTCGAAACATCCCAAAATAACTGCCCCAAGGGCTATCAGAAATAGGCATTTCTATTTGTCCGTTTACCGATAAGCCATAAAACAATTTGTCGGCCTCTTCACGGCTTTCAGCACTAATTGCTATTTTCGATCGGTTTTCGTTTTCATTCACACGTCCCATTATTTCAGGAACATCATTAGCCATTAAAATGTTTTTTCCAATAGGTAAAGCAATGTGCATAATTTTATTTGCTTCATGTTCCGAAACCTTAAAATCATCACTCGCCATGTCTTTAAAACGCATAATTTTTGCGAATTCACCACCAAAAACCGATTTGTAAAACGTAAATGCCTCCTCGGCATTTCCATTAAAATTTATATAAGGATTAATAAGTGCCATAGTTTATTTTTTAAGTTTCTAACCTTTTTCTTTAACTATAAATGTAACACTTTTTTCAATTAATTAGTAAACTAAGGGTGTTTAGTTGGCGTACTCCGAAGTGCTTAAATTGCTAGCTTCTAACAATTCAATAGCCTTTAAATATTTTATCCCTCCAGCTTCTGTTTGGTCGTTTAAAAATCCATTCAATTCAGGATGATTTTTTTCAATCCAACTAACAAGGCTGTCTCTGTTTTTAAGGAATCTTGAAACATTAAAAACCTCGTATAAAACTCTTTCAACTTTAATTATTTTATTATTTTCAAATCGGATAATCTCATTCCAGACCATCGGCTGTTCGTGAAGAAAAAGGATTCTTCTGTCTATTTTTGAAATTTTTGCTTTAACTATGTCTCGGTCTTGCTCAATTTCAAGGATTTTGTAAGTTGGGACAAAAACCGCATCCCATTTCAACCATTCAGAATATCTTTTTTTTGTGAAAGTCTCTTGATAATCACTTTCGTTTTCTCTAATTACAATACTATCACCTAATAAAAGTGCTATCGCATCGTCATCAGCCTTATCAAGAATTTTGTAATAGCGTTTAGCAATATCAAGTTTGTTTATTTCCTTTTCAGAAGTTTTGCAGGATATACACCCAACGGATAAGAATATTATTATAATTAATCCTGAAATTTTGAATGCCATGCTATTTTTAAATTAAAGAAAAACTCGAAAAACAGGAGTTTCTAAAG
Organism: Algibacter sp.; assembly: GCF_049667265.1. Classification (GTDB taxonomy): domain Bacteria; phylum Bacteroidota; class Bacteroidia; order Flavobacteriales; family Flavobacteriaceae; genus Algibacter_B. The sequence continues at coordinate 216 of NZ_JBATHX010000192.1, read as the reverse complement.
CTTAACAAATTTCTTAGAAGTCCGACCGGTATTACTATGAAAATCTAAAACGTAATTTCCAGCAGCTAAATCCTCAACCAAAAACGAGTACGTTTTAGCCCCTTGTTGATTAATGGAATCTCTGGTTAATTGTTTAATAAAGGCACCATTAATACTATATAGCTCAATTAAAATGTTGTCGGTTACATGATAGTTTATAGTAAATTCTAAAGTGCT
>NZ_JBATHX010000191.1:0-11398 GCF_049667265.1 Algibacter sp. | reverse complement strand
GTTAAAAATAGTTGATCGATGCCTTGTTTTTTGGCGTCTAAAATAACTTGTCTAGAAATTTCCTCAAGACAAATATGACCTCTGTTTATAAGCTCGTTAACTAAGGTAGATTTTCCAGTTCCTGGACCTCCCGTAATGACTATTTTTTTAGTACTCAATGGCAAATTATTTGTTGTAAAAATCGGAATTTAAATGATTAAAAAAAAGCGGAAGCCGAACAATTGCAAATAGTCCATGGTTTTTAGGTTTGGTTTTTTGTTTGCAAGTGGTTGCGCTAGGGATTGCAGAAGAAAGCCCACAGCCCGACGCAGGAGGTGCGAGGACTTGTAACGGAAAGCCCGACCTTTTTAGGGAGCGCCCAAATAATAAGATTTTAATTTTTTTTAATTCTATTCTGGTAACGTATATTTGCGCCATAATTTTTAAACCTATGAGCACACCTCCAGATTCTGAAGAGTTTTACAAAAAATTAAAGGGTCAGTTGTTAGATACTGCGCTTTGGCCATCGGAATATTTATATAAATTTATAGTGGTTACTGATAAAGAAAAGATTATTAAAATAGAAGACATTTTTAATTATTTGGGGGCTGTTATTGAAACTAAGGAGTCTAAAAACGGGAAATATACAAGTGTTTCCATTAATGTAACCATGAAAAACCCTGATGCTGTGATTAGTAAATACAAAGAAGTTGCAGAAAAGATTGAGGGTGTGATTAGTCTTTAATTTTTTTTTGTATTTTGCGCATGCATAGAAAACTACATGCAAAAACCTTAAACTCTACACATTTATTTTGATAGATAATTTAGAATACAACACAGAGCGTGAACATTTAATTATTCCTGAATATGGTCGCCATATGCAGAAAATGATTAATCATGCTAAAACCTTTGAAACAAAAGAAGAACGTAACAAAGTGGCGAAAGCTATTATTGCCGTAATGGGGAATATGCAACCGCATTTAAGAGACGTTCCTGATTTTCAGCATAAACTTTGGGATCAACTTTTTATCATGTCTAATTTTGAATTGGATGTTGATTCGCCTTATGAAATTCCTACCAAGGAAATTTATGAAGAGCGACCAGAGCCGTTAGAATATCCTCAGAATTTCCCGAAATATCGTTTTTATGGAAATAATATTAAAACCATGATTGATGTTGCCAATACTTGGGAAGAAGGCGAACTTAAAGAAGCATTGACTTATACCATTGCAAACCACATGAAAAAGTGTTTTTTGAATTGGAATAAGGATACTGTGGAAGATTCGGTTATTTACGACCATTTATTTGAACTTTCTGATGGAAAAATAAACTTGAAAAATACGGAAGAAGATTTGTCTGATTCTACAAGTTTGTTGCGTACTAAAGGGAAGTACTCAAATACTAACAGCAGTAAAAAAACACACCACAAAAAGAATACTAATAACCGCCAAAGAAAACGCTACTAATCAAAGCATGGGAACATTTAAAATTGAAGGTGGTCACCAATTAAAAGGAAAAATACAACCTCAAGGTGCCAAAAACGAAGCATTACAAATTTTATGTGCTGTTTTATTAACTCCGGAACTTGTAACGATTAATAATATCCCAGATATTGTTGATGTTAATAAACTAATAAGCTTACTAAAAAAGTTAGGTGTAAAAGTTGAAAAACTAAAAAAAGGCACGTACACTTTTAAAGCTGATAATGTTGACCTAAAATACCTAGAATCAGATCAATTTAAAATTGATGGTCGCGGTTTACGTGGGTCCATTATGATTGTTGGCCCTTTATTAGCGCGATTTGGCAGAGGCTATATCCCAAAACCAGGTGGTGATAAAATTGGAAGACGCCGATTGGATACGCATTTTGAAGGCTTAATTAAGCTTGGTGCTAAATTTCGCTATAGCAAGGAAGAGCAGTTTTATGGTGTTGAAGCAAAAAAACTAAAAGGAACTTACATGTTGCTTGAAGAAGCTTCTGTTACTGGAACTGCTAATATTGTAATGGCTGCTGTTTTAGCAGAAGGCCAAACAACAATTTATAACGCCGCTTGCGAACCTTATTTGCAGCAACTTTGTAAAATGTTGAATAGAATGGGTGCCAAAATTAGCGGTGTAGGTTCTAATATGTTAGTTATTGATGGTGTTGATAAATTAGGGGGTACTGACCACACGATGCTTCCGGATATGATTGAAATTGGAAGTTGGATTGGACTTGCAGCTATGACAAAAAGTGAATTGACTATAACCAATGTATCTTGGGATGATTTGGGAGTTATTCCTTCAGTTTTTAGAAAATTAGGTATAACTGTTGAAAGAATAGGCGATGATATTCATATTCCTGCGCATACCAACGGTTATGAAATACAAAGTTTTATTGATGGTTCTATATTGACCATTTCTGATGCACCGTGGCCAGGATTTACGCCAGATTTATTGAGCATTATTTTGGTGGTAGCAACGCAAGCAAAAGGAAGCGTTTTAATACATCAAAAAATGTTTGAAAGCCGTTTGTTCTTTGTGGATAAACTAATTGATATGGGTGCCAAAATAATACTTTGCGATCCGCATCGTGCTACCGTTATTGGCCATGATTTTAAATCGACACTTAAAGCAACAACCATGACCTCGCCAGATATTCGTGCGGGTGTTTCGTTATTAATTGCGGCACTTTCAGCCAAAGGAACCTCTACAATTCAGAATATAGAGCAGATAGATCGTGGTTACGAAAATATTGATGAACGTTTACGAGCTATTGGCGCTAGAATTGAGCGTATTTAATTTAAAGCTAGTTTAAAATTAGAATGAACTATTTTTAAAGTAGATGGAAACTGGTCTTCTACTTCCATAATGTCATCATTTTTTAATGAAGCTATGTAATCCTGTAAAATAGAAAGTGGAATGTTAATACATTGCGCCGTTTTTATATGACGCTTGAATTCTATTTCTAAAGTTTCATTTTTTTTATTGAAATTCAACTTTTTAATAATGGAGGGGTTTAAGCTAAGGCGTATCATAACTATTTGGTTTTAAAAGGTTGGTATATAAAGGTAGCCTTAAAATTGTATATAAAAAATAAGCATTACTACGTATTTTTTGTAATGTATTGAGGTTTCCAGAGTGGAAAGAAAATGACTATTTTGCTCTTTATTTTACTTTAATTATTTCTAATTCTAAAGATTTAATTTGAGGATCGGTACTTTTTGAAATACAATTATATCCATCAGAAAAGGTATTAGTAAAAGTTACTATAAAAACTTTACCAATAAAATTATTCGGATTTGTATTTTGAGCATTGGTACAGGTAAGTACGTATTCACAATCATTTGTCCACTCAATTAAGCTATAAATTTGAATCCCAGACTTACTGTTAATCTCAATTTGAACAGAATCTGTTCTTGTAATTGACCATTCTGAGTAAATAGGATTTGAATATTTAAATTCACCTGTTTTAAAATTAGAACAAGGCGTATTTTGACTGAATATTAAAAAGGACGATAATAATATAGTGAGTGAGATTAGGTTTCTCATATGAGATTGGTTTGGTTGGTTGTATCAAATATAAGTAATTTCGTATAAAAAATGTTTAATTTTAAGGTATTTTTGTAATAATTTTATGGTTTTTTTAAATGTTTGGTTAGAATTTTAGTTATGACATTAGCCGCTATTTCACTTCCTTTATTCGAAGGATGGAAATTATCAGGGCCGTAATAATCAAACTTTTTTGAACTTTCGAAATAATTTTCCCAAACGGATCCTACTGGTAATAAAATGGCGTTATTGATTTCTGCAGCTAATTCGTAATTTTTTATAACGTTTTCAAAAGAATCGTAATTGTCTAGTGAGGGCCAAACCATAAAATAGGCTAACAATGCGTGGTTCTCCTTGCAGATGTCTTGATATTTTTTACCGTATTCAATTAACATCTTTTTACCATGAGGCTGAGATGATGGCCCTTGTTGTATTATAACAATATCGAATTTTCTACTTTTTATTAGTTTTTGAACATGGCCTTTTTTCCAATGATCAGATATTGAATAATTTGGTTCCGCAATCATCTCAGTTTCTAAATGATATCCTGAGTATTTTGCTCTTGTTTTTATCAAATTTGGTAAATCATTGGTTGAAGTTAGGCTGTTTCCAATGAATAGGATACTATAGGACTCTTGTTGATTTTGCCCAAAGGATTGCAGCGCAAAGCACAAAATAAAAGTTATTGAAAGTAAGTGTTTTAAAAATCTAAAAATCATATATAGCGAACTTTTTTTCAAAAATTTATTAAAACACATAAATTTTTATGAGTTTTAAATATTTATAACTGCTATATATGTCTTGGGAGAATGAAACATATTTAAAATAAAAATAAAAATTAAATTTCTAATTGGGTAATTAATTATTGGTTTTTTTATTTTTAAAAGTGTCAAAACCCGATTTTTCATCCTCTTTAGGAAACGTATTGTTAGTCATATCGGTATCAGCAAATTCAAAATTAGGATCTAAATTTACTTTACTAACTTCTTTGTCTTTAATAAAAGTTTCTTGAATTTCATATTCGTTTCTTCTCCAGATATCTGAAGGCAAGGTGTCTATTTCGGAAGTTCCATCAGTAAAGATCCATTCAATGGTTACAGGCATAACTAATCCGCCTTTATTCTTTATGGTTACTTCATAAATATTTTTTCCAGCTAGCTGTTTGCGTACTTCTGGCTCGTCTATTCGAGATAGAAATTGGCCATAAGCATTATCTGGCGTAGCAGTCATAGTAATTACTTCGGGTCCATTTTTAAAGTCTTTTTCATCCGTTTCGTTGGTAGTACTTTGTGATGCAATTTTGACTTTCGATTTACTTTTTTGATCTTCAATATTAGAATCCTCTTCAAAAACTTTAAACCATTTTACATTGCTTAATTCCATGTCTACATTATCAGTTGTAAAAAACCAACCTCTGTAAAACCAGTCTAAATCTGTAGCGGTAGCATCTTCAAGCGTTCTAAATAAATCTCCTGGATTTGGGTGTTTGTATTTCCAACGGTTTGCATATTCTTTAAATGCTTCATCAAAAAGTTCTTTTCCAATGATAGAGTTTCTAAGCATTTGTAAACCAACCGTCGGTTTAAGATAAAAATTAGCACCAAATTGCGACATAAGTTCATTATCAGAATTTGTCATAATGGGGCGTAAAATATTTTTATCACCACTCATAAAAGGCACAATACTTTTAGGCGTCACGTTGTTATATTCTGGGTAACGTTCAGTAACGGTTCTTTGATGTAAAAAGGTGTTTAAGCCTTCATCCATCCACATCCATTTACGTTCGTCTGAACTTACAATCATAGGGAACCAGTTATGCCCAACTTCATGAATTATAGTACCCACCATGCCTTGTTTTGCTCTTTCACTTATTTCGCCATCAACAGGTCTTCCGCCATTAAAACTAATCATTGGAAATTCCATACCAATATTTGATGTATTAACCGAAATACAAACTGGATACGGATAGTCGAAAGTAGCTTCTGAATACACTTCTAAAGCATGCATAATGGCCATTGTAGATTCTTCTTGCCAAACAGGTAAACCTTCTTTTGGATAGAATGACATGGCCATAACCGTATTAGTTGGTAATTTTACAGCTTGTGCATCCCACATAAATTTTCTGGACGATGCAAAAGCAAAATCTCTGACATTTTTGGCGGTAAATTTCCAAGTTTTTTGTTTTGAAGATTTTTGTTTTTCATTAGTTTCAGCCTCTTCCTTTGTAATAATCATAACCGGTTTATCAAAAGATTTTCTGGCTTCATCCAATCTTTTTCGCTGAGTTTTTGTTAAAATAGATTCGCTGTTTTGAAGCAATCCAGTAGAGGCAATTATATGATCTTCAGGAACGGTAATTTCAACATCATAATCGCCAAACTCTAAAGCAAATTCTCCAAGTTTTTGAAATTGTTGATTTTGCCAGCCTTCGGTATCATTATAAACCGCCATTCTAGGAAACCAATGTGCAATTAAATATACGGTATTATCATCTTCAGGAAAGTATTCATAACCTTCTCGAGACAGTAAATACATGCTTCTATCTGTAATTGGATAAGACCAAGAAATTGAAAGACTCGTAGATTCACCTGATTTTAATATGCTATTCAATTTAACTTTCATCATGGTATTATTAACCATGGTTTTAATATTATTTCCTGAGGCATCTTTTACCGATTTAATAGTATATCCTGCAGGGAAATCGATCGCGCGTGTTAGAAATTGCATCTGCCTGGTGGTTATAGAATCTTTCATTCTATTATTTATAGCACCAAAATCTTCATTTTCTTTTTTGTTTACATTTTGTTCCAGTTGAATCCATAAATAACTTAAATCGTCTGGAGAGTTATTAAAATAAGTGATGGTTTCTTCACCTGAAAGGGAATTAGTTTTCTCATCAATTTCAGCTTTAATTTTATAATCAGCACGCTGTTGCCAATAAGCTTTTCCTGGAGCTCCACTTGCAGTTCTGTAGGTGTTAGGTGGGGCAATCATATTATCAATAGGTTCAAATTTCCCTTGCCATGGTTGGTTCTGTGCTTGAATTGAAAGTGCAAAAAATAGAAGAAAAGAAATCAAAATTCTCATGAGCGATTATGTATTTAAATTAGTCAGGCACAATATAGTAATTATTGTCAATTATTTCTTTCAATATTAAAATATCCTAGTGTTTAGATTAATACTAAATAAAAATAGGTTAAGTGAAATTTTAAAGTTGCTTAAAGGCAAAGTGTTCTGTACATTTGTAGCGTAATAATGATAATTTATATATCTGAATATAAGGTAGTAAAAATAATTTATATGAGTGAAAAAGAGAAACAATCATTAACATTCGATGTGTTAATTGAAATACCAAAAGGGAGTAGAAATAAATACGAATACGATTTTACCTTACACAAAATCCGATTTGATCGTATGTTATTTTCTTCCATGATGTATCCTGGTGATTACGGATTTATTCCAGAAACTTTAGCATTAGATCAAGATCCGTTGGATGTTTTGGTTATGGGAACAGAGCCAACTTATCCGATGGTTGTTATGGAAGTGAGACCTATTGGTGTGTTCCATATGACAGATGAAAAAGGACCAGATGAGAAAATTATTTGCGTTCCGGTTTCTGATCCTATTTGGAGTAATAACTATGATATTAGTGATTTAAATCCGCATCGTTTGAAAGAAATAGAGCATTTCTTTCAGGTTTATAAAGATTTAGAGAAGAAAAAAGTAGATACTGGAGGCTGGGGAAATGCTGAGGAAGCAGTTAAAATATACCATGAGTGTGTTGCCCGATATGACAATAGTGAACATAAGAAAAAACGCACGTTTACAATCTAGTTTGTCAAATTCATAAAAAATCAAAAAAAAAACCATCTTTAACTTAAGATGGTTTTTTTGTTAAAAAAGTTATAAAGCATTTTTTTGAATTGATATTAACTATTGTAAACTAAGATTCAATACGTAATTTCGATTATAATCTTGACCAAAAACTAACATATGTCATAGTATTGAAAATATAATATTTTAATGGTGTTTTAAATACCATATCTTAAATTAATAGTGGCTTTTTTTATCACATTAATTTCCATACTTTTGGGGTTTTAAAAAAATAATTTATTTAATAACTAACTAATTGAATATGGAATTAATAGTAAAATTTTTACCGCTTTTTGGTGTTGTAGCTTTAATATTCGTTTTTCTAAAAAGCGGATGGGTTTCAAAACAAGAAGTAGGTAATGAAAAAATGTCACGTATCGCTAAAAATATCGCTGATGGTGCCATGGCATTTTTAAAAGCCGAATACAAGGTTTTAGCAATTTTTGTGATAGCAGTTGCTATCCTTTTATATTTTAAGGGTGCTTCGGAAGCAGGTTCTAACGGAATGGTAGCAATATCATTTATTGTGGGAGCTATTTGTTCTGCTTTGGCTGGATTCATCGGAATGAAAGTGGCAACCAAAGCTAATGTTAGAACTACTGAAGCTGCAAGAACATCATTAGGACGCGCATTAGAAGTTGCGTTTGCTGGTGGAGCTGTAATGGGCTTAGGTGTTGTAGGTTTAGGTATCTTAGGGTTAAGCGGTTTATTTATGCTGTATCAAGGTATGTGGCCTGGAGCCGAAAATCTTGGAATGGTATTAAATGTACTTTCAGGATTTTCGTTAGGAGCGTCATCAATTGCATTATTTGCACGTGTTGGTGGTGGAATCTACACAAAAGCTGCCGATGTTGGAGCTGATTTAGTTGGTAAAGTTGAAGCTGGTATTCCAGAAGATCACCCGTTAAATCCTGCAACTATTGCAGATAATGTTGGTGATAATGTTGGAGATGTCGCTGGAATGGGAGCTGATTTATTTGAATCTTATGTAGGTTCTATAATAGGTACTATGGTATTAGGAGCTTTTATTCTAACACCTGGTTTTGATGGTTTAGGAGCTGTTTACTTGCCTTTAGTGCTTGGTGCTGTTGGTATCATCATGTCTATACTAGGAACATTTTTTGTAAAAGTAAAAGATGGTGGAAATCCACAAACTGCTTTAAATATTGGTGAATTTGGTTCAGCTGGATTAATGGTTGTAGCGTCATATTTTATAATTAATGCATTAATTCCTGAATCCGTTGAAGGTTTACCTTTTGGAGCAATGGGTGTATTTTGGGCAACTATTGCTGGTTTAGTAGCTGGTTTAGGTGTTGGTAAAATAACTGAATATTATACGGCAACAGGTAAAAAACCTGTTATGTCAATTGTTGAGCAATCTGAAACAGGTGCTGCGACAAATATAATTGCTGGTTTAGGTGTTGGTATGATGTCAACAATGATTCCTATTCTTTTAATTGCTGCCGCTATTATGATTTCTCATCATTTTGCTGGATTATATGGTATCGCTATCGCTGCTGTTGGTATGTTAGCAAATACAGGAATTCAATTAGCAGTTGATGCTTATGGTCCTATTTGTGATAATGCAGGTGGTATTGCTGAAATGGCTGAATTACCTAGTGAAGTTCGTGAACGTACTGATAAATTAGATGCTGTTGGTAATACAACTGCAGCAGTTGGTAAAGGTTTCGCCATTGCTTCTGCTGCATTAACGGCTTTAGCATTATTTGCTGCTTTTATGAAAACAGCTCATGTAACCGCCATTGATGTGTCTCAGCCTAAAATTATGGCTGGATTATTAGTTGGTGGAATGTTACCATTTGTGTTTTCTGCGTTGTCTATGAACGCTGTTGGTAGAGCGGCTATGGCAATGATTGAAGAAGTGCGTCGTCAATTTAGAGATATTCCTGAGCTTAAAGCGGCTTTGGGTGTTATGAGAAAATATGATTCAGACATGACCAAAGCAACTCCTGCTGATAGAGCTATTTTTGATGCAGCTGATGGTGTAGCAGATTATGGAAAATGTATTGATATTTCAACTAAAGCATCCATTAAAGAAATGGTATTGCCTGGTTTATTAGCTAGTGCTGTTCCAGTTGCTGTTGGTTTTATAGGTGGTGCTGAAATGCTTGGTGGACTTCTTGCAGGTGTTACAACTTGTGGGGTGCTAATGGCAATCTTCCAATCTAACGCCGGGGGTGCTTGGGATAACGCTAAGAAAACTATCGAAGAGCAAGGTAAAAAAGGAACAGATGCTCATAAAGCGGCTGTTGTAGGTGATACTGTTGGAGATCCATTTAAAGATACTTCAGGACCTTCTTTAAATATCTTATTAAAATTAATGTCGGTTGTTGCCTTGGTAATTGCACCAAGTATAGCAATGGATGCTAGTGATATTTCAGCTTATGCAAACAACATAAATACTGCAGAGCAAGTTGAAGTTTCTAAAGAAATTAAAGTAGAAATGACAAAAAATGATGATGGAACTACTAAAGCTGTAGTGACAACTGTAACAACCAAAAACGGTGAATCATCAACAAATTATGAAACTTTTGAAGGAACTGAAGCAGAAGTAAAAGCCAGTATTAGTTCATTAAAAGCGGATGAAAGAGATATTATGGTTGAAACTAAAAAAATCATAAAAGAGATTGAGGAAGAAGTTGTAAAATAATTCACTTATTTTCTTTTCGAAATTTTATAAAAACCACGTTTGCTAACGTGGTTTTTGTATTTTTATGTACAATCAAAATATCTATGTTTAAAAAAGATCCACTTCAAATAATTGCTTTTCAAACCTATGGTAAATCAAACCATCTATATTTAAGAGGACGAGCCATTGAAGATGAAAGTATTAATCTGGAGAATCAAAATGCTATTAAATTGCTTTTTAATGCATGGAAGCGATTTGAAACGGACGAGATTAAACATACGGAACTTCGTGTTAGAATAGGAAAAGATAAATTCTACTATACAAAAACGGATCACAGAGGTTATTTTCTTTTAAATGAACCAGTTGATGATTTAAGTGATCATATTAATGAACAAGGTTGGGTAAAGATAGAATTCTCATATCAGCAGGAAAAAATTACTAGAGTCATTCAGTCAGAAAATAGATTCCCAGCTGAAATGCTTATTCCATCAAATAACGCATCCTTTGGAGTTATTAGCGATATTGACGACACCATTTTACATACTGGTGTAACCTCAATTTTAAAATGGCGTGTTATAATTAATACCTTATTTAAATCGCCTGAAAAGCGTTTACCATTACTAGGCAGTCCAGAGTTTTATCATTTATTGCATAAAGGGAAATCTGGCCAAGAGGCAAATCCTATCTTTTATGTCAGCCATAGTCCTTGGAATTTATACCGGTATTTAGAATTGTTTTTAAATAAAAACAACTTTCCAAAGGGCCCAATAATTTTAAGAAGTTTTCCTAAACTTTTTTCTAAAAAAGGTGATGATAAAATACCACAGAAACAAAAGGAAATTTTGAATCTTATTAAAACTTATCCAAACCTTAAATTTATTTTAATTGGTGATAGTGGTGAGCATGATCCAGCAATATACTTAGAAATAGCAGAAAGTAACCCTAACAATATTACAGCTATATATTTAAGAAGTGTTAACGATAAAGGTAAAATTGCTAAAGTAAAGCAACTTTATAAAGATTTTGATATAGCTCCCATACTTCTCATAGAAGACGGTGGTCAAGCGCTACAGCATGCTAAAGATCATGGGTTTATCAATATTTCTTAATTAACCCTAGTTTTAATATATAATTTAAAATTAGAAAATCTTTGTATTATATTTGGATTGGTATACCAGTTTGGTTTACCAAAAACACACATCCTAATATCCATGAAAAAATATTTGTTTTTAATTGTGTCTTTCTTGATTGCTAATATTCATGCTCAAATTGTTACAAATAATACCGAACTTCAAAATGCTATTACAAATGCTACTTCAGGTTCAACAATTATATTAGCCAACGGCGTTTGGAATGATATTACTA
>NZ_JBATHX010000190.1:0-16778 GCF_049667265.1 Algibacter sp. | reverse complement strand
AGCCCGACGACGACCTTAGGAGGCGTAACGCCCAAATAACTTTAAATTTTATTATTAGGAACTAAATTATAGTGTTATTTTTGCGCCACTAAAAACAATGATACCTAATTCATATTTTTAATAAAGTTCTTTGTAATGATGCTAAATAGAAGACATATACGTGTAAAAGTAATGCAAACCATGTATGCTTTTAAAGGTAGTGAGAGTGACGATTTTAGTAAAGATCAGAAATTCTTGCTTTATAGTATTGATAATATGTACAACTTGTATTTGTTATTAATTTCGCTATTAATTGAGGTTCAAAAAAGGGCTGAAATCGACTTACAAAAGAAACAAAAAAAGCATCTTGCCACTAAAGAGGATAAGGACCCAAATAGAAAGTTTGTTAACAATCAGGTTTTAAAACTTTTAAAGGAGAATCTTCTCTTAAAAAATCAATTTGAAGTCAACAAAATCACCAATTGGGAATTGGACGGTGAATATGTAGATATTATTTTTAAAGATATCATTTCTAGCGATTTATATAAAGAATACATGAAAACTAGAGTGTCTGATTTTAAAGAAGACAAAGTTTTTATAGTGGATATTTTTAAAGATATTATAGCTCCAAACGAAAAGCTTTATGATTACATGGAAGACAAAAACCTGACTTGGTTAGATGATCTTCCAACGGTGAATACTACAATTTTAAAGCTACTTAGAAAGGTAAAAGAAACATCGGTTGAAAATTATTTTACACCGAAACTTTATAAGGATGTTGATGACAAACAATTTGCTATCGATTTATTTAAGAAAACACTTTTAAATGCCACCGATATAAATGTTGAGATTGATAATAAAACAAAAAACTGGGATTCGGAGCGTATTGCCACAGTTGATTTTGTTTTGCTTCAAATGGGGATTTGTGAGTTGAAAAACTTTCCTTCAATACCTGTAAAAGTGACTATTAACGAGTATTTAGAAATATCAAAAGAGTATTCTACACCAAAGAGTAGTGTTTTTATAAATGGTATTTTAGATAAGCTTGTTAAAGAGTATGAAGCTGCTGGGGAACTTAAAAAAGTAGGAAGAGGCTTAATGTAAGTGCTATTATTAATTGTTAATTATTGTTAAGAAGAATACATTTTTTTTTAATCGATTAAATAATTACTATTTTTGCTCAACTTTAAATTAAAAAAAGAACTATTATGAAAAAAATAATATTAGGACTTAGCGCCATATGCTTATTAGCATTTACTTCTTGTAAAGAGAATGCTGCTCAAAAAATTGACGATGCTAATGTTGCTGTTGCTGCAGAAAGAGATGCTGTTTCATCTAAATTTCCAGTAATTGAGTTTGATAAAACGGATCACGATTTTGGTGAAATTGAAGCTAAGGCTGCTGTAGAAACTACTTTTAAGTATACTAATACAGGTGACGCGCCTTTAGTTATTACAGATATTAAAAGTTCTTGTGGATGTACGGTGCCTCAAAACTGGAGTAGAGAGCCTTTATTACCTGGTGATTCTGGTGAGTTTTCTGTTAAATTTAACGGAAGCGGTGCTAATAAAATTACTAAAACTATAACGGTTACTGCTAATACTGAAAAAGGTGCTGAAGTGGTGAAAATTACGGCATTTGTAAAACCAGATCCTAACAAAGTTGTACCAGCTAAAAGCTAAATAAATTAATTATGGGAGAAGGTATTGGGCAATTTTTGCCATTTATTTTAATGTTTGTAGTTGTGTATTTCTTTATGATTGCACCGCAAATGAAACGTGCAAAAAAAGAAAAGAAATTTGCAGCCGAATTAAAACGTGGCGATAAGGTAATTACTAAAAGTGGATTACATGGTAAAATTGCTGACTTAAATGATAAAGACAACAGTTGTGTTATTGAAACTATGGCTGGAAAGCTTAAGTTTGATAGATCTGCAATTTCTATGGAATTGAGTTCTAAACTTAATGCTCCTGTGGCAGTAAAGTAGTTTTACTTTAAAATAGATTGTAAAAAAGCTTCCAATTTGGAGGCTTTTTTTGTGTCTATATATTTGTAAATCATAACCTAAATTTCTTATGTCGTTTATTTTGAATTTATATAGTAAATAATTTTAATACATTAATTTAACAACCAAAAAAAGTTGATGATATTTAAAATATTATAGTTGTATTAAGAATAAATTCTGCATTAAATCATAATTTATAATAGGGTAAATGAGGTTTTAATTGTCTTATAATTGAAACAATCATTTATTAAAACTTATTAATTATGTATTTATTCATGTTTTTTATAGCTTTTTTTGTTATCAATATTGGGGTTTTGTACACCTTTCAAGAGAAAAGTATAGTCGATAATCCAGCAAATAATAAGACTGATTTTTATAATACGAAAATTAGTTTTAGTGATTATTTTAAAGGAGAATGGAATAATAGAAAATTAAAACTCTCTCTTGATTTAAATAAAATGAGTTTTTCTGAAAAAAGAAAGTTTATTGAATCTAAACGTAAGCAAGAATTAAATCTGGAAAGAATTCAACTTGATAATAAACTTAAAACGCTGGTTTTTATATCTGATTTTGAATTGTATTTAACACATAATAAAATTGATAAAAGTAAATTTAGTAAAATGAGAGAGTTTGAAGATTTAAAATTATCTACTCAATCAAGTATTTTGGAATCTACAGAAAGAATTACTTGCTTAGGTGGTTCAAACAAGCTGTAAAATTTCAATTTTAACTTGAAAATTTTTTAATATAAATTAAAAATAAATGTAGTTGGTTAGGTTTTTTTTATGGTGGAAAAGCTTCCAATTTGGAAGCTTTTTTTTTGTTTAACAGTTTTTATATTTATCGTGTAAACCAGTACCTTGCAAAATCATAGGTGTGATTTTTTCCAGTCTTGTTTGTTTGGTAGCATCTCTTTTGGCTGTGTCAATATACTCACAATATTCACGTTGCTTGGATGGCGATAAGTTTTTAAAAGCTATTTGTAACACTTTATTGGAGTCTAATATTGCTTTAAGCTCATTAGGTAATATGATTTCTTTTTTACTGCGATCGGGTTTAATTTCTTTACCCAACTTTTGATTTTCAATAGCTTCTTTAACATACTTTAAAACAAGGTTTTTATCAATATCCTTTATGGATTCAAAACGCATTTGCCTTAAGGCCTTCGTTTTACTTTCTTGTGCATTAACTAGTAAGTTTTGTTCATCTTTCAAGAAAACGCCGTTAAAAAACCAAATACCAAAATGGTTTTTAAAAGCACCTAAGCCCAAAACGTTTTTACCGTTTACGCTATAAACAGGTGCGTTCCATTTAACTGTTTCTTCTACTTCTGTAGAATTTATAATGTCTCTAAGAATGCCCAATGCTTTACTAAAGTTTTGGTGTTCTTCAATGTATTCTTCAACTGAATTATTTTTTTTCATATCATTATACAATTTTAACTACTCAGGAAAATATAATTAAAATAATCCAGTAATCTCGCCATTTTCATCAATATCTATGCCTTCAGACGAAGGATGAGCAGGAAGCCCAGGCATTCGCATAATATCTCCAGTAATAGGAATTAAAAACCCTGCACCCGATGCAATTTCAATTTCTCTAACGGTAATTATAAAGTCTTTTGGGCGTCCTAATAATTTTGGGTTGTCTGATAATGATTTTTGAGTTTTAGCAATACAAACGGGCAAATGCTCTAATCCTAAATCAGCTATTCTGATTAGTTGAGCCTTTGCCTTAGAGGTGTAATCAACATGTTCAGCACCATAAATTTCGGTGGCAATGGTTTCGATTTTTTCTTTAATACTTGAGCTCCACCTATACAAAGGTTTAAAGTTGGATTTGTTTTCTTCAACAACCTCAATAACTTGTTTAGCTAATTCTAATGCACCTTCACCACCTTTAGCCCAAACATCAGCTAAAGCAACTTTAATACCTTTAGATTCCGCATAATTCATAATTAATTCAATTTCAGCATCACTATCAGAAGCAAATTTGTTTATGGCTATTATTGGCGTTACCTGAAACTTTCCAATGTTTTCAAGATGTTTTTCTAAATTAGGAATTCCTTTTTTTAAGGCTTCTAAATTTGGTACAGTAAGTGATTTTAAATCAGCTCCTCCATGATATTTTAAGGCTCTAATGGTGGTAGTAAGCACCACAGCTTTGGGTTTTAAATCGGCACTTTGACATTTAATATCAAAAAATTTCTCAGCACCCAAATCAAAACCAAATCCAGCTTCGGTTACTGTAAATTCAGAATAGGTCATGCCCATTAATGTGGCAATTACTGAGTTTGTGCCTTGAGCAATATTAGCAAAAGGACCACCATGAATTATGGCTGGATTTCCTTCTATAGTTTGAACTAAATTTGGTTTTATGGCGTCCTTTAAAAGTGCAGTCATAGCGCCCTGAGCTTTTAAATCTCGCGCATAAATTGGTTTTTTATCAAAAGTATATCCAATAAAAATATTACCTAATCGCTCTTTTAAATCCATTAAATTTTCAGCTAAACAAAGTATAGCCATAATTTCAGAAGCAGCGGTAATATCAAATCCAGTTTCCCTAGGAACACCAGATGTTGTGCCACCTAAGCCAACAATAATACGCCTTAACGCTCTATCATTAATATCTACCACACGTTTCCAACTTATGGTTCTAGGGTCGATATGTAACGAGTTTGTTTTACTTTGAATGTTGTTATCAATTATGGCAGAAAGTAAATTATGCGATTTTTCAATGGCAGCAAAATCACCAGTAAAGTGTAAATTAATATCTTCCATAGGGAGTACTTGCGAATAGCCACCACCAGTAGCACCTCCTTTAATCCCGAAAACAGGACCTAATGAAGGTTCTCTTAAAACCACCGTTGTCTTTTTATTTAACCGATTTAGGCCTTCAGATAGGCCAATAGACATGGTAGTTTTCCCTTCCCCTGCTGGCGTGGGAGAAATAGCGGAAACCAAAATAAGATGACTCTTATCTGCCTTGTTTTTATCAATACAGCTTAAAGGTATTTTGGCTTTGTATTTTCCATACATTTCAATGCTTTCTTTATCAACTCCAAATTTCTCAGCAATTTTAGTAATGGGAGCAAGGGTTATAGTTTTAGCAATTTGTATGTCTGTCATAATCTTGAATTATATTTTATAAAAATTTAGAAATTTAAAAGTATGAAATTTAGATTTTAGAAATTGTGATTTTTGTCATTCCCAAATCCTTAATGCTATTAAAAGCAAAAACCCCAATAAAGCATTGAGGTTATGTATTATTTCGTTAAAAAAAATGAATTACATAGTATAAAAAAACTGCTCGTTAACAATTTTACCATCGTTAACCTCAAACACACAAACTTCTTCCATTTGCTGTCTTCCGCGGTCTTTAAATGTAACATCAAAACTCATTTTAGCCGTAAAATGGTTATCGGCTACTAGAGGTTCAGAGATTTCTCCACCATGAAATTCTACAACATTATCTAACCATTGTTTGCTCTTTTTCCAAACGTTTTGTTTACCTGTAACCACTTCGCCATAAGGCACACCAGGCATTTCTTTACTCGTTACATTTTCGCCGTAAAGCTCTTCAATGCATTCCATGTTTTTGCCCTCACGACACATTTGCACCCACTTATTTGCTACTTCTTTTGTATTCATAATT
This sequence comes from Algibacter sp., assembly GCF_049667265.1. Taxonomy (GTDB): domain Bacteria; phylum Bacteroidota; class Bacteroidia; order Flavobacteriales; family Flavobacteriaceae; genus Algibacter_B. Next base: position 11,140 of record NZ_JBATHX010000190.1, on the reverse strand, counting down.
TTAGTTTGTTTTGGTGATTTATAAAAGTACCAAAAAAATAAATACTTAAATCTTAATTAAATGTTATGTTTTTTAAATGCAAATGGTTGTATGGGCATTATTTAGACCAAGTTCTCTTAATAACTCTTGCAGGGTTCCCTGCTACAATAACATTATCTTCTTGGTCTTTATTCACAACTGAATTTGCAGCAACCTGAACATTTTTACCTATTTTAACACCAGGAAGTACAGCCGAACCAAGACCCAAAAAAGAAAAATCCCCAATGGTGACATTGCCTCCTAATAATACTCCTGGAGTTATGTGACAGTAATCGCCAATATTACTATCGTGACCAATACATGTTAAAGCACTAATTATAGTGCCTTTACCAATTTTGCTATCTGCACCAATAACAGCCTGTGCATGAATCATGGTGCCATGCCCTATAGGTGAATTGTTCATAACGTTTGCAGCAGGATGTGCAATGGTTGCTATTTTAAAACCTTTAGATATTAAGTCTTCAGTAATTTTTGCTCGAAGCTGGTTGTCACCAATAGCGACAAAACAACTCATGATTTTGGCCTCTTGCAAATGAGATATATCATTTCTATATCCTACAATTTTATAACCTAGAATATCAATATCTTCTTTCTGCAACCCTGGATCAGCGAGCAAACCGAAAATGTCCCATTTGCCCTCTGCTTCAATAATTCTAATCACCGATTTTGCATGACCGCCGGTGCCAAAAACTAAAATTTTAGGATTTGTTTTCTTCATGTAAATCTTCTGTTTATTATTAAATATGTTCTTTTTATGGAAATGACATATAGCATTATTCGGTTATGAACAACACCTCAAATTCAAGATAATCTATTGGATAATTTTTTATCAAATCCTTCATGTTTTTATAATCAAGAATATTACGTGCACCGCTGACACCGCTTTTCTTTATATAACGAAACATGTCCAATGTGGAAATAAATGAAAGCTTATAGTTTATGGTTTCATAGTGTGCATTAAAATACTTGTTAGCAAGTGATGTTACTTCCTCTGTAGTTCGTAAAAGCGGAGGTATTTTTGCTGTTTCAAATACTGTTTTAAAAGTATTTGCAGTAAAAATGGCAAATGAAATCGGGGCATCAAGATTCTTAATGTGTTTAAAAGTTGCATCAAGATTTTTAGCCCATTGTAAAGATGATGAGGAAAAAATTCGGTTTATTTTATATTGGCGGAGTTTATCAAATAACATAGAATCATTAAAATCGCCAACAATGCATTTCACACCTTTATTACGAGCGTGGATTTGCAACATTTCTTTAGAAAAATCTACGGCATAAAAATCATCAACTGGCCAGTTAATTGAATTATACAAACTACCGGTGCCACACCCTAAATCAAGAATAGAACCTGGCTTTGAGGTGGTTTTATTTATTAGATTTTCTGCAACCTTTTTCTGAATAAAGCTATAATTCTCGTAATTTTTGGCATTAAAGGAAAATTGGTTTTTTACAGACATATGATAAAAGATGAAAAGTGTATTTTTTTAAAACACCATAGTTATTTTTGAAACAAGCGCTTTAGGTGATGAGAAGAATGGGGAATGACTACTATCCATTGAAAGCACTTTTTGCCAGCTAAATTCAGCATACATTTTCCTTTGCATGGTGATTGAAATTGCTTTATCTCTCAAGCATTCGATATATATTTTTGGAACCCTTTCAAATTTCTCATTAGTAATATTTAGTCTTGCTTTTATTGGAGCAAAAGATTGTGGTGAGACAAGGGATTTTGCTCGTGAAATATCTTCATCAGAACAATCTCCATAAAAAACATTTTTAATCTCATTTTCATTTAACCGTATACTGCTCATATCTTTACTGAATTCAATATTGTGAATTAATAATGATTCTGCATCTTTCCTTATGAAGGGTAAAATCGATTCCTCATTTTTTAAAACAAAAGCCGCGATATAAACCAACTTTTCTATTTTATTTGATCTATATTCTGCAACTTGGCTCATAATTAAACCTCCCATACTATGGCCAACTAGAATTACTTGTTCCTCCAAGGAATCTATTATTTCGCAAATATAATCTGTATAAGCTTTTAAAGACACTTCTTTAACAGGGATTTTATCCTTTCCATGTCCTGGTAAATCAGGCGCAATAACTTTATGTCCTTGTTTTTCAAGAATTGGAATAACTTTATCCCAACACCATGCCCCATGCCATGCTCCATGGATTAATAAATAAGTATTCATATATTAATTTCTTTGTTTATTTATTACGTGTGTATAAAACACATAAATAATAGAAGGGAAAATTTTCGTGATTTTAATTTTTAAAGTAAAACTCAAGTTTTAGAAAAACTAATTATACTAAATTAGTTATTTTTTTTGATATAATCACGAGAGCATTTAGACTAATTTAAGGCTGCCTTATAAGTATCCAAACACCGTTCTCTAGCAAATTTATGATCTACAATGGGCTTTGGATAAGTGAGTTCTTGAAAATTTGGAACCCATTGTTTAATGTAGTTTAAGTTTTTATCGAATTTCTGTATTTGCGTAGTAGGATTAAAAATCCTGAAGTATGGGGCAGCATCAACACCGCAACCAGCAACCCATTGCCAATTGCCAACATTACTTGCCATGTCGTAATCATGTAATTTTTCGGCAAAATAAGCTTCGCCCCAACGCCAATCAATTAATAAATGTTTACATAAAAAACTACCTACTAACATCCTTACGCGGTTGTGCATAAAACCAGTTTCGTTAAGTTGGCGCATACCTGCATCTACCAACGGATAGCCTGTTTTACCTTCGCACCACGCTTTAAATTCTGTTTCATTATTTCGCCATTCAATGCGATCGTATTTAGGTTTAAAACTTGAATCTTTCGTATGTGGGAAATGCCAAAGAATTTGCATAAAAAATTCGCGCCAAATTAGTTCCTGCCAAAATATTTCATTTTCTTCTGCAATAGCTTTTTCCACCATTCTGCGCACGCTTACCGTTCCAAAACGTAAGTGAGGGCCTAATTTTGAGGTGCTGTCTTTAGCAGGGAAATTTCTTGTGGCTTCGTATTCTTGAATTAAAGTTGGAGTTACTGTATAAGGTGTGATTTCTTGGCTAGATTTAACGAAACCAATATCTGATAGACTTAAATTAGGTAAATCCATACCAGGCATTAAATTATCAAGTAACTTTTCAGAAGGGTGAAAATCAAAATGTAGATTCCAAAATGTTTCTTTCCAACGTTTCATGTATGGCGTATAAACCAAATAGGGTTTGCCATCACTTTTTGTAACATCATCTTTTTCAAAAATGACTTGGTCTTTAAAAGTTTGGAATTGAATATTGTTTTCAGTTAAAAACCTATTAATTTCTTCATCGCGAGTTTTTGCATAAGGCTCATAATCGCGATTGGTAAAAACGGATTCTATTGTATAATTTTTGACTAAATTTTTAAAAACTTCAATAGGTTTTCCATGAAAAAATGCTAAACTTGAACCAAAATCGGTTTTTAATTTATTATTTATTTGCTGCAAGATTTCATGAATAAAAGTTACTCGTGCATCATTTTCTGGTAACCTTTCAAGTATGTCTTCGTCAAAAATAAAAATGGGTAATACAGGATTATTACTGCTTAAAGCCTCATAGAGACCAACATTATCATCTAATCTTAAATCGCGTCGAAACCAAAAAATATTTACTGTTTGCTTCATTCAAAAACTCAAATTTATTTCCGCGAAAGCGAAAATTAAATATTATTTATAAACTCCAAAAAGAGCTTCTAATTTTTTAGTTCTGTAGTTAAAAATCTCTTCTAATTTAGGTTTCACAACAATCGGATGAGCTAATTGTCCAAGTAAACCAAAAGGTACTTTGTAATCTATAATATCTTCCATTTCAACACCGCCATCAATTTCCTTTATAAAATGCTTATGGTGCCATAAGGCGTAAGGGCCAAATCGTTGCTCATCTACAAAATAATGTTTGTCTACGGCGTGTGTAATTTCAGTAACCCATTTGGTTTTTATACCTAAAACGGGGGTTACTATGTATTGAATTATTTGACCTGCAAACATAGGTCTGTCAGCACCAGATAAAATTTCAAAACCCATATAATCAGGTGTAATGGTTTTTAAGTTTCTTGGGTCTGACAAAAAATCCCAGGCCTGGTCAATGGTAATTGGTAAGTTTTGTTTTTTATGTAGTCTGTATATTTTCATTGGTTGATTTAATTATTCAATAGTATGTATCCATTTAATGAAGTAGCAATAAAGAGCCAGATTAAATAGGGTAGTATAAGTAGGGTTTTTAAGGCCATTTCTTCTTTAAAAGAGAATGTAAACGTAGCAACAACGAATGTTAATAATAGAATGACTGTAAAGCCAGCACCAACAAGATGTTGATTAAAAAAAATGTAATTCCAAATAACGTTTAAAATAAATTGTATTGTAAATAATGCAATAATTTTGGTAGTTGGAATTAACTTGTATAAATAGGCCATGTAGATGGCAAAACAAATCATTATAGTGGTCCAAGCTACTCCAAAAACCCAACCTGGAGGTGTCCAAGGTGCTTGATTTAAATTTATGTACCAATCTGTTTGTGGGCCATTATTCATCAGCCAACTGCCAATTGCCAAAGCCCCAAAATTTATAACTAAAAAAACAATAAGGTACTTAAGCAGCTTCATTTTTTAGTTTGTTTAACTGTTCGGCAATAAGTTGTGCTTCTGCATATTTTTCGTCGCTAGCAGACCTGTTTATGGATGACAAATCATGCCATTCTTTCATTAATTTTTTAAACTTTTCCTCTAGTTTTTCTATTTTCGATTTCTTTTTAAATAACCCGAACATCATTTTATTGTTTTAAGTGTTTTGTGATTTTTGAACTCAACGGACTTGTAGTTGACATATAATAATCAACAAGCTTTCCGTTTTTATCAACTAAGTATTTTTGGAAATTCCATTTTACAGTTGAACTTTTTACGCCGTTGTTAATGCTTTGGGTTAGCCAAGTATACAATGGATGTTGATTTTTTCCTTTGACATCAATTTTTTCTGTGATTAAGAATGTTACACCGTAATTCATTTCGCAAAACGACGTAATTGTTTCAGCATTTCCTGGTTCTTGACCGCCAAATTGGTTACACGGTACGCCAATTATTTGAATTTTGTCTTGATATTGATTATATAACTCTTGTAAGTCTTTATACTGCGGTGTAAATCCACATTTCGAGGCTACATTTACAAATAGTATATGTTTTCCTTTAAATTGCGATAACTCAATGGGTTTGCCATTTAAAGCATTAATTTTTATGTCGTAAACCGAATCGACCTTCATTTTCACATGATTTTTTTTTAAACTTATGGTAGCTAAAAATGCTTTTAGTGGATTCATAGGTTATATTTTAAAGCTTACAATCCCGCAATCCATTTCGAAAATCTGACCCGAAATAGAAGCGCAACTATCTGATAACAGAAAGGCTGCCATATCTGCAACTTCATTTGGCGATAAAAACTTTTTAAGCGGATGGCGATCTGTGATATTTTCAATCATCTTTTCGTTTCGTAATAATTTTGAAGATAGTTCTGTATCTGTTACGGTTGGCGCGATGGCATTAACCCTAATGGAAGGTGCTAATTCGGCTCCTAAGGATTTTACTAAACCTTCAATACCAGATTTTGATACAGCGATACTTGCATGATATGGCATGCCTAATTTTGCTGCTACCGTACTAAAAAGTACCATAGAAGGGTTGGTTCCATTTTTTAAAATAGGAAGATATTTTTGAATCGCCTTAACGGCACCGAGCACGTTGATTTCAAAATCGTTTTTAAAATCGTCAATACTTAATCTAGAAATGGGTTTTAAATTGATACTACCAGGGCAATAAACTAGACCGTCTGCTGCTTTAATTTCCGGTAAATCATTTTGAGTAATATCGCAGGTATGGTGAGTCAGGTTTTTATGCGATATTTCAGGAATACTTCTGCTAATGTTTATAACATTGCAATTGGCTAAAAGCTTTTCAACTAAAGCTTTACCAATACCCTTACTTCCACCAACAATTATTATTGTTTTCATAGGTTTCAGGGCATTTTGTTTGTTATGGCCTGCCCTTTAGCCTTTTTTCAATTTTTTGTTTAATAACGGTTAAACGTTTCATAAGATCCATAATCTCTGGGTCTTTGTCTTTCTTATAAATGTCGTTTAAACTTAATATTAAGTCTTTTACTTCTCTAGACGATTCAATGCGCTCACTTGTTGTTTTAAAAGTGTGCCTACGCTGCTCAAATTCTAAAGCTTTATCAATAATCTCCATAATTCTTATTTAATCTTTAATCTAAATTAATTGGTAAAATTTATATACCAATTTTGCCAATATAGTAAATTATGGCAGATTAACTCTTTTTATAATGAATTATTAGGTAAATTTTAATATTTGCAGAATATTTTGCAGATATTTTAGATATAGCAATTTACATTCTGCCTTTTAGGCGCTTTTCTACTTTTCTTTTTATAGCGGTTAAGCGTTTCATAATATCCATGATTTTCTCATCTTTTTTTATTTTATAAATCTGATTTAAATCTAAGATTAGAGCTTTTGCTTCTCTCGAAAGCTTTACACGATCGCTGGTTGATAATGATCTCATTTTTCTTTGTTCAAATTCTAATGCTTTGTCTATTAATTCCATAATTCTAATTATTTATATAATTCTGTAGTTCTGTAATTTTCTCTGAAGTATTAAATCTACCTCCATAAAAAGCTGTAACTGTAGAAGATGTATCATCTTTAATCCCTCTTGAAGACACACATAAATGTTTGGCATCAATAATAACCGCAACATCTTCGGTTTCTAAAATTGATTTTAATTCGTTTGCTATTTGATTGGTTAAACGCTCTTGTACTTGCGGGCGTTTAGCAAAATATTGAACAATTCTATTTAGTTTAGATAACCCTATAACTTTTCCAGAGGATATATATGCAACATGTGCTTTACCTATAATTGGTACAAAATGATGCTCGCAATTAGAATAAAATGTAATATTCTTTTCCACCAACATTTGATTGTACTTGTATTTATTTTCAAATAGAGCAATATTAGGTTTGTTAGCAGGATTCAAACCAGAAAATATCTCATCAATATACATTTTTGCAACACGTTCAGGAGTGCCTTGTAAGGAGTCATCATTTATATCTAGTCCCATAACATCCATGATTTCTTCGAATAAAATGGCAATACGTTCTTTTTTTTCCGAATCGCTTAGTTTGAAAGCATCCTTTTTCATGGGTGTTTCCAAACCTGTTGAAAGGTGGTCGTCTCCAATATCTTCAAACGAGAAGCCGTTTAATTTTTGTCCGTTTGTCTTTTTTTCTAATGTGTCTGTTTTCATATCCTCTTTTTTATGTGCTGTATTAATTATGATAATTAATCAAAGCACGTTAACGTTTTGAAATTTTATTATGGGTAATTTGTTTTTGTCTGCTACATTTAAATCTTCCTTTATCAAAAACTCTTAATTTTTCATGTTTTGTTTGTCGTCCCTGAACTCGTTTACGCCAAAGTTTAAAACTGCTAAGCTTTAATTCTTTACGCATGAGTTCAATAACTTCTTGCTCTTTTAAACCAAATTGAAATTTAATGGCATCAAAAGTGGTTCTATCTTCCCAAGCCATTTCTATAATTCTGTCTGTTTGTATGATGGATAGACTCATAAAGCTTGAAAGTTATATTGTTCGTCGTATTTAATCTTCTCATCTAACATTTTTTCAAAAAAGCGTTTGTTTTCTTTAAACGTTTTGTTGTTTCTAAAATGAATAAATCGACCTTGAGCATGAATACTAGCACCATTGGTTTTATATACCACTAACTGATAGTAGGGAATTGCCCAAGTGAAATTTTTAAGACCTTTATTTATAAAAATTAAAATGCCGTTTTTTCGAAGTTCTAAATTTGCATAATTAACATCTGAAATAATATTCATAAAAGATTGAAGATTCGGACTCACTTCATCTATTATCATGCGTTTAGACCCAATACCTCTCATTTTTATCGATTCTAAAAGCGTAAAGGAACGCCCAACCAAATCTTCTAAAATTTGCTTGTCCTCTTTATTGTGATATGTTGAATCTAGGATCATATTACTACTTTATAATCCAAATATACAAAATGTTTAACTAATTATAAAATAAGTTAAACAAAAAATCATATTGTTCCATTGATAAAACTTATTGCTTGGCATAGATAATTGATAATTAAACCCTTATAAGTTTGAAGATCTGTGATTTAGTGTGTGTTTTTTTAGTATCCTCTTGTTTTCTTCAATTACCTTTTTATTTTTTCTAAACTGCCATAAGGACTCACCAGCTTTTTTTCTAGATTTATCTAAATCTACAATTGGATTAGGGTAGTCTATACCAAGTTTAAAGTTGTAGAATTGCTGTTCCATTTCTGTCATGAAATATGGTTGGTGTGCGAAAGGTGTATCTAGTGCACGCAATTCGGGAACCCACTTTTTAATGAATGTTGCTTCTGGGTCGTATTCTAGACTATTTTTTATTGGGTTATAAATTCTGAGCATATTTACTCCTGTTTCTCCTGCTTGCATTTGCAATTGCGGAAAGTGAATTCCAGGCTCAAAATCTAAAAACATTTGCGATAAATGAGTAGTTGCCTCTTGCCATGGTTGCCATAGGTTGTGTGTAAAAAATGAAACGACTAAGGCACGCATTCTGAAATTTAAATATCCTGTTTCATTTAAACAACGCATGCAAGCATCAACAAGTGGGTAACCTGTTTGTCCAATTTTCCAAGCTTCTTGATATGTTTTGGATACGCTTTTTTTTAGTTTATGAAAACCTTTGTTAATACTGGCTTCTTCCATGGTATGTTCCATTTCAAACTTTTGAATAAAATGTGCTTGCCAACGCAAACGCGACATAAATGCTTCGAGTGCTTTTTTGTGTTTTGATGTGTTTTTTAAGTGAAAAGCTTCATGATACACTTCTCTAACCGATAGGTTTCCCCATGCGATATAAGGAGAAATTCTACTACAACTACTTCTTGCCAATTCTGGTTTTGAAATATTTAATATATAATTTGGATACCTTTCTTTAAAAAAAGATTTTAAGTACTTAAGTCCCATGGTGCGCCCTCCTTTTTGAAAAGGAGAGTGGTTATCTGTTTGTAAATTTGGTAGTTTAAAATATGCTTCTAGTGTCTCAATCTCTTTAATGGTCAATAATTGATTACTGTCAGGATTAAATGGGAGTGGCTCGATTTCATAAAAGGCATTACATAATTCATCCCAGTTTTCTCTGTTTTCTATTCCTCTTCTAACTCCATTATTTATGTTTTCGTGCCATGATATTAAGTTGTTTTTGCAAAATCGTATGAAATTCTTATCTCTTTCAAAAGTTACTAAAATACCAGTTTCTTGATGTGAAAAAATATCAGATATTTTATAGTTGCTTAGGAGTTGATTAAATACAGCAATAATATTAGATTGTACTATTAAAACTTTTGAATTGAATGGCGCTAAAGCTGTATTTAAATCTTTTAAAGATTCTTTAATAAAATCCCAATGACGCTTACTATAGTGGGAATTGTTTAATAAAATAGGTTCAAAACTATAAAGTATTAAAACGCGTTTTCCAGTTTTCAAAGCATTAAAAATGGCTTCATTATCGTATAAACGTAAATCGCGTTTTAACCAAACTACGTGTATTTGGGGTTTAGTATTCATTTTGATGCGCTATTATATGTTGTGCTTTTTCTTTTATTTTTTGTAATTCAGAGGGGTTCATTTTATCTAATAAACTATACATCATGCCCATTCTAAAATTGGTTCCTAATTGCGCTCGTTTTTCATCTAAGAAATGCCAATACAAACTATTGAACGGACATGCATCTGCTTCTAGCTTTTTGTTTTTGTTGTAATGGCAATCTGTACAATAATTACTCATTTTATTAATGTATGAACCTGATGATACATAGGGTTTTGTTGCTATTTTACCACCATCAGCAAACTGGCTCATACCTCGAGTATTAGTGAGTTGTACCCATTCTATGGCATCTACATAAATACCTAAATACCAATTATCAACGTCGTCTGGGTGCGTTTGTGTTAAAAGCGCATAATTACCGGTAATCATTAATCGCTGGATATGGTGCGAATAACCATTGTCTAAAGCGTTTGTAATAGCGTGTTTTAAACAATTCATTTTAGTATTACCAGTCCAGAAAAAATCAGCAAGTTTATTGTGGTTGTCTAACTTGTTTTCTTGGTTGTACTCTGGCATAAACGCCCAATACATACCTCGCATATACTCGCGCCATCCAATAACCTGCCTAATAAAACCTTCTACTTGAGAAATATGAATGGTGTCACCAACTTTTCTGTAATAATTAATAACAGTAGACACCACGTCTTTAGCAGAAATAAGCTTTAAATTCATGGCGAATGATAATCGCGAATGGAATAAATAATCCTCATCAGTATGCATCGCATCTTGGTAGTCTCCAAAATGAATTAAAAGCGTTTCACAAAAATATTTTAGTTGTTCTAAAGCTTGCGCTCTGGTAATAGGATAGGGGAATGTTTTAGTTTTAAAGTGTCCAATGGTATTAATATCCGTTTCCCCTAAGTCTTCTATTATTTCAGAAACATCATTTTTAAATAATTTGTATTTGGGAATGTCAACATCGCCTTTCCATTTGTTTCTGTTGCTTTTATCGTAATTCCATTTGCCGCCCTCAGGTTGGTTCGCAACTATCAGGATATCATGTTTTTTACGCATATCTCGGTAAAAATTTTCCATGAGATACTGTTTTTTGCCTTCAAAGAAATTTTTTAAATCGCTGCGTTTCGTTAAAAAATGTTCTGTGGAATATACTTCAGACTTAATACTTAATTCGCTACAGAAATCGTTGAGTTGTTTGTCGAGCCTATATTCATCAGGAAAAAGGTATTCAAACTTTTCAATGTTATTTTCTTGAATTAAAAATGAAAGATTCTTGGTTAAACTTTGCTTATTGTTTTCATCATTTATTTTTAGATAAATAACATTATGATTTTTTGTTTTTAAATCTTCTGAAAACTGACGCATTGCAGCAAAAAATCCAATAACTTTTTGAATGTGATGT